>JBEGTL010000014.1:0-37122 GCA_041179425.1 Pseudomonadota bacterium | reverse complement strand
AGTTCGAGGCCACCGTCAGCGGCGTCGCTCCCCACGGCATCTATTGTCAGTTCGACGAGCCCTTCGTGGAGGCGCTGTGCCACGTCACCTCGCTCGGCACCGGCGACTTCTACGAGATCGACGCCCACGGCCTACGCCTGGTGGGTCGACGCTCGGGCGCGAGCTTTGGCCTCGGCGATCGTCTGACAGTCAGACTCGACAGCGTCAACGTGGCCGAGCGCTCGGTGCAGGCCACGCCGATCGTCTTCCCGCAGGCCAGCACGCTGCACGAATCGCAGAAGCGTGACGAGGGCGGGCACAAGCAGCTCTCACGCAAACAAAAAGACCGCGAAAAAAAGGCGCACGCCAGCTGGGGCAAACACACGCCCACGGGCAAAAAAGAAGAGCGCAAGCAGGAGCGCAAACAAGAACGCCGACGCGATCGCAGGTCCAAGGACGACCGCAAAAAGCGCTAAACGCAGGGAGCGCACCGACTACACTGGGGGATGTCCTACCTCCCCCAAGTCGTGTTCGTCACCGGCGCGAGCGTTGGTTTTGGCGCCGACCTCGTGCGCCGCTACCGCGCCGCCGGCTCCCGCGTCGTCGCCGCCGCTCGCCGCGCTGACAAGCTTGCCGAGCTCACACGCGAGCTAGGCGACGGCGTGTTGCCGCTGGTGCTCGACGTCCAAGACCGAGCCGCCGTGGAGAGCGCCATCGCGGCGCTCCCGGCCGCCTTTGCAGACGTCGACTGCCTGATCAACAACGCCGGCCTCGCACTCGGCATGGAGCCGGCACAGCGCGCCAGCGTGGACGAGTGGGAGCGCATGATCGACACCAACTGCAAGGGTGTGGTGTACGTCACCCGTGCGCTGTTGCCGGGCATGGTGGCGCGCGGTCGCGGGCACGTCGTCAACATGGGCTCAGTCGCGGGCAACTACCCCTACCCCGGCGGCAACGTGTACGGCGCCACCAAGGCCTTCGTACGTCAGCTGAGCCTCAACTTGCGCGCCGACCTGCACGGCACGCGCGTACGGGTCACCAACATCGAACCGGGGATGGCCGGGGACACCGAGTTCTCGCTGGTGCGCTTCAACGGCGACGCCAGCCGCGCTGCGGCCGTGTACGCGGCGACCGAGCCGCTCACGCCGAGCGACGTGACCGAGGCGGTGTTCTGGGCGACGACGCTGCCGCCGCACGTGAACATCAACACCATCGAGCTGATGCCCGTGTCGCAGAGCTTTGGCCCGTTCCCGGTCCACCGTCAGGCGCCCTGACTCGTGCCGCGACGGACTACGGGTGCTGCTCGCCCACGAGCTGAGCCTCGCGATAGCCGCTCGGCGTGATGCCCGTCCAGCGCTTGAACGCGCGGTGGAACGTGCTGGTGTCGGAGAAGCCCATCTCGTAGGCCGTCTCTTGGATGGTGCGCTGCTTGTCGCCGAGGAACTGCTTGGCGACGATGACGAGCGCCTCGGTGGCCACGTCGTTGTAGGTCTTGGCTTCTTCGGCCAGCCGACGACGCAGGGAGCGCACGCTCATGCCGAGCTGCCGCGCAATGGAGTTCATGTCGGCGCGTAGTGGACAGGCTTGCTGCACCAGCAGGTCGCGCACGCGCAGCGCGTAGGGCGTCTTCTGCGTGATGCGCAAGAGGCGCCGCTCGGCGAGACCCTTGAGCGCCTCGTGCACGTCTTCGTCTTTGTGCGGCGCGGGCAGGTCCATCAACGCGCGGTCGAAGACGAGTCCACTGAAGGGCTGGTCGAAGCGCACCACGTCTCCAAACACGCGCACGTACTCGGCGGCGTAAGGAGGTGCAGGGTACTCGAAGTTGACGCTGGTGGGACGCGCCTGGGCACGCACGCAACGCACCAGACGCTGGAAGCCAGCAACCATCATCTCGGAGACGACGAAGCGCTGCATACGCAGCGAGCCCCCTGCGATGCGTGCGCCGCGCACCGTCACCTTGTCGTCGCTCTCGACGAACTGGAAGCTCGCCTGATCGCTGATCAGCCGGTAGTAGTGGGCGAGCGCTTCGAAGCCTTGCCGCAACGTCGGCGAGTGCGCGATCAGCGCGGAGATCGGAACGAAGGTTCCGTCACCGACGGTCTCGGCCCAGTGCAGTCCCAGCGCAGCATCGCCGGTGAGCTCCAACGCCACCTCGCACAGCGCGTACACACGCGCGCGAGACCAGCGCGCGTCGGTCGCGTGCACCTCCGCGGGATCGAGCTCTGCGACGCGCAAAAAGCGGTCGAGCGGAACGCCCTTTTGTTCGACCACCTCGAGCAGCGCGCGCACCACGCGGACCGAGACCGTGGAGTCGCGATGGATGCCAACCTGTTCAGCTTGTGGAACCGCCATCATATGAGCGCTCGCTCCAGCAGGGCCGGGTTGCCTTGCGTAGAAGTCAGTGGGTGTCGAAGCGCGCCCTCGGCAGCGAGAGCGAAAGCCACACGTCCTGCACCAAGGTTATGGCACGGCGAACGGGCCAACCAAAAGGCCCAAACTGCACGTGACGGCCAGTGCTACGTCGATGGTGCCGCGGCAGTCAGACAGACCGCATTCGGCATGAGACTGCGCGTCGCCTCACACCCGAGCCCCGCACGAACAGTGCTGTTTTAACAGTAAAGTGTGGCTCGCTCAGCGTGAGGAGGGATGGCCGCAGAGAGCAATGAGCTGGCCGGCGTATGCACATCGTGTCTCAACAAGTTCGCCGCCGTCGAGGCATGCCCCTGCGCCACGCAGATGCGGTCGTGAACCCGCGCGCAATACCAGCACAATGGAAAGCTCGTGAGTCAGACTGCCGCGAGAAGACAGACCAGCGCGCGGTAAGGTAGCGGAGCTGCCCGAGCGGACTGACCCAACGCGGCGCGCGGGTGGCCGGCCGTTTCGCGCTGCCTCCGAGTCAGTGGTCGTGCACACTCACACCATGCCCGCGCACCGACTCACGTCATCGATCATCCACAACGAAGACGAGCTCTACGCCCTCCTCGGTACCCCTGCCGAGGTCGTGAAGCGCAAGGTCGTCGCCTGCCTCAACCCGCTGACGCGGCAGTTCATCGAGCGGTCCCCGCTGGTGTGCCTCGCGACGAGCGACGCGGATGGCAACTGCGACGTGAGCCCGCGCGGCGACCCGGCCGGTTTTGTGCACATCCTCGACGAGCGCACGCTGCTGCTGCCGGAGCGACCCGGCAATCGGCTGGCCGACTCGCTGCGCAACATCTTGAGCAACCCGCACGTGGGTCTGCTGTTCATCATCCCGGGCATCACCGACACGTTTCGCGTCAACGGGCGGGCGACAGTCACCACCGATGCCGCCCTGCTCGCCCCCACCGCCGTCGAAGGCAAGCAGCCCAAGCTCGGCATCCTGGTCGATATCGAGGCCGCCTACACGCACTGCTCCAAGGCGTTCTTGCGCTCGGACTTCTGGGACAACGAACGTTTTGTCGCGCGCAGCGAGCTGCCCAGCAACGGCGAGCTCATGCAGGCCGTGCAAAGTGTCGACGCAGTGCAATACGACCTGGAACGAGATGCACGCTACGCGCGCCGCGAAGGCTTCTATTGAGCGCGCGCAACGCCCTCAGCTCTTCAGGATCTGCACCACGAGCTCGTCGGCGGCGGGCGCCCACGTGGCGAGCTCGATCTTGGTCTGCTCGCCGCTGCGAATGTCCTTGAGCTCCGCGCCTACCTCACTCACGAACAGCACGTACGGGATGCCTTTTTTCTCCGCGTACCTGATCTGTTTGCCGAACTTCTGCGGCGCGTAGAACACCTCGGTGGGGATGGAGCGGTCGCGCAGCTGCTTGGCGACGGCGTACGCGGCGGCGCGCTCTTCTTCACTGTTGAGCGCAACCAACACCAGCGTGGGCGTGGCACGCGACGCCTTGAGTGCGTTCTGCGCAAACAACAGGCCGAGGATCCGCGACAGTCCGATGGAGACGCCGACACCGGGCAGCTTGTGTTTGTCGTCGCCCGCCAGGTTGTCGTAGCGCCCGCCCGAGCACACGGTGCCGAGCTGCGGGTGATCGACCAGCACGCCCTCGTAGACGGTGCCCGTGTAGTAGTCCAAGCCGCGTGCGATGCGCAGGTCGGCACGCGCAGCGCCCTCGGGGAGCCCCTCGAGCGCGCTCATCACGAACGCGAGCTCGGTGAGACCTTCGTCGAGCAGCGGATGCGACGCGCCCGCGCTCGACGCGAGTGCGCGCACGCGCTCGACGACTTCGCTCCCCGTGCCGCCGATGCGCGCCAGGGCGAGGCACTGCTCGGCCTGCTCGGGCGTCACGCCGTTGTCTTCGAGCAAGGCCTTGCGCACGCCGTCTTCGCCGATCTTGTCCAGCTTGTCGACGCTGCGCAGCACATCCGTGATCGCGCTGAGCCCGATCGCTCGGTAAAACCCCTCGAGGACCTTACGGTTGTTGATGCGCAGCTCGATACGCGGGATGGGCAGACTGCTCACCACGTCGTGCAGCAGCAACGCCATCTCGGCGTCGAAGTGGATGGAGAGCTCGCCTTCGCCGATGACGTCGATGTCCGCCTGGTAAAACTCGCGGTAGCGGCCCTGCTGCGGACGCTCGCCGCGCCACACCTTTTGGATCTGGTAGCGCTTGAACGGGAACGCCAGCGAGCCGCGGTGCTGCGCGACGAAGCGTGCGAAGGGCACCGTCAGATCGAAGTGCAAGCCCAGCTCGGCCTGCTCCCCCTCTTCGGCGTGCAGCCGCCGCAGCACATAGATCTCTTTGTCGGTGGCGCCCTTCTTGGTGAGCACGTCGAGCGGCTCGACCGCGCGGGTCTCGAGCGGCGTGAAGCCAAACAGCTCGAACTTGTGGCGCACCTGGTCGATCAGCCGTTGCTCCACCAGGCGCTGCTCGGGGAGCCACTCGGGAAAGCCGGTAAGTGCAGTAATCTTGGCCATGTCGGGCCTAAGGTGGCACGCGACAGGCTGGCTTCAACCCGGATGGTGTGCGGCACGTTTCTTCACGGCTTCGACCCGTGAGGGGGCTGCGATCAAGCTCGCCAAGGTCTGCGTGGCCACGAAGTCGGCGACCTCGTCGGCGCGGTAGCGAGCCGCCAGCGGGTCCCCCTCAATCTTCTGGCCACGTGGCTTGGGACGCGCGTCGCGCTGAAACCAGTTCTGCACGCTCTCGTCCTCCGCGATGATGGTGAGCGCGCACAGGTACGCATCGACGGTACGAAAGAGGCCCGCCTCGATGCCGCGCGTGATCAGCCGCTCGAGCGTCGCAGTGAGCTCGCGTCGCTCCTTCCAGTACGTGTCGAAGGCACTCTTCTCACGCCGACTCAGCCGATGCACCTCGGTGATCTCGAGCGGAAAGTCGCACACCGTGCGCACGTCGAACTGCACCAGCCGGTAGAGCTGGACGTCGGCGCCGTCGCCCTCGGTCTCGAGTTGTTTGGCGAACGCGAGCGGCAGCCGGTTCACTTGCTGCAGGAGCTCGGCGACGATCAGCTCTTTGCGTCGATACCAGTAGTAGAGCGAAGACTGACCGAGCCCCGATTGCTCGGCGATCTCCAGCATGGAGACCTCGCCGATGCCGCGCGCGGCGAACAACGCGGCGGCCGCACTCAAGATCTGCTCACGCGGCTCTCCGTTGGGCTCTGCACTCAACCGCTTGCGCGGGCGACCCACCCGGCGCTTCTCTGGAGCAGGATTGCTGGAGGACATCTCCTCGGACCTATAGCGTACTTCGGGCACGGGGTTGCCTCGCGCTGTGCAATCGAGCAGTGCGCGGCGCCCACCTGACGCGTTATGCGACGGTCCCAAAGCGCGCATTGGGAAGCGCGTCTCAGCTCTGGTTTTGGGGTATAGACGCAGCATGGCGACTGTGCGCGAGCAACAAACGGAGCTGGCTCGGCTGAAAAGTGGGATCGCGGTCGGGACACGGCGCTTTCCCAGGATGCAGCTGCGCGGCGCCGACCTTCGCGACCTCGACCTCAGCGGTCTCATCCTGCACGACGCCGACCTGGCCACCGCCGACCTGTTCCAGGCCAACTTGTACGCCGCCGATCTCAGTCGCGCCGAGCTGAGCGGCAGCAACCTTGTCCGCGCCGACCTGAGTAGTGCCATCTTGGATGGTGCGTTGCTGGTTGGTGCGCACATGAGCTGGGCCAGGCTGCTCGGTGCATCGCTCACCGAAGCCAACCTGCTGCGCGCCAACCTTTCCAACGCCGACCTGCGGCGCGCACGGCTCGAGGCCAACCTCGAAGGCGCCAACCTCAGCTCTGCCACCTTGGTCGGCGCCGACCTGACGCGCGCGTTTCTCTGGGGCGCAAACCTGTCCAACGCCAACCTGTGCGAGGCGAGGCTCAACGGCGCCAAGCTGCGTCGCGCCAATCTGCGCGGCGCAGACCTGCGCGGTGCCGATCTCACCGACGCCGACCTCACTGGAGCCGAGCTCCTGGGCGCGCGCTTCGACCGCCGTATGTAACGGGTAGATCGGTCGCTCGTGCGGGCGGGGAAAAAAGACGCGCGAGGTCTATTTTCTAGAATTTCGAAACTCATTCGAAATCCTCGTCGGGTACGGTCCCCGAGCATGAGAGAGGGCCCCAGAAGGAGCTGTCCTCTCGCTGCTCAGAAAGGACCACACCATGAAAGTCACCCGCTCCGCGACGGTGTTGACGCTCTGGACTTTGGCGGGTGTTCTGCTCTCCGCCTGTAGCAAAGAACCGGCTCCGTCCCCCCAGAGTGAGACGAAGCCGGTTGGCAAGCAGGTCGACACAGAGGCACCCGCGGTCCCCGCCGTGGCGCCCACACCTGCGACGTCCGGTGCGCTGCGCATTGCGTACAGCGACTGGCCGGGCTGGGTGGCGTGGGAGATCGGCATCCAAAAAGGCTGGTTCCAAGAAGAGGGTGTCGACGTCGACTTCAAGTGGTTCGAGTACGTGCCTTCGATGGAGGCATTCTCGGCGGGCAAGGTCGACGCGGTCACGATGTCCAACGGTGACGCTTTGGTGACAGGCAGCAGCGGCGCCAAGAGCGTGGGCATCCTCATCAACGACTACAGCAACGGCAACGACATGGTGGTCGCCAAGCCGGGCGTGAAGAGCGTAGCGGCCCTCCAAGGCAAAAAGGTCGGCGTCGAGGTGGGCTTCTTGAGCCATCTGTTGTTGATCAACGCACTGAAGAGCGCCGGACTCACCGACCAAGACGTAGAGCTAGTCAACGTACCGACCGACCAGACTCCGCAGGTCCTCAAGACGGGAGACGTCAGCGCCATCGTCGCCTGGCAGCCCAACAGCGGACAGGCCCTGCGCGAGGTGCCCGGGTCCAAGGCCATCTTCACCAGCGCCAACGTGCCGGGTCTGATCTACGACCTGCTCTACGTCAGCCCCAAGAGTCTGAGTGAGCGTCGAGCAGACTGGGTCAAGGTCGCCAAGGTCTGGTTCCGCATCGCCGCCTTCGTGAAGAAGCCCGAGAACCTCGACGAGGCGTCCAAGATCATGGCTGCGCGCGTAGGTCTGTCGACCGAGCAGTACAAGGTGCTGATGGGCGGCACCCACTTCCTCGATCTCGAGGGCAACCGCGAGCACTTCAGGAAGGGCGACTCGTTGATGAGCCTCTACCACTCGAGCGAGGTGGTCGACGCCTTCCAGCTCGAGAACAAGATCTACAAGGCCAAGGTCGCCTACGAGCAATACCTCGATCCCAGCATCGTGAACGAGCTCGCCCCGACCATGGTCGCCAAGTAGCCGAGCTGCCTCTGACGCTCAGGAGCACGCACCATGGCCAAGCCCATCCTCCGCGTTCGCGAGCCCCTCTCGCCCACCACCCGTGCGATCGCCACTGCACTCGCATTTTTGTTGCCGCTCTCGTTGTGGGCGTTGGTGAGCTACGTGCCCTTCCTCTGGCACCCACAGGTGCTGGTCTCCGACGCAGGAGAGCCCGACGTCGCGGGCACCTACGACTTCGTCGCGGTGGGCGAGCGTGTGGACCTCGAGAGCTTCGCGCTACGCAACAGAGAGCTCGCACAGGCGGGGGGCAAGCTTGCCGTCGGCGAGCGCGTCAATCCCATCTACCTACCCGCTCCGCACGAGGTGGCGCGCGCGTTCTATACGGCCTTCACCACCGAGCCCGAGCGGCGCGGCGACTACTGGCTGCACGAGAGCCTGTGGCACAGCTGCAAGATCATCTTCTGGGGCTTCGCGTACGCGGCCTTGCTGGGCCTGCCCCTCGGCATCGTGTGCGGCACGTTCCCGCTGCTGTCGCAGCTGCTCGAGCCGTTCGTCGACTTCGTGCGCTACATGCCCGCGCCCGTGTTCGGCGCGCTGGCGGTCGCCATCTTTGGTCTGGCCGACGCGCCCAAGATCACCATCATCTTCATCGGCACGTTCTTTCAGATGGTGCTGGTCGTCGCCAACACCACCCGTCAGGTCGAGCCTGCCCTGCTGCACGCGGCACAGACGCTCGGGGCGAGCACGCGCCAGCAGCTGACACACGTCGTGGTGCCGAGCGCCCTGCCCGGTCTGTACCGCGACGTGCGCATCTTGATCGGCTGGGCCTGGACGTACCTGGTGGTGGCCGAGCTGATCGGAGAGAAGTCCGGCATCAGCGCGTTCATCTACCAACAGCAGCGCTACCGGCACTTCGACAACGTCTACGCAAGCATCGTCATCATCGGGGGCGTGGGTCTGTTGTGTGATCAGCTGCTCGGCTTCGCCGGCAACTTTTTGTTTCCTTGGCAGAGCACCCAGTCGGGTGCGGCCCGCTTCATGGCGACTGTCCCGGCGCGCCTGCGCACGTTGTTCAACACCCACAAAGCGGCTCCGGTGTCCAAATGAGCTCCGTCGGACAGGTCGAGCCCCTCGCGCTCCCGAGCTACCGCGAACAGACCGACGAAGTCGCCGCACGCTTTCGTGAGATCGAGCGGCGCCCCTCGGTGCTGGAGATCGATCGGCTCAGCAAGGTCTTCGACGGCAACAAGGGTCAGGTCACCGCGCTGTCCGACGTCTCGTTCCAGGTGCGCCGCAAGGAGTTCGTCAGCGTCATCGGCCCGTCGGGCTGCGGCAAGTCCACGTTGATCAAGATCCTTGCCGGCCTTGAGAGCCCGAGCGGCGGCCAGGTGCGCCTGGACGGCGCAAAGGTCGAGGGACCGTGCAAGGACCGCGGCATGGTGTTCCAGGGCTACACGCTGTTTCCGTGGCTGTGCGTGCGCGACAACGTGACGTTTGGTCCGCGCATGAACGGAATGTCCAGGGTCGACGCAAACGTCAAGGCCACCGAGTGGCTCGACGTCATCGGTCTGCGCCGCTTTGCCGACCACTATCCCGATCAGCTCTCGGGCGGCATGAAGCAGCGCGTCGCGATCGCACGCGCTCTGGCCAACGAGCCGCGCATCTTGCTGATGGACGAGCCGTTCGGCGCGCTCGACGCCCAGACGCGTGCAGGCATGCAGGCCCACCTGATCAAGGTCTGGGACAGCGTCGACCTGACCATCCTGTTCATCACGCACGACCTCGACGAGGCCGTGTACCTGTCCGATCGCATCGTCGTGCTCGCCGCGCATCCGGGGCGCATCGCCGAGATCATCGAGGTGCCCGTGCCGCGCCCGCGCGACCGCGCGCAGTTTCTTTCTGGCTCCTTCCTCGCCACCAAAAACCGCCTCGAAGAGCTGATCTACGGCGGTCGAGAGGTGCGAGACGCGGAGCCTGTCGTGGAGATGGAGAGCCGACATGTCTGAAGACGACAAGCAGAGTGACGAGGGCACGACAACGCCTCTGCTGCACCGTGTGACGCTGCGTGGCGGCGAGATGTGGTCGCGCATCGTGCGGCGAGGCCAGCTGCTGTCGCTGCTCGATGGAGAAGGAGGCGCCACGCCCGCGGCCCTGTTCTACAACGCCGCGCAGCCACTCGAACGTTACAACATGGCCGACACGCTCAAGGCGCAGCACACGGCCAAGCTCACGCGCGGGCACGTGTTGTACTCCGACATGGGTCGCATCTTGCTGTCGATCGTCGCAGACAGCGCGGGCTGGCACGACACGGTCACCGGGCACATGGGACGCGAAGCCTCACTGCGTAAGTACGGCGCCGGGAGCTTTCAGCAGCTGCGCAACGAATCTTACCACGACACGCGCAGCAACTTGTTGATCGAGCTGGGCAAACACGGCTTGGGCAAACGAGACCTGGTCCCCAACGTCAACTTCTTCACCAAGGTCGTCGCCGATGAGCTCGGCAACCTTACTTTTGTGCCCACGCCTGAAGCAGGCAGACAAATCACACTGCGCGCCGAGATGGACGTGCTGGTCGTGCTGTCCAACACGCCGCACGCACTCGACCCGAGCACCACCTACGCGCCCAAGCCGCTGGTGATCAGCGTGCAGCGAGCTGCCAGCTCAGCGACGCGGGTCCCGGCCGACGACGTGTGCCGCGCGCTGTGCGCCGAGAACGGCCGCGGCTTCGTGCTCACCGAAGACTACAACCTGAGCTTCTGAAGAGTCCGTCATGCAACGACCCCTGACCGAGAGCACGCTCTCTGCGCACCAAGCCAAGCACCGTCACGTCATCGAGTCGGGCCTCGGCTACAGCCACCGCGTGCTGCGCGGCGAGACACTGCGCATCGTCGACCTCGAAGGCAACCAGGCGGTCGACACGTTGTTCTACAACGCCGACGACGCGAGCGAGCGCTACAGCGCCTCAGACACCATCGTCGCGCAACAAAACTTGTACCTCACCACCGGCTCTCGCCTGATGTCCAGCGAGGGCAACGTGCTGTTGACCATCGTCGCCGACACTTGTGGACGCCACGACACGGTCGGCGGCGCGTGCGCGGCCGAGAGCAACCAGGTGCGGTACGCCCTCGACAAGCGGCACATGCACAGCTGCCGCGACAGCTTCTTGCTCGAGCTCGCACACCACCTGCCGCACATGACCAAGCGCGACATCACCTCCAACATCAACTTTTTCATGAACGTGCCGATCACGCCCGAAGGCGGTCTGCGCTTTGCCGACGGCATCTCGGGCGCGGGTCGCTACGTCGAGCTGCGCGCCGAGATGGACGTCCTCGTGCTGATCTCCAACTGTCCACAGCTCAACAACCCGTGCAACGCCTACAACCCCACGCCGGTCGAGCTGCTGGTCTTCCCCAGCGAGGGCGCACGATGAGCGAGCGTCCGTTTCGCACCTTATTGGTCGCCAATCGAGGCGAGATCGCCTGCCGCATCATCCGTGCTGCGCGTGCACTCTCCATTCGCTCGGTCGCGCTGTACTCCGAGGCCGACGCGCAGTCCCTGCACGTGCAGAGCGCCGACGAGGCCATCGCCATCGGCCCGGCAGCGGCCTCCCTCAGCTACCTCGATGTCGACCGCGTACTCGCTGCGGCGCGCGCATGCGGAGCGGGCGCCGTGCACCCGGGCTACGGCTTTTTGAGTGAGAACTCCGACTTCGCCGAGCGCTGCGAGGCCCAAGGGCTCACCTTCGTAGGCCCGCGGCCCGCACACATCCGGGCCTTTGGTCTCAAGCACGAGGCACGCCGCATCGCCGAACAAAACGGCGTCCCGCTGTTGCCCGGCACGGGTCTGTTGAGCGACCTACCGAGTGCGTGCGCCGAGGCCGCGCGCATCGGCTACCCCGTCATGCTCAAGAGCACCGCCGGTGGAGGCGGCATCGGCATGGCCGTGTGCCACGACGACGCCGAGCTCACCCTGCGCTTTGCGTCCGTGCAGCGCCTGGCCAAGGGCAACTTCAGTCACGCGGGCGTGTTCCTCGAAAAGTTCGTGGCGCGCGCCCGCCACATCGAGGTGCAGATCTTCGGCGACGGCGAGGGTCAGATCTTGTGCCTCGGCGAGCGCGACTGCAGCAGCCAGCGTCGCAACCAAAAGGTGATCGAGGAGACGCCCGCGCCCCACCTGACCGAGCTGCAGCGCGCCCAGCTGCGCGACGCGGCCACGCGCCTCGGCCAGGCCGTCGCGTACCGCTCTGCCGGCACCGTCGAGTACGTGTTCGACGCCGACTCGGGTCAGTTCTACTTCCTCGAGGTCAACACGCGTCTGCAGGTCGAGCACTGCGTCACCGAGCAAGTGTTCGACGTCGACCTGCTCGGCTACATGCTGCGCCTCGCGCAGGGCGACCGCACCATGTTCGAGGGTGCGCCGCTCGCCGCACGCGGTCACTCCATCCAGGCGCGCATCTACGCAGAAGACCCAGCACGCAACTACCAGCCGAGCTCCGGCCTGCTCACCGAGGTGAGCTTTCCGGACGACGCGCGCATCGAGACCTGGGTCGAGGCCGGCGTGGAGGTCAGCGCGCACTACGACCCCATGATCGCCAAGCTCATCGTCACCGGCAGCGACCGTGCCGACGCGGTGCAAAAGCTGCAGCGCGCCCTCGCGCGCACGCGCATCGCAGGTATCGAGACCAACCTGCCCTTCCTGCGTCAGATCGCGAGCAGCGACACCTTCGCGTGTGGCCGCATGATCACGCGCAGCCTGGCCGATCTGAGTGTCGAAGCGACCGGCATCGAGGTGCTGGCTCCCGGGACCCAGACCACGGTACAAGACTACCCAGGGCGCCTGGGCTACTGGAACGTGGGCATTCCTCCGTCTGGCCCGATGGACTCGCTCTCGCTGCAGCTCGCCAACCGCGCGGTCGGTAACGCCGAAGGTGCACCTGCGCTCGAGCTCACCGTCTCCGGTCCGACCTTACGCTTTCGTCGACCCGCGCTGATCGCGCTCGCCGGCGCGCACCTGCCCGCCACCCTCGATGGCACCGCCGTACAACCTTACACTCCAGTCGAGGTGCGACCGGGCCAGACGCTGCGCCTCGGCACAGCCAGCGACACCGGCACGCGTGCCTACCTCGCCGTGCGCGGCGGCTTCGACATTCCCGCGTACTTGGGCAGTCGTGCAACCTTCACGCTGGGTGGCTTTGGAGGTCACGGTGGGCGCGCGCTGCGCGTGGGCGACATCCTGCACGTCGACCCGGCCGCGCGCGACCTCGCTCCGCCCGTGGTCATCCCCGAGGCGCTGCGGCCGGTGTTGACCCACGCCTGGGAGCTCGGCGTCATGCTCGGTCCGCACGGCGCTCCGGACTTCTTCACCGCGCACGACATCGAGACGTTCTTCTCCAGTGAGTACGCGGTGCACCACAACTCCGCGCGCACAGGCGTGCGGCTGGTGGGCCCCAAGCCCGAGTGGGCCCGGGCCGACGGCGGTGAAGCAGGTCTGCACCCCTCCAACATTCACGACAACGCGTACGCCATCGGGACGGTCGACTTCACCGGCGACATGCCGATCATCCTCGGGCCTGACGGTCCCAGCCTCGGCGGCTTCGTGTGCCCCGCGTCGGTGGTCGAGAGCGAGCTGTGGAAGATTGGCCAGCTGCGTCCCGGCGACAGCGTGCGCTTCATCGCGACAGACTACGCCGCAGCGCGCGCGCGCAAGGTCGAGCAAGACGCACAGCTGCGCGCACTCGGCGCACTGCCCGCTGCGTTGACAAAAGCGACGGTCGAGAAGGCCAGCGCAGTCATCAGCACGCTGCCTGGTCAGGCACGAGGTCCCGCGGTCACGTACCGTCAGGCTGGCGATCGGTACCTCCTGGTGGAGTACGGCGAGCTCGTCCTCGACCTCAACCTGCGTTTCCGCATCCACGCGCTGATGCAACGTCTCGAAGCCGCGCGCGTGAGTGGCGTGCTCGAGCTGACGCCGGGCATTCGTTCGCTTCAGGTGCACTACGACGGGGCGCGCATCGCGCAGTCGGCGCTGGTCGACCTGCTGCAGCGACTCGAGGCGGACCTGGGCGACGTCGACGCGCTCGAGGTGCCGACGCGGGTGCTACGCCTGCCGCTGTCGTGGGATGACCCGGCGACGCGGCTCGCGATCGAGAAGTACGAAAAGACGGTGCGCTCCGATGCACCGTGGACGCCGAGCAACATCGAGTTCATCCGCCGCATCAACGGTCTGGCCAGCGAAGCAGACGTCAAACGCGTCGTGTTCGACGCGAGCTACCTGGTGCTGGGTCTCGGCGACGTATACCTGGGCGCGCCGGTGGCTACGCCGCTCGACCCGCGCCACCGTCTGGTCACCACCAAGTACAACCCAGCGCGCACCTGGACCCCCGAAAATGCGGTCGGCATCGGCGGCGCGTACATGTGTATTTACGGAATGGAGGGCCCCGGTGGGTACCAGTTCGTCGGCCGCACGCTGCAGGTCTACAACCGCTTCCGTAGCACCCGTCTGATCGAGCCTGGTCGCCCGTGGCTGCTGCGCTTCTTCGATCAGATCCGCTTCTACGAGGTCGAGGCCGACGAGCTGCTCGAGCTGCGTCGCGCCTTCTTGGCCGGCCGCCTCGATCTCGACGTGCGCGAAGAGACCTTCCGCATCGCCGACTACAACCGTTTCCTCGCCGACGAGAGCGTGGCCATCGACGCCTTTCGCAAGCAGCAGCGCCAGGCCTTCGACGAAGAGCGTCAGCGCTGGCTCGACGCGGGTCAGCTTGGTTTTTCGGCGACGTTGCCCGACGAGCCCGACGTCTCGCTCAGCGCGACCGACCTCGCTGGTGAGTGCGTCTCGGCGCACGTCCCTGGCAGCGTGTGGAAGGTGCTCGTGAGTGAGGGCCAGAGCGTGACCGAGGGCGATCCGTTGGTCGTCCTCGAGTCGATGAAGATGGAGATCACCGTCGCCTCGCCGACGACCTCCATCGTGCGTCGTGTGCTCTGCCGCGAGGGTCAGAGCATCTCGGCTGGACAGGTGTTGATCGCACTCGACTCCTAGTCCGTTTTCTCTCGTGTCGTTCGTTTGTCCGCTTCGCGCGCGGTCCACCCCCGGACCGAGCACGGCAGCTTTTTGTCTGGTGTCCGACGAGTCCGACGTCTTCGGAAGATAGGATGAACATGAGTAAGCTGGTTCATGTCGCGCTGGTCTGTTCGGTCTTCACTGCGCTCCGTGCAGACGCCCAGGCGCCGACCCCGGTAGCGTCGCCGCCAGAGGGCGCACCGCCGACAGTACCCGTCGACCCTGCACCCGCCGCGCCGCCCGAGGTCGTTCCCGCCGCGTTGGTGATCATTGCGCCGATCGAGACGGCTCCGGCTCCCACCGGGTCCGCAGCAGTCCAGTCGGCGCCACCGGGTCCTCCTGCGGGCTTCGACCCGGCCATCAACAAAAACGCGGAGGAGTCGCTGCAGGCCGGCAACAGCGAGCCCGAACCCGAGCCGGGCGGCACCTGGAGCGACATCATCACGCTCGGCGGCTACGTCGAGGCGTACTACTCACACAACTTCGCCAAGCCCGAAAACCGGGTCACCAACAACCGCTGGCTCGACGAGCGCAACGACTCGTTCACGCTGCAGACGGTGGCGTTCGACGTGCTGGCCAAGAAGGGCCCCGTATCCGCCAAGGTCACCTTGATGTTTGGCCCTACGGCCGACCGCTGGTACTTCGAGGGTGCGCAGATCCCGCCCTCCGAGACCAACCCCACACTGACCCCTGGCCAGTACAGCAACGAGACCTGGAAAAACGTCCAGACCGCGTACATCGGCTACGAAGCGCCCGTCGGCAACGGTGTGCTCATCCAGGCGGGTCTGTTGCCCACACAGATTGGGTACGAGGGCGCCGCAGCCAAGGACAACTGGAACTTCTCGCGCTCCAACCTGTTCAACTACCTTCCCTTCTTTCACCTCGGCGCGCGCGCCACGTATCCCATCAGCAACAGCTGGAGCATGACGGGCGCCATCTACAACGGCACCAACCAACCGCTCGACCTCAACAAGGGCAAAGCGGCCTCGGTACAGAGCGCATACCTGAAAGACGGCTTCATGCTCAACCTGCTGTACATGGGCGGCAACGATCGCCCGTACGGCGACGCGATGGGTAAACCTTGGCGAAACACGTTCGACCTAGTGACCCAGTACGACGTTTTGCCACGGCTCTCGCTGGCACTCATGTTCAACGCGGGCTTCGAGAAGGGTAACCTCGGCGTGGAGAACTGGACCGCCGCAGCGCTGTACGCGCGCGTCAAAGCCACCGAGTGGCTGTACTTCGCCGCCCGCGGCGACGGCATCCACGAGCGCGTCGCGAAAAAAGACGGGGAGATCTCGCCCATCTTTTTTGGCGGCGGCGATCACATCGCGTCCGGTACCTTCACCGCCGAGCTACGGCCCCTCGAGGGCGTATCGCTCCGGCTCGAGTACCGCCACGACGACTCCGACGGAGCCGTGCCGCTGTTCTACAAGAAGGGCGTCGACGCCATGAGCTTACCGAACCTGTCCAAGGCACAGAACACCATCACGGTCGGCATGATCGGCTGGTTCTGATCAACACGAAGGGAAGATCATGAGCGTACCTACGACTGCCGGCAGTCTCGACATCGCCACGCTGCACGCCTCCTACGGGTCGGGGGCGCGTTCGCCCGCAACGTTGATTGCGCAGCTCTACACGCTCATGGACAGCGAGCAGCGGCCCGGCATTTGGATCACGCGCGTACCGCTTGCCGATGTCCTGGCCAGCGCCGCCGCTCTGGGCGAGGTCTCCCCGGCGCGGCTCGCGGACAAGCCCTTGTTTGGCGTTCCCTTCGCGGTAAAAGACAACGTCGACGTCGCGGGCCTGCCCACCACGGCAGCGTGTCCCGCGTTCGCCTACGTGCCGACGCAGTCGTCGCCTGCCGTGGAGGCCCTGCTCGCGGCAGGCGCCATCTGCCTGGGCAAGCTCAACCTCGACCAGTTCGCGACCGGCCTGGTGGGCTCACGCTCTCCCTACGGCGCTTGTGAAAACGTGTTCGACCCCGACTACCTGTCCGGAGGTTCGAGCTCGGGCTCCGGCGTCTCGGTCGCCGCACACTACGTGAGCTTCAGCCTGGGCACCGACACCGCGGGCTCGGGCCGCGTTCCGGCGGCGCTCAACAACATCGTCGGCCTCAAGCCCTCGGTGGGGCTGTTCTCCAACCAGGGCATGGTGCCCGCGTGCGCGAGTCTCGACTGCCTCTCCGTCTTCAGCACCTCCGTCGCCGATGCTGTCGTCGTGCGCAACGTCATCACGTCACGACGCGCGCCGTCGGTGCCGCGCCCCGTCTCGTTCCGCTTTGCCGTGCCAGCCCCGCTCGAGTTCTATGGAGACGAACAAAGTAAGGTCGTGTTCGAGGCCGCGGTCGCGCGTCTCGTCGCGCTCGGCGGAGAGCCCGTGCCCGTCGACTTCACCCCGTTCGCTGCGCTCGGCGACATGTTGTACGGGCCGTTCGTGGTCGAGCGCTTGCTCGGCGTGGGAGCGTTCATCGAGGCGCACCAAGACCTTGTGCTGCCCGTGACGCGCGACATCATCCTGGGCGGCAAGAAGTTCAGTGCGAGCGACGCGTTCGCCGCCGTGCAGCGCGTAGAACAGCTGCGCGCGCTGTGCCTGGCCGAGCTCTCCGAAGTCGATATCATGCTCACGCCCACCGTGCCCACCCACTTCAGGCGCAGCGAAGATGCGGCCGATCCGCGCGCGGTCAACGACAAGCTCGGTGTGTACACCCGCTTCGTCAACTTCATGGGCTGCCCCGTGCTATCGGTGCCCCAAGAGTTTCGTGTCGACGGTCTGCCGTACGGTATCTCGCTGCTCGCGCTACCCGGCCAAGATAGCAAGCTCGACGCGCTGGGCGCTCTGCTCCACGAGCAGTCGGGCGCGGGGATGGGCAGACAGCGTTACCCGCTTCCGCGGTCTGCAGACCCTCAGATCCGCCCGCCCGCGGCGGAGGCGCGCGTCGCGGTGGTGGGAGCGCACATGCGGGGTCTCGCGCTCAACCAACAGCTGCTCGACGTGCGAGCTCGCTACGTCACGACGCTGCGCACGGCTCCACAGTACAAGCTGTACGTCCTCGCCAACAGCAAACCCGAGCGGCCCGGCCTCGTGCGCACCCCGGGCGCAGGCCGCGCGATCGAGATCGAGCTCTGGGATATGTCGTGGCACGCACTCGGCGAGCTCATGGCCAAGGTGCCTCCGCCTCTGGCGATTGGGACGCTAGAGACGGAGGATGGCGAGCGCGTGAAGGGCTTTGTCTGCGAGAGCTACGCCGTAGAGGGAGCCAAGGACATCTCTGACCTCGGCGGCTACCGCGCGCATCTAGCAGCCAAGTAGATCGAAATCAGACTCACTGCACGGGTGGCGCGGGAGACACGGGCTGCGCAGGCACCGCGCCTGGCGTCGCGGGGACCACAGGCTCCGGCTGCGCTGGCGGCTCGAGCACGACGGGCGCCGCTTGATTGACACGTGCCTCTGCCGCTGCTGCACGCTGCTCGGCCGACGTTGCGCGTGCCTCGAGCGCCGCGATCTTTTCTTTGTCCAGCTCGGCCTGGGTCTTGGGCGGGTTGGGGAGCGGCGACGACTTGGCCCACTGCAGCGAGAGCAGCAGCGCGTTCTGCACCTGGATGGCGTCCACCAGCTGAACGTCGCGGATCACCTTGAGCTGGTAGTTGACACTCAGCCACGAGAACACCCCCATCCCCATCGCGGCTTGCAGAGCGACCTTGGTCAGCTCTAGGACGCTGCGATCGGTGTCGTCGTTGTTGATCAGCGGAAAGAGCGCGCTGAGCCCCGCGTTGTAGAGCAAGCGCCCTGCAAACTCTTTGCCGTCGATACCGACGAACAGCTCGGCACCAGCCTGATGAACATCGTTGAGCACGACGTATGTGTTGTTGTCTTTTACCGACCGCGCACCGTCTGCAAACGTGTGCCGACCGCCGAAGCCGACCCGCCCGTTGACGGTGAGCACGTCTGAGTGGACCGGTTCGAAGAACCAGCCGAGCGACTCGTTGATGGTCAACGGCTGCCCACCATCGGACAGCTTGAAGCGTTGGGTCGTGTCCGTCTCCGGCGGCGCACCCGCGGGAAGGTCTGAACGAGTGTACGTGACGGGCGCGGCCGTCACCTTGTAGTTCTGGAACAAGCTGGTCTGCAGCGCGACTCGCACGAAAGGACCCGTCCACTCGCGCAGGAAGTAGCTGTAGAGGCTCTGCACGTCGAGCAGGTCGTTGCTCTTCAAGAACTTGTTGACGGCAGGCGTGCGCGAAAACGTCTCGTTCAGCGAGCCGGTGTTGAGCCACTCGTGCCGATCGCGCAGGTACGAAAGCTTGGTCAGTCCACTGGCGCCAAACAGCAAAGAGTTGCCGTTGACCTGGCCCACCACGTCGTTGTTGGACGCGACGTTGAGGTTGGCGGCAAGCGTGACCCCATACGCGAAGCCCTGCGGCTTTTCGGTGGTACGCTTGATGTCCTCTACCGTCACGTAGTCCTTGGAGGCGACTGCCTTGACGGGCGGGAGCGTGGCCGTGGTCTGCGCGGAGGCGACGCTCAGTAGGAGGAGGTGCGGCACGACGAGCGCAAAGGCGAAGAGCTTGCTCATGGAGATCCTTTCGGTTCCCCCTCCTACTCTTGCTTTTGCTCACGCGCCAAGTTCTGGTGCGTGCTTACTTTTTGTCGAACAGGCTGCCCAGGCCGCCGAGCGCGCCGCCGATGCTGCCCAGGTCGACGCCCGAGCCGCCGCCTGCCAGCAGGCCGTCGAGCTGACTCGCAAGCGGTGCCGGCAGTTTTGTCTTCAGGAACGACAGAACGGTCTCTACCGCCAGCCGTGCGTGACTCTCCGACAGGCCCGTCTTGGCCACCACAGCTTTGATGAGTTCTTCCATGTTCACGTGCTCCTTGAGAGCCCGTGTATACCTCTTCGGCGTCGCACTACAAAGCGGCCTGGTTGGTTTTCGCCCGGCCCTCCCCTCTTTGCTCGCGCGCGGAGACCTCGCGCGCCTCGACCAATCAGGAGTCAGCCATGTTTACACAAGAACTACGTCACAGCCTTCCTGATCGACCCTGATGGCAACAACGTGGAGGCCGTGTATCACGGGCCCGCAGACCGCTCCGCCGACGCCATCAAGATCACTTCTCCCCGTAGGTCGTGCCCAGGGCTGGGACGTCTGGCTCACGTCACTCGCCAACACGCCCGATCTTTGGCACAGTACCGGCATGCCGTTGCCCAAGTGGGCCGTCGACAATGCCACCTCGCTTCGTCGCGAAGCAGCACCCTACCTCGCACTCGAGCCCGAGCAGCGCGCTCTCGAGCTTCGGGCGGTCTGCCGCAGCGCGGCGCGCTTGCTGCGCGCACGAGGCGATGCCGAGCGCATCCTGAACCTGGTAGAGCCCCTGCCCGAGAGCAGCCGGCAGGCGCTACGCAGGCTGCGCGAACAAAAACGCGAGCACGGCATTGTCCCCTCCGAGTGATCCTCTCGACGCAGCCCTTGCGGTAGCGAGAGCCTTCGACGCGGGCAATATCTCCTACGCTGTTGGAGGCGCGCTCGCCTACGGCGTGTGGGGCATCCCGCGTGCCACCATCGACATCGACATCAACGTCTTCGTCGACGACGTCGACCTCCAGCTCGTCGTCGATGCGCTCGCCACGCTCGGCGTGTCGGTCGATCTCCAGCAAGCGCAGCGCGACAGCACAACAGAAGGCATGTTCGTCGCACGCTACGGCCCCTATCGCCTCGACTTGTTCACACCAAGCATCCCCTTCTCGCGAGAGGCCGAGCGCAGCCGCGTAGCGGTGACCATCGAGGGTCAGGTCGTTCAGTTTTTGTCCGCTGCAGCGCTCGCAGTCTTCAAGCTGCTCTTCTTTCGCCCCAAAGACATCGTCGACCTGGAGCGTCTGCTGGAGGTACAGGGTGAGAAGCTGGACGCGTCGTACGTGCGGACGCAGCTGATCGACATGATGGGAGACGTCGACCCACGCGTCACGAGGTGGGACGAGCTGGTCGCTGCCTGGCGAGCGTCGCCGAAATCTTGAGCGGTGGGAGAGCTACGTGCGGGCTTCGGTCTGCTCCCCTCGCCGCCTACTTTTCGCGCTCCACAAAACACTCCACCAGCTGCATGGCGGCGTCGGCTGCGTAGTTCTTGGGCATCACGCGTCGGGCCGCCGCCGACAGCTGAAACGCCCCCTCGAAGAACGCCATCAGCACCGAGGCCAAGCGCGCGGCAGCCTCGCGGCTCTTGCCCATGGACTCCAGGTAGTCGCCGATCAGGTCGCGCACGAGGCGTAGCTCGGCGGCGATGGCCTCCTGGTAGACCTCGCGAATCTCCGGCTGCCGGATGGCCTCGGCGCCGATGGCGACCCACGCCGCCACTGCCTCGGGCTGCGCGCCACGGCCCAAGCCGAGGCGCGCGTCGACGTACGCACGCACACGCTGTCGAGGCTCGCTGACCCCTTCGGCAAGCCGCGCGAACCGCAACAACACGTACTCGTGCAGGGCCGCAATGAGCCCGATCAAGATCTCGCGTTTATCGCGGTAGTGGTAGTGAATGAGGCCCGGACTGAGCCCCGCTTCGGCGGCGATCAGCTGAATGGTCGCCCCCTCGTAGCCGTGCCGCGCAATGGCCGTCTGCAGCGCCTTGACGATCTCGCCGCGCCGCTGCTCGGTGTTGCTCTTGCGTGTCATGCCGCTCCCGCCTGGGCCCCGAGGGACGAGCGTAGCGCAATCTTGGTCACACAACCAATGTTTTGGCTTGCGCTGGTCTCCCGCCTCGCGGCAAACTCTAAAAGTTGGTCGAACACCCAACTTTGTTCGACACGAGGGGTCCCGCGATGTCGAACGTCGTCAAGGAACGAGTCCAGCACGTAGCTCCCGTCCTCTGTCTGGCAGCGCCCACTCGCGACGATACGACCGGATCGCTCGCGGGCGAGCGGCGAGCGCCCCTCCCGCCTGCGCTCGGCTACTGCGAGGTGTTCGAGCACTTTCTGTCGCCCGCCGAGTGCCGCGGCCTGATCGAGCGCGTGGAGTCTACCGGCTTCGCGGCTGCCTCGGACGACTATCCGCCCTCGTACCGCAACAACGACCGGCTAGTCGTCGACGACCCCACCCTCGCGGCACAGCTCTTCCATCGGCTCCAGCAGCACGCGCCACAGGTGCTGCCTGCAGCTGATGCTGTCTCGTCTCACGAGCACTTTGCGCTGGCCAGGCTCAACGAGCGGATCCGTTTCTGTCGCTATCGTGCGGGCCAAGAGTTCACCATCCACCAAGACGGCGTGTACCACGCTGACGAGCAGCACCAGTCGCGGCTGACGTTCATGATCTACCTGACCGACGGCGACGACTTTGACGACGGCGACACGCTGTTCTACGCGCGCGGCCCCACCGCACATGGTGCGCCCGCCGTCGTCGCGCGCGTGCGCCCGCGCATCGGCACGCTGATCTTGTTCGATCACAGCGTGTGGCACGCCGGCGAGCCCGTCACGCGCGGCCGCAAACACGTCGTGCGCAGCGACGTCATCTACCGTCGTGTCCACGCGGTCGACCGCGACGCGCGGGCCTTGCCCTTCGTCGGCCACCAAGGCTACGTGTGGGCCCTGGCCAAGCTCGACGAGGGTTTCGCCAGCGGCGGTCGCGACCGTGCCATTCGGCTGTGGTCTGACGACGGTACCCCGCGGGGCGTACTGCATGGACACCAGCAGTCGGTGCTGGGCCTCGCGGCGTATGGACAGGGGCAGCTCGCGTCGGTGTCGCGCGATCGCACCCTGAGGCTGTGGGACGTGCCCAGCCAGCGTTGCCTGCGCAGCACGGTCGCGCACCAGGCTGCGGCGCTTTGTGTGGCCGCGCTCGAGGACGAGGGGCTTGCCACGGGCGGCGCCGACGGCGTCGTGTCGCTGTGGGCGAGCGGAGCCCAGCCAGCTGCCGCGCTGCACGGCCACTCAGGCTGGGTCTGGGCGCTTGCGCCGCTACCCCAAGCTGGTTTGCTCGCCAGCGCAAGCGAAGACGGTGACGTCAGACTGTGGAGTCTGTCGCAACGCACGTGTGCTGGCATTTTGCGGGGCTGCGTCCCGCTCCGCACGCTCGCCGTCTCTCCCGATCAGACCACGCTGGTCACCGGCGACACGCACGGACGAGTTCAGATGTGGACCGACCTCAACGAACGGCCACGCCTCGTACACACGTTCGCCGCGCACGATGCCGCCGTACGTCGTGTCCGCTATCTCGATGCCGATACGCTGGCCACCGCCGGGGAGGATGGTCACGTACGCTGCTGGCAGAGCTCCGACCTAACACTCAGGTTCGAAGCACGACACACCAACTTCGCCACCGACGTGCTCCCGTTGTCCGACAGACAGCTGGTGAGCTGCTCGTACGACGGCACCATCCTGGCGTCACGGCTAGCGACGGCTCTCGGCGCATCGGAGTGAAGGTAAGAAATGCGACGGCTCTCGCGGTCTCGCAGGGGAGGCACACCGACGGGTCTCAGCGCGCGAGCTCTCGCGCGATGTTGTCGCGAGCCGCCGCCTCGAAGCGCGTCCTTCCCACGTCGGTGAAGTACAACGAGCTTCGCGCGAGCCACGCGCGCAGCAGCTCTCTGCGCTTGAGCACAAAGGTCTGCTCGGGAACGAACGCGTACTCCCCTCTCACCTGTGCGACGTACGCGTCGTAGCGCTCGGGCCGCGCACCCAAGATGGACAGGTCGAGATCCAAGAACAGCGCCGTATCGGCGACACCGTCACGCCACTGGTGACCCGCCGTCGCAAGCACCATGCGGGCGACCGCCTCTACATCGGCAGGGTCGAGCCCGAGTCCGGGCAGGCATTGCTGCGCGAGCTCCGCACTCTTGGCTTCGTTGTCAGGTCGCGTCGGATCGTAGACCGCGTCGTGAAACCAAATGGCCCACGCGATGCGGTCGACGTGAGTGGCATGCAGACGAAGCGCGTCGAGCAAGCCGAGCAGCTCGTCGACGTGTTCCATCGTGTGGTAGTGCCGCTGCGGCTCGCGATAACGGGCGCGAAGCTCGTCGAAGATGGGAGCGCTGGGGTCGAGGCTCGTGAGGTCCGACATCGTCCGAGCTTAGACCCGATCGACGAGGCCGAGAAGCCGGCGTGCTAGCGCGAGAAGCCCGACTTCATGTCGAGCATGGCGCGGAAGCCGCCGCCCAAAAAGAACGCCTGCTGATCGTAGCGACCGTTGCCGATCACGGTGGGGAAGCGCTCGAGCGGGGGCCGAATGGCCTGGGGCTGCCGAATCTCATTGTCTCGCACGTCGAGGTCCTTCATGAACACCAGTCCGCCCACCGTGTCGAAACGAAGCCACTTGGCCAGGCCAATGGTGAAGCCTCCACTGAGCACGGTCTTGTTGGTGTCGATGGTGAGCGGCGTGATGTTTTTGTTATTGAACGCGCCCGTCTCGTAGGCGAGGCCGCCGCGCAGCCCGAAGTCGATGCTGCCGACCCAACGCCGTGGGAACGTAGCCTCGAAGCCGCCGCGGATGCTCCACACGTCGTTCATGTTGCGGGGCAGCTTGATGTTGCCCACCTGGTAGTCGCCGAGACCGGTCACGTTGCGGAGCGAGATGTCGCCGCCCGTGTTGATGTCGATGCTCTTCTGACGCGACCACTGCTCC
The DNA here is from genome assembly GCA_041179425.1 of Pseudomonadota bacterium. GTDB lineage: Bacteria > Myxococcota_A > Polyangia > Polyangiales > DASUME01 > DASUME01. The sequence goes on along the minus strand of JBEGTL010000014.1, from coordinate 12,814 downwards.
CACACCACCGCGCCCTCGAGGCGTAGCCACGACACCAGCCGAAGCTCGCTGCCGAGCCGCAAGATGGTGGGGAACTTGATGCTCAGCTTGGCCTTCTCGCCGTCTTGGTAGGCGTCTTCGAAGATCACGTTGGTGGGCAGCTTGACGTCGGCCTTGCCCACGCCACGCAGCGTGTACGGGAGCATCACGGAAAAGCCGAAGCGCAGGATGTCGAAGTTGGCGATCGCGCCGAGCACGCCCGTGAAGCCGTACGTGGGGAACGCCTTGACGGTTGCGTAGGCGTCGAAGTCTCGCTGCTCCGGGAAGCTGCACAGCACGCCGTCGCAAGCAGAGAGTGCGGTCTTGGCGCGGAAGTAGCCCGCCGAGATCTGCACGTCGCCGCCGATGGAGAGCCAGTCTGTCGCTTCCCAGGCGACGCCGGCGGTCAAGTTGGCGAGCACCGTGCCCTTGAGCTCGAGCAGCGAGTAGCGCGTGGGAGAGGGGTCAGCCTTGGCACCCACGCTCTGCTCGTAGTTCATCAGCACCACGTTGGGTGCGATGATGCCCGCGCCGAACACCAGGTCGCGGTAGCCGAGGTTGTGGCTGAAGGCCAGCGTCGGAATGGGGATCGGCGTGGGCTTGGCGCTGACCTTGGGTGCGTACGTCTTGTCGGCGTTGAGCCGCGTGAAGTCGGCCAACAAGATGGGTAAGACCGCATCGGCCACCAGCTGGTTTTTGGAGGCGATGAGACCGGCCGGGTTGTACCAGAGCGCGCTCGGGTCATCGACGCCGGCGACGAACGCGCCGCCGCGACCCAATGCGCGCGCGCCTCGATCGAACAGGTACAGACCGCCCGCATGCGCTTGATTGCTGGCCAGCAGACAAGGGAAGAACAACGCCAGCGCGAGGGTGAGCCGCGCGACCAGGGATCTCGATGAGCTCGTCACTTCTTGACTTTCCGTCCCTGAATCACCGTGTACAGGCGCTCGAGGCTGCGCTTCTCTTGGTCCTGGTCGTACAAAAAGCTCTTCACGTCGCTGAACACGTCGCGGTCTTCTTCGGCCGTCAGCGGGGTCTCGGGCGCCGCCGTCACGTCACGTCGATTGACGTCTGCCGTCGCGTCCAGCAGCACCTCGAGTGGCGAGCGCTGCGCGTCGTCTCCCAGCACCAGGTTCTTGAGCAGCTTGCTGAGTGCGGTCTGCGTACCTGGCATTTTCTTTTTGTTCAGCTCTTTGACCACACCGCCGGTCAGCTCGAGCCCGGCGTAGGCCACGCTCTTGTTGCCGTTGGGCAGCTCGCCCTCGATGGCCTTGAACGCGTTGGGCGCGAGGCCCAGCGCCGCGAACTGAATGGCGGGAGAGAGGTTGGGGTCGCGGTCGAGCAAGATCAGACTGTCTGCCGCCGCGGTGAGCATGCCGAGAAACGCGTCTTCGTTGCGCTCGTCGGTGAGGTACGAAGTGATCTTGGTGAACTCGCCGCTCGCGTCCGCCTCCGGCCAGAACGCGTCGAGCAAGTCGACGGTGGCCGCCGTGAGCGGGTGTCTGAGGATGGTGGCCGCACGACCTGACAGACCGTCGGCCCACTTGCTCAGGTCGCCGGCCTTTTGGTGCGTCTCGATCCGCTCGGCGAGCCAGGGCAGCACCGCGTTGGAGATGCCCCATGCCGTACGGTCGCGCAGCTTGTACTGGTAGTCTCCTTCGGACCCGCTGCGATCTACCGTCAACACGGCGTCGAGGATGCCGCTACGGCCCGCCTGCCAGTACTGCAGGCGCTCTTTGTTGTCGGCCTGCTTAAAGGTGTCGTCCATCGCCTTGAGCGCATCGGCCACCAAGTGCATGGGTGCGAGCGGCGTGATGACGCGACCCACGTCGCCCTTGCAAGTATCGCCCTGTCGTACGCACAGGTTGGTCTGCGTCGTGTTGGTCTTGCCGTCCTGCTTGAACAGCGTGGGGTCGGGCGTGAGCAGACGCTGTGCAAAGTTGCCGAGCGCCGTGATGCCGTCGATCTCGGCGCCGTCCGGTCCCGGCACCTTGATCGCAGCAAGCGCGACCGTGGCCTGATGCAAGATCTCGACGAGGTGTTCGTCGTCGAGCGCCCTGGCCAGCAGCGGCTCGTAGCTCACCAAGCCGGTCTGCGGGGAGTACAGCGGCGCCTTGGGGTCGAGGTGCTGCGTGCAGCCCTCGTCGCCCGCCTCGACCCGCGCCGGGCAGGGTCCGTCTTTGCGTGAGCTCCAGTGCCGGTGCAGCACGCTCAGGCTGTGCCCGAACATGTAGCCATCGGTCAGCTTGCCGTCGACGGGGTTGCGCGACTCAGGCTTGTCGAAGGCCTCGAGCAGGGGCTTACCCAGCTCGAGGAACGAGCTCGCCTTGCCTTCGAAGTCGGTGCGCTCATCGAGCACCTCGATCGGGAACAAACCGTTGCGCTCGTACTCCGCGATGGGCACCAGGTCGACGCTCAGCTGAGGCGTGAACAGGTCGGTCGTCCACTTGTTGCGAGGCGCAAAGATGAAGCGCGCCATGGACAGCGCCGTCGGCTTGTCGGTGAAGCCCGTGATCTTCGACTCGCTCTCGATAATTTGCGCGACCGAGCCGCTGATGCCCGTGAGGCTACCGAACACGGAGAGGACCTCGGCAAAGCTGTCTTTGACCTTGATCTGACTGCGCCCCAGGACTGCCTGCGCGTAGATCTCGAGCGCGTCCGGGATCTCGATCAGGTCGCACTTCTTGTAGCCGGCACCACTCAGGTCTCCGAACGGGAACGTGAGGACACCGATGCCGGTGTTGACGTTGAGGACGGCGCCCTCTTTGTTGCAGACCTGCACGCCGTTCAGCGCGTGGATGAGCGACATGGTGCGCTGCCAGATGCTGCGGTTCATGCCCACGTCGGGCTTGTTGCGCTCGACGAGCTGGCTGTACTTCTGATCGACGGGCTTGTTGATGTCCTCGGGCGTCTCACTCGGACTGTTGGGGTACGAGACCTCGTCGTTGTAGAGCATCCAGGTCGCGAACAGCTTGCCCTGTGCGCCCGAGCGCGGATCGGTGAACGAACGAATCAGCGCCTCGATCATGCCCGGTCGTTTGCTCATCCGTATGCCGACGGCGAGCAGGTCATCCCAAAACTCGTGCGGCCCGTTGAGCTTGGCGTCTTCGTACTCGTCCGACATCGCGTCGATGGCGAGTGCTGCGTAGTCGAACGCCGTGGCGTCGTTTTCGTGCTGATGGATGAGCGCATCGAGCGTGCGCACCAGGGGCGCCGCCTCCGGGTAGCGTGCCATGGAGGCAAAAGCGTGCGTCACCTCGAGGAGCGCCGAGGCGTCGATGTCGGGCCCCACGAACTCGTACGCGTTGGCGCCGATGGTCTGGGTGCGCGTGCTCCACGGACCAAGCAACGGCTTGAGGCCGTGCGCGAAATTTTCGAGCGGACTACGGTCGGCGTCGCCGCGCGCGATCAGCACCGACGTCTCGCGCATCAGCGCGGCGAGCAGCGTCTTGCTCGCGTCGATGGTCTCGAACATGGGCTTGCCGCCGGACAGGGCCAGACCATTGCCGTCGCGCTGCACGCTGTCTTCTCGGCCCGCGATCGCAAACGGTGTGGCATCGCCGGCACTCCCTGCGATCTGCAGGGCCTCCCCGTTGGTCTTGTCGCGCAAGAGCACGGTGGCCGCGCCCACGTTGCCGGTGGCCTGCGCCGCGTCGACCTTGAGCAGCAACGAAAGCGCGGTGTGCAGCGTGGTGTCGTCGAGGTTTGGCGTCGACACCGGCTCGTCGGCCAGCTCGAGTGCCGCCGCGTTGAGCACGTTGACCCACTGCTCGTGTGCGGCGCCCGTGGCGGTGATCACCGGCAAGAGTGTCTGTGCGAGCTTGTCGAGCTCGGGGTACGTGAACAGCGCGCGCAGCGCACCGAGGTTGCGATTGGGAGCGCGGTACCCGCTGCGCTGCACCAAACGCTCGACGGTCGTGAGCACCTTCTGCGCGCGCGGGTCTTCGGGATCGATCAGCTGCTCGAGTAGCTGCGCGATACCGCGCGTGGACGTCGGGATGGTCTCGAGCGGCATGTCGTAGAGCGGCACCAGGGCCTGCAAGAAGCCGCTCAGCTCGCCGTCTTTGAACTTGTCTCCGCCGTCCACGTCGGTCTCGCCAAACACGCGGTCGAGCGAGTCGATGATCTCGGTGCGTCGGCGCAACAGACCGCGCAGCTGCGGCATCTTTTCGTCGTCGGGCTTGCGCGCGTCGCCCTCCTCGTCTTTGCCGTCGCAGATGGCGTAGAAGCGCTGACCGTCGACTTCGGTCGGATACGCGTCTTTGGCGACACGCCGACAAAACACACGGAACACTTCTTCGCTCACGCCTGTACGCGGATAAGTCAGATTTGGAGGTGGAGCCTCGAGGCAGCCCGTATCCAACGCAAGAAGTCCCAAGAAGGCGGCACTCTGAGTGAGACGCCACCAAAGCCCAACGGTACCCGTCATGGCCGCGACCGTAGCATTTCGAGCTCAGCCGTTGACACACGCGAAGCCAAAAACGACGACGTTGGGGAGGTGCACGAGAGGGCCTGGGCGGCGCAGTCTATAAATGTCGATCGCCCGGCAAATTCAGGCGATTTGTGACGGAAATAACCGGAACGTTGGCCGCCCTTCTCACACACTCGTGACTACCTCCAGACCTTCGACGAGGCTCCCGAACGCGAGCGTACCTTCGAGCGCTCGAGGCGACGTTTTCGTAGACGCCGCAGGGAACCGCTTTGCCGACGGGGGCGCTCGGGCAACCCACGACACCGAACGGTGGGCAGTCAAACGGCCAAAGGCCGGGCGCGCGATGATCTCGCGCCCAGCCCTCGGTCTGTGTTGGTCAAGCTCGGTGCGAGCGCCTACGGCGACGCAACGCTAGCTGGACGGCCGCGTGATCGAAGCCGGCTGCAACGCGCACGCGCGTCGCAAGTTCCGCGACGCCGAGGGCGCTCAGCCGCTGCTCGCCGTCGAGGGCGGTCCGTTTCTCGGCGCCATCTACGGTGAGGAGGAGAAGGCCAAGCAACTCGGACTGCGCGGCGATGCATTACGCGCGTACCGTCGCCAGCACATGGGGTCGATCGCCCACAAGGCCGCGCTCCTGCGCTTCCTCGACGACCCCGACATCCCCATCGACAACTCGCCCACTGAGCGAGTTCCAGAACGTCGCTAAACACCGACTCAACGCGCTCTTCGCGGGCAGCTCCGGAGGCGCCCATCGCGCCTGCGTGTTGCCTGGCATCGCAGCCACCTGTCGCGCTCTCGGCGTCTCGGCGCTGCGATACATGGAGTGGGCCTTCGTGCGGCTCGGCACCCACCGGCGGCGCGCCTTCAGGTTGTGTGGGCGAGCCGAAGTCGATGGGGGCTGTGGAAGGTCCGCTGCCCACGCGGCTCGCGGAGAGCCTGCTGTCGACGGAGCCCACAGCGGGGTCCTCCGTCGGCCCCAACCTTGGGAGGCATCCTCCTCGGTTTGCGGCATATCACGCGCGCCTGCGTCACCCGCAAGCTGCGCGCCAGCGTGGTGGTGCCCACAACGAAAGGTCCACACATCCTCCGCCAGTCCTGCCGCCTGCCATCGTGCGAGCCAGGGCAACAGGCCGAGCAGCCGCCGCACGTTGGTCGCGTGCAGCCGGCCGAGAGCCGCCGTTCGGCCCCGCGCCGATGCTTCGCCGCGCTTTGGGAAAAGCGCAGAAGGAAGGATACGGTCGATGTGGGACCCGGCTGCTGGCAAGGCCAGGGGATCGCGCGCGGAGGCACTCACGGCAGCGACGTTGCGAAGAACGTAAACTCGGTGATCGCGTGCACCGAGTGGCGCTCACCGGGTGCGACCCAGAGTGCGTCTCCTGCTTGCAGCGCGAGTTCACCAAACGTGCCTCGGCCACCAACCACGTAGACGTGCTCGCCGGTCGGATGACCGTGCTCCGCCATGACTGCGCTTTCGGACATGCGAAACAACGCGGCGCCGCCACCGCCGGCATAGCGATAAAAGTCGCTGGCAAACACGCCCGGCGCAAGTTCACGCCAAGTTCGTGCTGCGCTCAGATATACATCGGGCATCGTTCACCTCTCACCTTGTCTTCGACGAGTGTAGCGGCAGCTCGACGCGTGTACACCGGCGTCTCGATCTCTTCATCCGTACGGATGAGGGGCCGCGTTGATCGCGACCTCTACACGCGCGTCGCGCGGACGAGATACCGGCGAAAAGCGCCTGTTGTGGTTCCATTCCTTTCGCATCGCGCCGGTCAGCAACACGCGCCTGACGGTCCAATCGGAGATGATCGGACTGCAAGAAAGGTCGACCACCAGAGGCTCGCGGCCGAAGCGATCTGCGCACCGACGCTCGATCGAGCAGCTGTCGTCGTACTCCGCTCGGCCAGGCGAGGCGCGATGCTCGAACCAGTCGACGACCACGCGATGATTTTGGAATCCCCAGAGCACGTGGTCGAAGCTCCCTTGGACCTCTGTGGGCAGCAGGTCCTTGTGGGACAAGCCACCTCCTTCGAGGATCGAGTTCCACAGCATGAGGGCCTCGCTGCAAGCCTTGGAGCAAGCTGCCTCGATAGACGCAGCGCACGCAGTACCGCAGGTGACGCCCCCGTCGTCTCCGATGAGGAGTGCGAGGACGACAGGGACCAACTCGCGATCGCCGATATCGTATAACCTGAGCCGACGGCCGCTGCCTTCGACGCAGCGCAGCCAGCGCGGGTCGAGCAACTCTGGCGAGAGGCGACTCACCGGCCAGTCGCGGCAGCGCCAAGCCATCATCGCAGCATCTCGCTCCAACATCTCGAGCAATGCAGATAGCTCACACGATCGCGCTTCCTCGCGCATGCGGCTGGCTAAGCCAGAAGCGTCGCATTCGGCCAGCCGACCGGCTCGGCCAAGAAAGCGGTCCCAGTATGGTGCGTGAAGCAGGAACGGCGAACGCGGCCCCGCTGCACATGCCGTGCGCACGAAGAATGAAGCGCTCGTCTCGGCCTGTGGTGTCTCTCGCGACGGCAGCAGCGCCGCGCAACTTCTGCGCGCCGCGCGCGCGCTCGGCATGTCGGCCCGAGGCCTCAAGGTCGGACTTGGTCAGCTCGCACAGCTTCCCCTGCCTGCGATCCTGCATTGGGAGTTCAACCACTTCGTGGTGCTCGAGGCGGTCGACCGCCTCGGCGCACGACTCGTCGACCCCGCGCGCGGACGTCGGCGCGTGTCCGCACGCCAGCTGAGCGAGTCGTTTACCGGTGTCGCCCTCGCTTTTGAGCCGACGCCCGCGCTAGAGCGGCGGCCACGCGCTGCGAGCAGCCTGGCGCGCTACCTGCGCGTGCTGATCTCCGAGCATCGAGCACTCGCTTACGTTGCTGCTGCCGCGCTGCTCCTCGAGCCGCTGGCCGTTCTTTTTCCCACCGCGACGCAAGTGGCTGTGGACCACGTCATCAAGCCCCAGCGCAGCGGTTGGCTGTTGCCCATCGCGCTGGTCCTGGTCACAGCGATGCTGGTCCGTCACACACTGGAGTGGCTGCGCGACCGCGTGCTGATCGGTCTGCAGACCGCCCTCGACCTGACACTGTCTAGCGACTTCGTGGGCCACCTGATGCACTTGCCACTGACGTTCTTCGAGCAACGCAGCGCCTCGACGAAGCCACCAGCTCGCTCGATCTGCAGACTGAGTACACCTTGCACCAGAACCTGAGTACGCTGCGCTGAACGCGTCTGCTGATCGCCCATCGGCTGGCCACCGTGATCGACGCCGATCGAATCTTGGTGCTCGAGCAGGGCCACATCGTGCAGGAAGGCGCCTACGAATCACTGGCCCACGTAGCTGGACCCTTTCGTGATTTGATCGAGGCGCGCTCCGCATGACTTCGACGCCTCCCCTCGATGCACTCGAACTCGACGCTGCTCGCGAGCTGGTCGGTCGCCTACTCGACGAGCTTGGCGCAAGTCCTGCGCTGGCCCTCACATTGCAGGCTCCGTCGCTCGCCCACCTGCTCGAAGTGGTGCTGCCCGCGCGGCACACCTGGCGCCTTGTCGAGCTCGATCACGCAGGTCTGCCGAGTCTGCTCCTGCCTGCACTGACTACACGTCGAGGCCAGCTGGCCATCGTGCGGCGCGTGCGTGGCTGGCCGCGCCAGCGCAAAGTACTGGTCGAACTGCCGTCGGGGCCGAGCCTCGCACTGGACCCCGCCGAGCTGCTCCGAGACTGTGCCGCGACGGCGCTCGAACTTGCGCCTTGCCTAGACCGCGAAGGCCGCTTCACACAGCGCCTCGCACGTTTTGTGGCCGGCCGTGGACGCGAGCTCGGCACGCTGCTCGGGCTCGCGCTCATCCTGTCGACGCTCGGTCTGATCGCGCCGGCCGCCACCCGCGTCGCCATCGATGATGCGCTGCCGGAGCGCAGTCCCAAGCTGCTCTCGTTGGTCGCGCTCGCCATGCTGCTGGTGGCCACGCAGCGCGCGCTGTTCTCATGGCTTGAACAGCGCGCCACGCTCGCCCTGCACGCAAGACTCGAGCTGGCGGTGTCGAGTCCCCTCTTCGATCACCTGCTGCGCATTCCTTTTGCGGCGCTCGCGCGCGAGCACGTGGGCTCCTGGCTCGAGACCCTGAGCGGCGGCCGCCAGGTCCACGGCTTGCTGACCGAGTCGCTCGTGCGCTCCTTCTTGCAGCTGATCACGGCCTTGGTCTACGAGCCGCGCTGGTGCTTACGACGCCCGACGTCGGCGTGGCGTTGTTGGTCGCGGGGCTCTTCTCGTCTGCCATTGCGATGGCGTTTGCCGTGGGCGCCCGCCGCATCGAACGACAACAGATCGAGGCCTCGTCGCAGCAGCAGGGAACGTTGCACGAGATCCTCCGCGGTGTCGTCACGCTGCGCACCTCGGGAGCAGCGCAACGCGGCGTCGTGCGCTGGCTCGCGCGCATGTTCGATGCACGCTCGGCCGCCGTGCGCATGAACGTATTGCAAGCTGACCAGCGCCTGGCGCTCGGCGCGCTGCGCGAAGCGACGCAGATCGGCACCTTAGTCTGGACCTGCCACCTCTGCCTGCACGGACAGCTGAGCGTGGGAAACTTGGTCTCCTTGCTGATGCTGTCCGATCAGTTCGTGCAGACTGTGTCGAGCTTTGGCGCTCTGCTCACGCCGCTGATGACGGCTCAGAGCCATCTGCCACGGATCGACGCGCTGCTCGCACAGCCTGACATTACCCGCACGACAGGGCGCTTGCCGCCGCGGCACGGTACCTCGTCCGCAAGCGCGGTGGTGCTCGACGACGTCTGGTTTCGCTATGGACCCGAGCAGCCCTGGGTGCTCGCGCGCTATTCGCTGGAGGTCGCCGCACTCTCCCACCACGCGCTACGCGGGCCCTCGGGTGCGGGCAAGAGCACCGTCTTGCGCTTGATCGCCGGTCTGTATCCGCCCGAGCGCGGTACCGTGCGCGTGTTCGGCTGCGAGCCCGGCCGGCTGCGCGGCGAGGTTTGCTACCTACCCCAAAACGCGCATCTGTTTCACGGCTCGATTTTGCACAACTTGCGGCTCTTGTCGGGCAGCTCGCTGGCGGCCGTGCTCGATGCCTCGCAGCAGAGCGGCCTGGCCGACTTCGTCGCCGGTCTTCCCATGGGCTACGAGACCGTGCTCCCTTCGGGCGCGACTACTCTGTCAGGCGGCCAGCGGCAGCTGATCGCCTGGACGGCCGCCATGGCATCTGGCCGTAAGCTGGTTGTCGTCGACGAGGCGCTCTCACAGGTCGACCGCATCCTGCGCACGCGCCTGCTCGCGATGGCCGATGCCTACTCACGCACGGTCATCTCCGTCGAGCACGAGCAGATCGCAGTGCGCCCCAGCGCGCGCTCCTGAAAATCAGGTGGCGCCCACCCCACCGCCGCAGCGGAACAGTTCAACGACCACGTGCAGACCGACCGAAAGCCGCGAGGCCCGTACCAGCAGGGATCAAACCGACCCATGATCACGTTCTCCTTCAGACCGCGAAGCTCATCGACCTTGCCGCAGATCGACGCCTCGGTCAGCACCTTCGTCGTCTCCTGGAACGAAGACGCGCTGATGAACGAGTCGCCCGACAGCGCGGCCTTGGTGATGCCGAGCAGGAGAGGCTCCGCGACGGCCGGCTGGCCTCCGCGTGCGATAACCTTCTCGTTCTCGCGAACGAAGACCGACTTCTCGACTGTCTCGTCCATCAAGAAGCTGGTGTCACCCACCTCCTTGATACGAACGCGACGCAGCATCTGACGAACGATCGCCTCGATGTGTTTGTCGTGAATGCTCACGCCCTGCAGGCGGTACACCTGCTGGATCTCGTTCACGAGCCAGGCCGCCAGCTCCTTCTCGCCCTTGACGCGAAGGATGTCGTGCGGGTTGGCCGGACCGTCCATCAAGGCTTCGCCGGTCTTGACGCGGTCGCCTTCCTTCACGGTGAGGTGTCGGCCCTTGGCGATCAAGTACTCGCGCATCTCGCCCACGTCGGGCGTGATGACCAGCTTGCGCTTGCCCTTGGTGTCCTTGCCGAAGTTCACGACGCCGTCGATGTCGGCGACGATCGCGTGGTCCTTGGGCTTGCGAGCTTCGAAGAGCTCGGCAACGCGCGGCAGACCACCGGTGATGTCCTTGGTCTTCGTCGTCTCACGCGGAATCTTGGCGATGACTTCGCCCGCTTCCACGCTCTGACCTTCGGTCGGAACGATGTTTGCGCCGACGGGCAAGTAGTAGCGCGCCATGTGGTCGCCCACGCCGGAACGCTTGGTCTCGCCGCTCGTCTCGTCCTTGATGGAGATACGCGGACGCGCACTCGCATCACGAGACTCGATGATCACACGACGCGAAAGGCCGGTGACTTCGTCAAGCTTCTCTTCCATCGTCACGCCGTCGACGATGTCGCCGTACTTGATGATGCCGTCGACCTCGGTGAGGATCGGGATCGCGTAGGGGTCCCACTCCGCGAGCATGGTGCCCTTGGTGACGCGGGCTCCCGTCGTGACCTTGAGCTGTGCACCGTAGGTGAGGTTGTAGTTCTCACGCTCGCGGCCCGAGTCGTCGAAGACCTTGATCAGGCCGTGACGGTTCATGACCACGACGGTGCCGTCGCGCTTGGTGGTGAGCTTGGTGTTTTCCACCCGCACGATGCCCTCGGAGCGGCACTCGATGCTCGACTGCTCGATCTTACCGCGCGCTGCCGCACCACCGATGTGGAACGTACGCATGGTGAGCTGCGTGCCGGGCTCACCGATGGACTGCGCGGCGATGACGCCGACAGCTTCACCGATGTTGACCATGTAGCCACGCGCAAGGTCGCGGCCGTAGCACATGGCGCACACACCACGGCGCGCCTCGCAGGTGAGCACCGAACGAATGATGACGCCCTGGATGCCGGCCTCTTCGACGGCAGACACGGCGGCCTCGTCGATGGGCTGGTTGGCAGCGAGGATGACTTCGCCCGTGACCGGGTCGACGACCTCCTCGAGCATGACGCGACCGAGGATACGCTCGCCGAGAGGCTGCACGACCTCGCCGCCCTCTTCGAGCGCCTGGATCCAGATGCCGTCGAGCGTGCCGCAATCGATCTCGGTGACCACGGCGTCCTGCGCGACGTCGACGAGACGACGCGTGAGGTAGCCGGAGTTTGCCGTCTTGAGTGCGGTATCGGCCAAGCCCTTACGCGCACCGTGCGTCGAGATGAAGTACTGGAGAACCGTCAGACCCTCGCGGAAGTTCGCGGTGATCGGCGTCTCGATAATCTCGCCCGACGGCTTGGCCATCAGACCGCGCATGCCGGCCAGCTGACGAATCTGCTGGTTCGAACCGCGCGCGCCCGAGTCGGCCATCATGAAGATGGGGTTGAACGACGGAGTCTCCTGCGTCGCGCCCGTCTCCGGGTCCGTCGCCGTCTCGCGCCCAATGCCCTCGAGCAGGTCCTTCGCGACGCGATCCGCCACGTCGGCCCAGATGTCGACGACCTTGTTGTAGCGCTCGCCGTCGGTGATCAGGCCTTCCTGGTACTGCTCGATGACGGTCTCCACGTCGGCCTGCGCCGCGTCGAGGAGGACCTTCTTCGAGGCAGGGATGACCATGTCGTCCATGCAGATGGAGACGCCCGCCTTGGTGGACATCTCGAAGCCCAGCGCGCGCAGCCGGTCGGCAAGCAGAACGGTGTTCTTGTTGCGACGCGAGCGGTAGCACTGGTCGATCAGCGACGAGAGCGCCTTCTTGTCCAACACCTTGTTGACGTGGTTGAACTCGAGGCCGTCGGGCAGGATCTCGCTGACGAGAACGCGGCCCACGGTGGAGTCGATGATCTCGTTGTTGACGCGAACCTTGACGCGCGCGTGCAGCTCGGCCTCGCCCGCGTCGTAGGCACGGCGTACCTCGTCGGTGTTCGAGTAGACGCCGCGGTGAACCGACGTGGCCGTGGCCTCGCGGTAGCCGCCGATTCCGAACGGCTTCTCGCGCGTCATGTAGTAGAGCCCGAGCACGATATCTTGCGTCGGGTTGATGATCGGACGACCGCTCGCAGGCGAGAGGATGTTGTTCGTGCTCATCATGAGCACGCGCGCCTCCATCTGCGCCTCGATCGAGAGCGGGATGTGAACCGCCATCTGATCGCCGTCGAAGTCCGCGTTGAAGGCCGCGCAGACGAGCGGGTGCAGCTGGATGGCCTTACCCTCGATCAGCACGGGCTCGAACGCCTGGATGCCCAGACGGTGGAGCGTGGGCGCACGATTGAGCAACACCGGATGTTCGGTGATGACCTCTTCGAGAATGTCCCAAACTTCGGGCTTTTCTTTCTCGACGAGCTTCTTGGCGCTCTTGATCGTGGTGACGTAGCCGCGCTCTTCGAGCTT
>JBEGTL010000013.1:0-38210 GCA_041179425.1 Pseudomonadota bacterium | reverse complement strand
GTGCGCACCCGGACAAGCCTCCGCAGAGAGTCGCGGCTGCGGCGTGTGTGGGGCCGGCGCGCAGAAACGAACGCGCTCGTGCGACGACAGCTGCAGCTGGAGCGACTGGTCTGCCTGGGATAGCTGCGCAGGCGGCGCCACCGAGTGCACGCCGGGACAGGTCGACACCGACTCCCAAAACTGCGGCGCCTGCGCGGGCGGCACGCAGTCGCGCACACGAACCTGCAGCAGCGGCTGCACGTGGGGCCCCTTCACCGCCTACGGCGCGTGCTCGGGCGCGAGTGGACAGTGCACACCGGGCCAGCTCGGCACGCGCAGCCAGGCGTGCGGCGCGTGCGGAAGTGGCCAGCAGACGAGCACACGAACCTGCTCCAACATGTGCGCGTGGGGCGCCTGGTCGAGCTGGAGCGTGTGTACCAACGTGACTGCAGCGTGCGCGCCCGGCCAGACGCAGTCGGAGAAAAAAACCTGCGGCGCGTGCAGCACCGGCTCCCAGACCCACACGCGCAGCTGCAGTGATATGTGCACGTGGTCGGCCTGGTCTGACTACAGCGCGTGCGGCGGCGTGACCGCGACCTGCACACCCGGACAAACCGAGACCACCAAGCGCAACTGCGCCGCCTGTGGCATCGGCAAGGCGACGGACACCCAGACCTGCTCGGCGAGCTGTGGCTGGGGCGCGGTGGTGGCGGGCAGCTGCGTCACGCCGAGCAACTACTGCAACCCGGCCACCAACAACGGCTACGTGTGCCGCGGCACTGGTCGACGCGAGTGGTGCTTCGTGGCGGGCACGGACGAGCAGTGCACGTACGGTGCGTCCGACAGCGAGAGTTGTTCGGCGGCGAATTGCCCCGACTGCCACTGACCGCTGCCACGCGCTACGGCGTCTCGGGCCGCACGAGGTGGAGCACCCCACGTTTGCCGCCCTGCCGTTGTACGCGCAGTCAAAGCACCATCTTCCACAGCCACTGCGTCTCGTGGGAAGCACGTCGGCCACGCTCGTCCGAACGCTCATCCGAGATCGCGCGTGATCGCGACCAATGCTTGGTTTCGGCGCTCTTTGCGCCGCTGGGGCGTAGCTCCGAGGACTGCTCGTGTTAGCCATGCAACCTGCGTCGGAGACCACACGCGGCCCCCCACCGCCTGCGTCGCAGAGGGAGACGGGCCATGTTCGTTCGCGGTTCTTTTTTGCTCGCCCGCCCGAGGGCGCGCTTCGACCCAGTCGTGCTGAGTGTCGTGCTGTGGCTCGTCGGCTGTAGTGAGGACGCGGGCTCTGCGCCCCGCGACCCGCGCACCGGCGACGACGAGGATCGCAGCCCAGCGGACAACGGCGACGACACGGCCTCGAGCTCGTCTGCGGGACGCGATAGCGGTACCAAACGCGACGCAGGGACGGCTCGTCTCGATGCTTCGAGCGGCGGCAAGACCGATGCACGAGTCACCCCCAGCACCGGCGACGCCAAGGCCGCGACCACGGGCGCGACAGACGACGCGTCGGCCGATGCGTCGTCTGCGCCCGCTCGCACGCCCGCGGTGCTCGACGACTCCGTGCGTATCTCGTGGACGCGCTGCGACACCTCGTACGAGTGTGCGACCCTCAAGGTGCCCGTCGACTACGGCGACGCCGAAAGCGGCACGCTGAGCCTCGCGCTCAAGCGCAAGGTCGCGCGCGGCCAGCGCATCGGCTCGCTGCTGATCAACCCAGGCGGTCCGGGTGGCTCGGGCGTCGATATCCTGGCGGGCTTGTTGCCGGGTCTAGCGCGCCTCAACGAACGCTTCGACATCGTCGGCTTCGATCCGCGCGGCGTGGGCAAGAGCACGCCCATCACCTGCCACAGCACCCTGCAAAAGCTGATCGCAGCCGACCCCACGCCCGACGACGACGCGGAGTGGACCGCGGTCGACAAGGTGTCGTCGACGTTCGCGGACGAGTGCGCGCAGAAGTACCCCGAGGTGCTGCCGCACCTCGGGACTCAGAACGTGGCACGCGACATGGATCGTATTCGTGCGGCGCTCGGCGAAGACAAGCTCAACTTCCTCGGCTTCTCGTACGGCACCTCGATCGGTGCCTGGTACGCCGAGCTGTTTCCCGACCGCGTGCGCGCCCTGGTGCTCGACGGCGCGGTCAGCCAGGTGCTCTCTCAGGTCGACATGATGCTCGAGCAGGCCAAGGGCTTTGAGCTCGCGTTGTCCAACTACTTCGCATGGTGCGCCAAGGGCACGACACGCTGCACCTGGACGCAGGGCAAGCCCGCCAAAGAGGCGTTCGACGCACTCGCAGCGCGCGTCGAAAAGACGCCTTTGCCGGCCGAGGGCTACGACCGTGCGGCCGGTCCCGGTGAGTTTTTGCTCGCGGTCATCATGCCGCTCTACGGCGGCGAGCAAGGCTGGCAGCTGCTGTCGCTCGCGCTGCTCGGCGCGGTGCGCGGCGACGGTGGCACCCTGGTCGAGCTGACCGACAGCTACCTCGAGCGCGACGACAAGGGTGCGTACTCCAACATCACCGAGGTCAACAACGCCGTCAATTGCCTCGACCACGCGGCGCCCAGCTACGACGAAGTGCGCGCCGCCGCTCCCAAGGTGCAGGCCGCGGCTCCTACGTTCGGCGTGTCGACGCTGAGTGCGCTGTTGGTCTGCACGCACTGGGGTGTGAAGGGCGTCGAGCCCACGCCACCCACAGGACAAGGCGCCCCGCCCATCGTGGTGATCGGCACCATCAACGACCCGGCGACACCTTACGTCTGGGCGGAGTCGCTCTCCGACGAGCTTGCCTCGGGCGTGCTGCTCACCTGGGAAGGCGAAGGCCACACGGCCTACACGCGCGGCTCCACGTGCATCGATCAGGCGGTCGAGGCGTACTTCATCAACCTGACCGTGCCGGCCGCGGGCAAGCGCTGCGCCGCCCCTGCCCGTCTGCAGACCTCGCCGTTGATCGCCACGACGGCCGCCAGCCTGGCCACTGCACGTCGCCCTGCCCCGCTCAGTCTCGTGCGCGCCGCACAGTAAGCCGGTGTACGCACGCGCCCCTTGCAGAGGTGTGACCACCTGACGCAAGATGCCGCGGCCGTCCGCTCTCGCTCGCGCGCCCAAGGGCGCGCTTCGACGCGGCTTTTTCTTTGGAGGCTGACTTTGATCTGGCGCCGTTCTCATTATCTCAACGTCTTGTGCGCGCTCTCTCTGCTCAGCGCCTGCGCCGAAGACAAGGACGACCCCGCGCTCAGCGCGTCCGACGCGAGCGCCACCGCCGGCGATGGCGGCGGTAGCACGAGCGACGGCGGCCTCGACTTCAAGTCCTTCGACGACGCACTGCAGAATGCCATCACCAGCTACAACGCTACCGAAGGGGGCCAAAAGCTTCCCATCCTCGGTGCCAGCGCAGTGGTGGTCCACAAGGACCTCGGCGCAGTGCACAGCAAGGGCTTCGGGCAGTTTGCCGCCGACCGCCTGTACCTGATCGCGTCGTCCAGCAAGATCCTGAGTGTCGGTGTGCTCAAGCGCCTCGAAGACCAGGGCAAGGTCGACTTCAGCGCGCCCATCAGCAAGTACCTCGGCACAACCTGGGGCGACCACAAGACCAACGTCAGCTTGGCGCAGCTGTTCTCCAACAGCTCGGGTCTGCCGTCACTCGGCGAGATTTTGGCGCTCTCCAGCAACCCTACGCCCGAGCTGCTGGCGCAGTACAACGCGCACCTCTGCCAGTACGCGGCGGCCGGCACGCTCTCCGACTGCGGCAAATCCATCTACCAAGACGACCAGCCCGCCAACAACCGTGCGCCCGACCAGACCTTCCGCTACGGCGGCAGCCAGTGGCAGCTCGCTGGCGCGGTGGCCGAGGTGGTCAGCGGCAAGACCTGGGCAGACCTGATCAAGGAGACCTACGTCACGCCCTGCGGCGTGCCGAGCATCGGGTACACCAACCCTTACGGCCAGGCGGGCGTGTCGCCGCTCGGCTACCCCAGCTTCGACGCCAACCAGGCCAAGCTGCCCGTCTCTAACAACCCCAGCATCGAGGGCGGTGGCTACGCGACCGCACCCGATTACGCAAAGCTGTTGCTGATGCATCTGCGTGGCGGCAAGTGCGGCGACACCACGGTCCTGTCGGCCGCCGCCGTGGCGACCATGCAGAAAGACCGCGTCGCGGCGTACGGCGGCACCCCGAGCACGGGCGCCGCGGCCACCGGCACATCCATCTTCACCGGCTACGGCCTCGGCTGGTGGGTCAGCGAGCAGATGATCGCGGACCCGGGCGCGTACGGCGCGTTCCCGTTCCTCGACGTCAAGCGCGGCTACGGCGCCATCATCATGCTCGAGGTCAGCAGCACAGTGGGTGGCCAGATCGGCCTCGCGATCAAGCCGTCGCTCGACGCCATCTTCGACAAGCTCAAGAAGTAACGACCGCACTGCACGCAGGCTCGCGCGGACGACTCTGCTCTTCGCAAGGGGCGGAGCCGAGTCGCCAGCGAGCCCGCCGGCTCAGCGGCGCATCTTTCGCTCTTCCATCATGGCAAGCACGCGCATGGCGATGCGGTTGTTGCCCGCCGTGCCCGGATGGATGCCGTCGGCAAGGTCGCTCTTGGCGATGATGTCCGTCGTCGCGACGGTGTGGCAGCTGATGCGGCCGGAGTAGCAGATCTGGGCGACCGCCTTGGAGGCGCCCCGGTTCTCCACCGGCGTGGACCCAGCGTTCTCGGAGTAGGCGACGTAGATCACGTCTTTGACGCCGTCGTCAGCCATCTTGGTCCACAGCGTGTTGAGCGCCGCGGTGATCTTGCCGCTGAACTCGGCGCACGCCTCGGGCGTGCTGCACGCGCCCCCCGTGAACATCACGTCGTTGCCACCGCCGGTCATGATGACGGTGCTGATCTTGGGATTGGCCCGCTTTGCGTCGTCGTACTGACCGGGGATCTGTCCGCTCAGCAGCGTGGTCGCGGTGACAGCGTAGTGGCGGTACTTGGTGCCGGCGCGGTCGAGGCCCGCCTGAATGCCGGCGCCGCCGACCGGTCCAGACATCCAAGAGTCGCCGATGGTGACGACGTCTTTGCCGTCTCCCTTGCCGAGATCGGCGCGCGTCATCCACGGCGGAACGAACCCGCCGTCGCCCGCCGGCGTGGCCGCGTCGCCGCTCACGTCCACGTCTGGGTCAGGCACGCTCACGGACGCGTCGAGGGCGGGAGGGTTGCTCGTCCCAGTGCCTGCGTCGAGGACGGGCTTGCTCGTAGCCGGCTTGCCACTGTCGGGCTTGCCGCTGCTGGGCGTCGTCGCCTTGCCGGCATCTTTGCTTGGCGCGGCAGTGTCTTCGTCTTCGTCCGTGCTCACCGGGTCGGTGCTGGTCTTGTCGTCGGGCGTGTCCTCCCCATGCGGAGAGGGCGCGGCGGTCTCGCTACATGCGCCGACCAACAAGGCCATGCCGAACGAGAGGTGAATGAAGAGTTGTGCTGTGCGTGATGACTTCGGCATGGCTCGTAGCTCCGGGTTGTCGCGAGGTGAACACGCTCGCGCGCGCTCGAGTGGCTCCTCGGGCGGCTTTCCACGGTGGGGTCCGCGCTGCTCGTTTTCGACTTTTGGTCGCCGCATATCGAGAGCAGACGTTCGCTCTTTTCGACCGCGAAAACACTCTCCAACGAGCTCAAAAATGAACGATCATTCCGGGCGTGGCCCAATCTTCTGCCCCTGACCGCAGGGAGCGCAAAACGCCCCGTACATCTTCGCTGCGGCGTCCCCGAGGATCCCTTACACTCCGGCCCACCATGCTCCCCCGCACGTTGGTCTGGCTCGTCGCTGTCCCGCTGTCGTTGTGCGGCTGCTCGCAGACTCCTACCCACAACACGTCCTCGGCCGGGTCTGGGGTCGATGTCGATGACGCCACCGAAGACGGCGACGCGACGGCGTCTCCAACACGCGACAGTGGCGTAAAAGACGGTGCGACATCGGGGTCCAAACCGCCCAAGGATGCGACCATCGCGGTGCCGCCTGCGCAGTCCGACGCTGGCTCCGAGGCTTCGCGGCCCGGGTGTAACGATGGCACGCGCAACGATGTCGATGGGGACGGCTTCAACGTGGCCGATGGCGACTGTGACGACTGTCAGAAGACCATCAGCCCCGCTGCGTACGACGTTCCAGGCAATGCGCGCGACGAAGACTGTAGTGGCAGCGATGCGGTCGAGGCCGAATGTGACCAAAAGCTTCAGCTTGCTTCGACTGCGGCCGAAGACGGCGCGCGTGCGCTTGGCCTGTGCAGCTTTCCTGCTGCCACGTCGCGTGCGTGGGGAGTCACGTCGGCCCGCTACACCGACGCGGTCGGCACGGGCAAGCTCTCCGATCCGATGGCGGTCGGCATCCTGCCCGAGTTTGGTGCGGCCAAGCCACGCGCGGGTGGGGCACTGCTCGCGCTCTCGTCGGGTGTTGCGCGGGCGCCGTCTCAGCCAGGGGCAACCTCCGGCTGCGACTCGTTCGGCGAAGAAAACTGCGGTTTCGGCCTCACCTGCATGGGCGGCGGCGGCAAACCGCCTGCCGGCTACCCCAAGCAGAACTCGGTCTGCAAGAACCAAGACAAGCCGTTCACCGACGAGCCGGTCATCTACGATCAAGCAGCGCTCGAGCTAAAGATTCGTGTGCCCAGCAACGCGAGCGCGTTCTCGTTCGAGAGCAGCTTCTACACCTCCGAGTATCCGGAGTGGATCTGCGAGGTCTTCAACGACTTCTTCGTGGTGTTCAAAGAGCCCAAGCCCGCCGAGTACCCGGACGGAAATATCTTGTTCGACTCGAATCGTGATCCCGTCGGCGTCAACAATGGTCTGCTCGCGGTGTGTGATCCCACTGCGCAGCGCAGGCAGGCCGTCAAGACCTTTACGTGCGACCAAGGCACCGACCTGCTCAAGGGCACCGGCTACGGACGTGGCGAGGCCAGGTGCGGCGCGGCCAGCGGTGGCGGCTCCACGGGCTGGCTCAAGACCTCGGCCCCCGTCAAACCTGGCGAGACCATCACGCTGCGCTTCGCGATCTGGGACACCACCGACTCCAGCCTCGACTCCACCGCCCTGCTCGACCACTTCAGCTGGATCACCTTCGAGGGCGAGCCCGAGAAGGACATCCCCATCGAGACCGAGCCCGTGATCGCCATCTGAGCGTCTGCAGACTCAGGGCAAGAGCCAGGCAGCGCGCAGCGCTTGGTACTCCGCGTGCGGAAGTGCCACCAGCAGCGCGCTGGGCTCGAGCCAGTGCACGAGCGTCGAGACGTCGGCGCGCGACAGGCCCGTGCAGCCGGTCAGGCGTGTGTTGGGACCAACCGAGAGATGCACGAAGATACAGCTGCCATGCCCTCGCACGACAGGGTCGCGGTTGTGTTTCACCTCGAGCGCGAGGTCGTACATGGCGTCGCCGCGCTGCATGCGCTCGGCGGTCTGATAGTTCCGCGGCGGCGTGCTCTTGGAGACGACCTGGTTGTAACGTTGGGAGGCCGGGTCATCGATGCACACCTGGTCGGCGACGATGGCCTGGTACGGCAGCTTGCTGGCTTCGCGGGTGGCAGGCTCGATGCCGTGCAGGGTGCCCAGCGCAAACACACCGGCTGGCGAGCGCCCGTCCCCCTCGCGTTTGGTCGGACCTGCGCGGCCCACAGGCCCACCGCTGCCGTGCACCCCATCGCCCCACGCGTAGCCGGCGTGTCCGAGCACCGTGGGAAGGGGCGTGCCGACCACGCGCCAAGGCGCCCCTGGCGTACGCTCGTAGCGCCTGAGCGCGCCGTGTGCGTCGTCCCAGCTGCCCGACGTGACGACTACCAGCTGCGTCACCAAGGGCGAGATGGGGCCTGTGCTCCGAGTCTTCTCTGGGTAACGAAAACGATGCGTGACGGGCACCCACGACAAGAGCTCCATGCGCGCGGTGGTGGTGCCGTCGGTCCAGTTGTTGACCACCATGGGCACGCCGCTCGGCGAGAGGACGTCAGAGATCAGCCCCACGTGCTCGGCACCCGCCCGACTCGGAAAGGTGTCCATCAAGATGATGTCGCCCGCACGCAGCGGATCGAGCGGATCGGAGAGCTGGTTGGTGTGCCTGTCGAAGTGGCGCAGCAAGTACGGCAACAAACTCTTTACCCGCCGATGGTCGATGCTGGCATTGGGTTTGTCGATCATGGGGTAGGCACTGCGTGCGGCCAGCACGTCCTCGTGCAGCGCGCGCTGCAGGTCGCAGCCCGCGTTGCGCAGCGCGCGCACGATCACGTCGGTACACACGCCCATGGTGCGCGGCACGTCGCCGTTGGGATACGGAATCTGCTGGTAACGACCGTCGTAGCGGTCGGCGTTGAGCACGGTCTTCTGGGCGCCGAGCGAGATGTCGAGCGGGTCGGGGATGCCGTCGCCGTCGGTATCGCCGGGCGGCAGCGTCACCCTGCGCTCGAACACGTGCAGACGCTGCACCGACAGCAGCGGCCACAGCTCGTCGCGGTCGGCGGGGCGCAGCGACAGGGTCTCGCGGCCGACCGTAAGGACGCTCGAGCCCCGCAGCGGGTACACCTTGATGGGCCAATCGTCGACGTACAACACCAGCTGCTTGCGCGGACGATCGACCGCCGCCCGCACGTGCCGTGGCTCGAGCGTGCGCGGTAGGGGTAGCTGCAGCTGTGCGTCGAGATCGGAGAAGATGCCGATGTCGCGCACGCCGAGCGTCTTGTCGACGGCGTTCGCACGCGGCTTGGCAGGGAACACCACGGGCGGCTTGGCCGAGCCAGACTGCGCAGCTGCCAGGGAGCCCAGCGCTCCCAGCAACAGCCAAGCAGCGAACGCCTGGGCCAAGCGGCCTCTCTGGTTTGTCGGGACGTGGCGCAGCACGCCCGAGCTTACTGTGTGCGCGAGGCCCAGGTGCAAGTGCCGCTCTGATTCACGTTCGACACGAAGATCTGGCTGCCCTCGTACGGGCAGGTCATGTCCATGAAGCAAGGCTGCTGTGCGGGGCGGAACGAGTAGACCACCGAGCCGCCCGGCGCGACCAGACACGTGCCCGCGGCGTCGCAGGTCCCGGTGGTCGACACCACCACGATGGTTGCGCAGTGCGCGCTGGTCGATCTCTCGACCAAGTTGACGCGATAGCGCAGTGCGAGACGCGCGGTGCAGCTCACAGGCCCCGTGACGTTGGAGATCACCAGCGTGTTCCCCGACGCGGTTCCTGCGCAGTCCCAGCCGAGCACCACGTTGTAGCCACTGGGTCGCGCGGTGAGCGTCACCGAGCCGCCATGTGTGACGCTGCTCGGCCCGGTGGCGCTGCCGAGATCCGGATGATCGGTCTTCACCGTGACGGTGTACGTCTTGGGCGTGAAGCGGGCCGTGCACGTGACGTTGCCCGAGACGTTGGAGACGGTCGCGGTGGTGCCGCTGCCGGTGCAGCCGCTCCAACCGGCAAAGTCGTAGCCCGTGTTGGGCCGCGCCTCGACCCTGACCGTGTCGTCGGCGCTGACCTCGCAGCTGCCTCCGCAGTCGACGCCATTGCGCGAGGCAGTGGCGCGGCCGCCCGCCGACGGCGAGGCGATCGCGGACACCTGATACAGGCGCTCGAAGTTGGCCACGCACTCGATGTCGCGGCGCACGGCGATCAGCTGCGCGACGCCGGCGCCGAGTGCCGAGCAGCCGCTCCAGCTGGTGAAACGATAGCCCGAGCTCGCCTGCGCGCTGAGCGTGACGTCTGTCCCGGAGTCGATGGTGCAGCGATTTGCGCTGCATTGTGCGCCCGTCGACAGAGCCGTCACGCCGACTCTGCCGCCCGCGCTCGGGTTGGCGACGACAGTGACCTGGACGCGCGCGACGAAGTTCGCGGTGCACGTCTGGTTGGCGCGCACGCGGCTCAGCTCGAGCCGCGCGGCACTGCCGGTGCAGCCACCGCCACCACTCCAACCGGTGAAACGTGTGTCCGGGTTGGCTGCCGCGGTGAGCACTACGTTTTGGCCGTCGTCGACGGTGCAGCTGGTGTCGGTACAACGTGCGGTCGCAGAGGTCGCGGTCGCACGCACGCTGCCCGCCGACGAGGGCGCTGCCTTGCCGGTGATCGTGAAGCGCGCGGCAAAGCGCGCGTTGCAGGTCACGCTGGCTTGTACGTCGACCAGATCGATGGTGGCTGTGGTGGCGGCGCAACCCGGATCACCCTCCCAGCCCACGAAGGTGCGATCGGGGAGGCTCGGGGCAGTGAGCCGCACGGAGCCGCCACGCGCGATTGCGCAGCGCCCGTCTGCACAGTCGGCGCCAGGCATCGACGACGTGGCTGTGACCTCCCCATCTGCATTGAGCACGGTGCCGATCACGGCGACGCCCTCGACGTAGGTGGCGGTGCAGGTGATGTCGCCCATCGCCTCGGTCACCGTCACCGACGCACCCCGACCGCGCGCGCAGCCTGCACCAGACCAACCCTGGAGGCGGTACCCCGACACACTCGGTGCCTGCAGCGAGACCGCGCCTCCATCGTCTACTTCGCAGGCCTCACTCGCGCATTCTGCAAAGGCATCGTTCGAGCTGGCCACGATCGCGGTCGCACGCGGAACGCCCTCGGCCACGCCGCGTACGGTCGCGCGCGGCACGTAGTTGGCGACACACAGCAGGTTGCTGCGCACGTCGGTCAGCATGATCTCGCGCTCGCTACTCGCGCAGCTGGCATCGCCGGTCCAGCCGGTGAAACGTCCCTTGGGCACCTCGGGTGCGCTCAGCGTGACCGCAGCGCCCTCCACCACGGCACACAGGTCGACTCCGCACTGCGCACCATCTTCTGCGGAGCTCGCGCTGACGGTGGTGCGCACACCGCTCGCCTCACCGCGCACGGTCAGCGCCTCAGCGTAAGTCGCGGTGCAGAGCACGTCCGCGTCACGCACCGGGACCCTGACTGTGTAGTCTTCTTGAAGATCACATCCGTCGCCCTCCCAGCCACGCAGACGAAAGCCGTCGCGGCGCGGCGCGGTGAGCACCACCTCGGCCCCTTCGTCGACCACGCAGGCGCCCTCCCCGCACGCGCTGAACTCGGCGTCGGACGCCGCCTCGACCGACTCTTCACTCTCCGCGACCTGCCCTGCCACCCGGTGGGTGGCGACGTACTTGGCGACGCAGCGGACATCCTTCGAGAGCGCGAGGGTCAGCGTGGACTCGTTTCCCGCGCACCGTTTGTCGCCGCTCCAGCCCGTGAAACGAAACCCCTCGATGGTCGGCGCGTGCAGCACGACTTGGTCGCCGGGTGCCACCGTGCACATGGACTCCGCCCCTTGTTTGCAAGAGCGGTCTGCCTCGATGGTCACGTTCCCCGGTGCACCCTCGACGCGACCGATCGCGCTCACGAACGTGTTTCGGTCGGTCGTTGTGGTGCACTGCCCGGCGCGGCAGATCTCACCGCTCTCGCAGTCGCGCGCCGTCGTGCACAGTGTCTCGAGCGTCTCGGTGCGACTCGCGCTGCACGCCGAGAGCGCTGCACACAACAGACCGGCCCACGCGCAGAGCCGCCAAGGAATGGGCACCACTCGATCGCAGAGGGCCTGGGACGAGGAGGAGCGACGAAGGAGAGGAGATGCCACGCGCACTCAGTGACACGCGCCTCCGTTTCCGTGCATGCGTTCGGGGTGAAGCGTCGACGGCCGGTGCCACCGCGAGGTCGACTTGCACCGCACGCAAGCGTCACAAGTGACGTCACCACCAGTGGGTAGCTCGCTCTGGAGCCAGGATATTCGGCGGTTGGTGCCCACGGTGCCCGCCGTGTGCCCGCGTCGACGCGCTGCAAAGCGTCGCGTTTTGCGGCTGAATCGGGCCATCGGGGATCTACGCGACGTACGGCACATCGGTTGCAACCGGCCCCATGATGGGAGCCGTCTCGGTTCCCGTCGAGAGGATCGAAGACCGTGGAAAACGTTCGTGTGCTCATCGTGGCGGAGAACGCATCGGCAAAGTTTGGCGGCGAGGCGTTCTTGCCCCTGCACTACTTTCGCCTGCTGCGCCCGGCAAACGGCACGCGGCCGCGCTGCTGGTCGCCAATGCACGCACCCAGCAAGCGCTGCCAGCGGTCACGCGCGACGTCCCGGTGGTGCGGCTCGTCGAGAACGGCGTGGACCTGTCGCGCTTCTCGGCGCGTCAGCAGACGAAGGTCGATCGCGAGCGTGTACGGTTCGCATTCGTGGGCAGGCTCGTAGACTGGAAGGGCATCGACCTGTTGCTCGAGGCGCTGGCCAAGACGACGAGTGCACCGGTGATCGAGCTCGAGGTGTTTCGTGCGGGGCCCGAGCACGCGAGCTTGAACGCACAGGCCGAGCGCCTGGGCCTGAGCGATCGCGTGACCTTTCACGGATTCGTTCCGCAAGAGCAGACTGCGCAACGCCTGGCGCAGCTCGACGGACTCGTCTTGCCGAGTCTGTACGAGTGCGGCGGCGCCGTCGTCCTCGAGGCGATGGCGTCGGCGCTGCCTGTGATCGCGACTCGTTGGGGCGGACCCGCGGACTATCTCGATGATTCATGCGGCATCTTGATCGACCCTTCGAGTCGCGAGCACGTCGTCGACTCACTCGCTCGTGCGATGTCTGCACTCGCTGTCGACCCTTTCCTACGCGAGCGTATGGGCGCGGCCGGGCGCTTGAAGGTGGAGCGCGAATACGACTGGGTGAGCAAGCTAGATCAGATCCTCTCAATTTACGCGTCGGTGCAGAGCTCGTCGCTTCGGGCGAGGGCGGGGGGTCGCAACGACCCAAAAAAGCGGGCTTCTGCTGGCGGTTCGCTTGCTGCAGTCGGTTGACCTGAGGTCGACCGCGACCATCGACAGCCAACCGCCACCAGCTACCCGCTTTTTTGGGTCGTAGCGACCCCCCGCCCGGGCCCTGCCCCAGAAGCCTGCTAAGGTGAGTGAATCGTGACTGGCGTTTAGATGGGGTAACCATCAGGGAGCGATGAACAAGAGTTCTGGCCGCACGCCTGGGCCGAACGGGAATCTTCTGTTATTCCGTTCGTCCCCAAGGAGCAGCCAATGACGCTTCGTAAGCAATTCAACGCTTCCCTGTCCGAGGTCGATCCCGAGATCGCCGCCGTCCTCGCCAACGAGCTGGGCCGTCAGCGCGGCACCCTCGAGATGATCGCGAGTGAGAACTTCGTGCCGCGAGCCGTGCTCGAGGCGCAAGGCTCGGTGCTCACCAACAAGTACGCCGAGGGCTACCCCGGTCGCCGCTACTACGGCGGCTGCGAGTTCGTCGACGTCGCCGAGCAGCTGGCCATCAATCGCGCCAAGAGCCTGTTCGGCGCGGCGTACGCCAACGTGCAGCCACACTCCGGTGCGTCCGCCAACGCGGCGGTGCTCTCGGCCATCGCGGCGCCGGGTGACCGCATCCTCGGGCTCGAGCTCGCTCATGGCGGACACCTGACCCACGGCATGAAGCTCAACTTCTCCGGCAAGCTCTACGAGGCACACGCGTACGGCGTGGACCCCAAGACCTTCCTGGTCGACATGGACGTAGTGCGCGCAAAGGCGCGCGAGCTGCGGCCCAGGGTGCTCATCGCGGGCTGGTCGGCGTACTCCAGGCAGCTCGACTTCGCGGCCTTCCGCGCCATCGCTGACGAGGTGGGTGCTGTGCTGTGGGTCGACATGGCGCACTTCGCGGGCCTGGTCGCTGCGGGCCTGCACCCATCCCCGGTGCCGCATGCGCACGTCACGTCGTCCACGGTTCACAAGACCATCGGCGGCCCGCGCTCCGGCTTCATCCTCACCAACGATCTCGAGCTGCAGAAGAAGCTCAACTCCAACGTCTTCCCCGGTCAGCAGGGCGGCCCGCTCATGCACGTGATCGCGGCCAAGGCCACGGCGTTCAAGCTGGCGGCCGAGCCCGAGTTCAAGGAGCGTCAGGAGCGCACCATCCGAGGTGCGCAGATCCTTGCCAAGCGCCTCACCGCGCGCGACGCGACCGATGCAGGCATCGACGTGCTCACGGGCGGCACCGACGTCCACCTGCTGCTCGTCGACCTGCGCAAGTCGGCCATCAACGGCAAGGACGCGGAAGACATCCTGCACTCCATCGGCATCACCGTGAACCGCAATGCGGTTCCCTTCGACCCGCGCCCACCGTTGACGCCTTCGGGCGTTCGTATCGGCACGCCCGCCCTCGCGACGCGCGGCTTTGGCGACGAGCAGTTCATCGAAGTGGCCGACATCATCGCCAGTGCACTCAAGCCGTCCCCCGACGCAGCGTCACTGCGCACGCGAGTGCACAAGCTCACGGAGAGCTTCCCGCTCTACGAGGGTCTCTCGTCCTGACGGTGATCGCTTCGGGTTCGGGCGGGGGGTCGCGCACTCATCCGGACGGTGATCGCTTCGGGTTCGGGCGGGGGGTCGCTCACTCATCCGGACGGTGATCGCTTCGGGTTCGGGCGGGGGGTCGCTACGACCAAAAAAAGTGGGCTGCTGCTCGCGGTTCGCTTGCTGCTCGCGGTCGACATGTGATGAGTGGTGGCCGTGGACTCCGCAACATTGCGGAGTGAGCGGGCTCGGCGCTCGCCAGGCTGTTTGTGAGTCCCTCGCTCGCGCCACGGGTGGACTTTTTTTGGCCGTAGCGACCCCCCACCCGAACCCGGTCCGTCTTCACGCCGTCGGTCTCGCTCGTGGGATTTAACGGAAGGACCACGAGCGTCTCCTCGAGCCGTGTCCGCTCGTCTGGCCAAAAAAGTCCACCGGTGGCGCCGGGTGAGGGTAAGGCCGACAACCGGGCCAACTACCGACTCCGCTCACTCCGCAATGTTGCTGAGTCCACGGTCACCAGCGAACTCATGTCGACCGCGAGCAGCAAACGAACCGCTGGCAGCTACCCGCTATTTTGGTCGCAGTGACCCCCCGCCTCCCACCGCAGCAGGCGTAGCCCTCCCACGAAGCGCGCGCACTTCAGGTAGAGATGCGGGAGAAGGGGCAGCACAAGCACAAGACCGGCCTGGTCATCATCGCCATTGGCAAGTTGATTCAGGTGCTGCTCGTGCTTGCTGCCGGCGCCGCCGCCTTGATCTTGGCCAATCGAGTACCGCCTGAAAGTCTTGCCGCGTGGGCCGACGCAACGGCTCCGCAGAGCGACCTCGTGCAGGGGTTGGTCGACAAGGTGGTGGGCACCGACAACAAGACGCTCGCCATCTTTGGCAAAGGCCAGCTTTGCGTACGCTGCGCTGTTCGTGGTCGAGGGCGTGGGGTGGGTACCACTCGCTTTGGGTTCATCGAGGGTCCAGTCTGGATCGCCGAGCTCGGCGTGTTGTTGTTCTCGGACATGAACTTCTCGGGTGGCGACGCCAAGGGACCTCCGTCGCGGATCCGCAGGCTCAAGCCGCCCAGCAGCTTCGACGTGTTGGTAGAGACTGCCAACAGCAACGGCCTCGCGCTCTCGCTCGAGGGAGCCGTGCTGGCCGCGACGCACGACACGCAGAGCCTCAGCGCGTTCGACGCGCAGACGGGCAAACGTACCGACCTGACGGTCCGCTACCAGGGCAAACGATTCAACTCCCCCAACGACCTGACGATCCGCGACGATGGGACGGTCTACTTCAGCGACCCTGACTATCAGCTCGGCTCGCGCAGCTCCGAGCTCGGCAGCGTGGGCGTGTACCGTGTGTCGGCGCCGCTCGGAGCAGCGGAAGGGGCGGCTGAGCTGGTCGACGGAACGCTACAAAAGCCCAACGGCTTGGCCCTCTCTCCCGACCAGCGCACGCTCTACGTGGGCTCGAGCGGCAACGAGGTATGGAAGTTCAGCGTGGCCAGTGACGGCTCCGTGAGCAACCGGACCAAATTCGCCGAGGTGGGCGGGAGCGACGGGATGGCGGTCGACTGCGCAGGCAACCTGTACGTGACTTCAGGAGCGGTCGAGGTCTTTGCACCGAGCGGCGACAAGCTCGGAGAGATCAGCACCGCCGAGTCCCCCTCCAACGCGGCCTTCGGCGGCGCCGACAAGAAGACGTTGTACATCACTGCGCAGACGGGGCTGTACAGCATCGCGCTTGCAGTGCCGGGCTTCCCCTACTGAGCGTGCACGACGCGGGCTCGCTCGCGCATCAGCACGTGCACCATGAACGCCAGCAAGAGCGCCGTCGCGATCTTCTGCGCGCCGGCAAGCCAGGCAGCACCGCCGAGCGCCCCGCGCGAGACGTAGTCCAGCAAGCACACCACGAACACCACGAGCGTGGAGGTGGCGAGCCAGACCGCCTTGTGTTCGCCCTGACGGAGCAGACCAGGCAGCAGCATGCTGACGGCCGCCAACGACGCACCGGCAGAGACCACCACAGCGACACCATGAACGAGCTGCGAGGTGGCTGCCGGCACCACCGCGACCGCAAGCAGAGACACCGCGCCAAAGCGGCCCGCGCCGCGCGCCGTGGCGTGTGGACGCTCAGGATTGGCGTGCGCCGCAACGAGCGGCCAGAACTGAAAGAGCGCGAGCGCAAAACAGGCAAACGCGACGCGCGCGAGACTCGCACCGAGCAGATTGGTCTGGCCGTTGAGTGCGCGTGTACTGAGCAAGTCGCACCAGAAGTTGTTCCAGAACGAAAACCCCAAACTGGCCCGCTGCTGCCAAGTGCCGCCCGGGTACACCGCTGCGGCCGTGCTGACGAGCACGCCAAAGGTTACCAGGGCGTTGACTATGAGGCGCACGCGCGCAGTGTCGAAGTCCGCGGGCTTGCGCGCAAGTTCTGACACAGAAGGCCTGTCTGTATCTCGGTCTGTCGCCAGCAGCATCCCACTTTTTTTGGTCGTAGCGACCCCCCACCCAAACCCGCAGCGATCAGCCCTCAGACGAGCCTACCTCGAGAATCTCGGTTATGCATCGGTGTATGAGCGACCGCATCATGTTCCAGACCGCGGGCAAGGAGAGGCCGCTTACGATGGGTGCGGGCTTGCCGCTGCTCAACAGCCAGACCACGCCGTGGGCCGGACTCACGTTCGAGGTCCACCGCATGCAGACGATCGAGGGCCTGGGCGAGAGCGGTCCGCTCGACCATCAGCACGGTCTGTTGGTGTGGACTAGCGGACAGATCGAGATCGTGCGCCGCGATGGCAAAGGCGAGGTGACCAAGCTGGCGACCGCCGGCAGCGCCGCCTTCATGAGTGGTGAGAACCGCCCGCGCCTCACGCGCATGAAGGGCAACGCCGAGGCGGTGGCGCTTCACTTCTCGCGCGAGTGGTTCCGCCGTGTGCTGCTCGACGATGCGCCACGCGAGTTCGGCAACGCTGCGCCCATCGCCTTCGACGCCACGCTGCTCGCCCTGACCACGGCCATGCGCGACGAAGTCTCGCGCGGAGCAGTCACAGGCAAGCTGTTTGCGGAGTCGTTGTCGGTGGCACTCTTGAGCTACGTCCTCGAGCGCGTGCCACCGTCCACCATGTCGGTGCGCGGCAACCTCACCGAAGAGCACCAACGACGCCTGCGCAAACACATGCTCGAGAACCTCGGCGAAGATCTATCGCTCGACGAGCTCTCCGCCTTGGTGGGTCGCGGGCCACGTCAGTTCACCACGTTGTTTCGCCGCGCGTTCGGCACGACTCCGCACCGCTACCTGGTCACCGCGCGTCTGGCCGAAGGGGCGCGTCTGTTGGAAGAGGGTCACCTCGACTTGGCCGAGATCGCACTGCGCGTCGGCTTCTGCAGCCAGAGCCACTTCGCCGACTCGTTTCGCCGCGCCTACGGCATCACACCAGGCCGCTACGCGAGCGGCCGCCGCAGCACCAGCGGCTGAGCTCGAGCACGCGGAAAGCCGCGCCTCGCACAGTCAGGGGCAAGGTGCATCGCACGTCTCGACGCCGCCTGGACACGTCATCGCGACGCCGCGACAAGAGAGCGCACAACCCACCGTGTTGTTGGCGCAGTGCAAGATGCACGAGGCGCCCTCCGCGCAGTCGACGTGTAGACAGTTGTCTGCACCGGTGCAGTCGACGTCGCAGGTCGACCCCTTTGCGCAGGTTGCGCTGCACAGCCCCGCGTGGGTGCAGTCTACGTCGCACTTGGCGCCGGCCGCGCAGTCGGTGCGACACAGCGCGCTCCCCAGACAGCCGACGTCGCAGGTCGAACCGGCGGCGCACCCGAACGAACAGTTGAGTCCGTCGGCGCAGTCCATCGCGCAGGTCGCAGCGGCCTCGCAGCCGAGGTGACAGTAGGTCGAGTCGCTGCAACCGAGCGTGCAGTTCGTGTTCTTGCTGCAGGTGGTGGAGCAGTACGTCGCGTCTACGCAGTCGACGTCGCAGTTGGGTGTCGTGCACAGCGGCGAGCAGATGTTGGCCAGGCCGCAGCCGAGGGTCGGCTCAGACTTGGCACCTGCATCCGCGGCAGTGACCTTACTTGGACTGATGGCGGGTTTGGTGCTGCTCACCGCCGCGTCGTCGCCAGCGCTCTTGTCTGCACTCTGCCCACCGTCGCGCTGATCGGCACCGACGTCGTCGGACGCATACCCGACCAACACACAGCCGCCCGACAAACTGATCAGGAGCAGTAAGCAGCCCCGCATCAAGACTTCTGAAGCTGCCTGCACGGTGACGATCTTAGCTGCAGCAGACCCTGCAAGTCTTCAGCGACGTGCTGCCAGGTTCATTTACGTTGGCTCGCTCGTGCGTTGTCTTTCGATCGTCTTCTCATACTCGGCACACCCATGATTCGTGCAGGCCTGCCCGAGGAGCGGCCCCTCGCGATACAGTTCGGAAAAGAAGCGGAGAGCGCTGCACCGATGAGCAAACGCCACCTCGAGTTCTGGCCCGCCAACGTCCCGCACGAGCTCACGCTCCCGGAGACCTCGCTCTGGTTCAACCTGGAGGTGGCCGCGGCGCGCTACCCACACAAGCCGTGCACGGTGTTCTACGACTCGGTGCTGTCGTATGCAGACTTCAAGCGGGATGCAGAGCGACTCGCGGGCTTCTTGCAGCAAGCCTGCGGCGTCTCGCGCGGCGATCGCGTCGCGCTCTACCTGCAGAACAGCCCACAGTTCATCCTGGCGTTCTACGCGGTGCTGCGTGCAGACGCAGTGGTGGTGCCGGTCAACCCGATGAACGTCACCGCCGAGCTCTCGTTCATGTTGCACGACAGCGGCGCCAAGGTGCTGTTCGTTGCGCAAGACCGTCTCGACCAGGTCGAGCCGTTGCTCGAGAGTCGCGCGCTAGGCCACGCAGTGGTCGTGACCTACTCCGACGCACTCACTGCGCCGACCGACCTGGAGGTGCCGGAGTTCGTCAGCGCACCACGGACGCGCGTGGTCGCTCGTCACGCCAGCACATTCGCGGCCGCGCTAGAGAGCGATCTGCTTCCTGGGCCGCACCGCGCAAGCCCCGACGACCTTTGTGTGATGCCCTATACGTCAGGCACCACGGGCCAGCCCAAGGGCTGCATGCACACCCATCGCTCCGTGATGCACACGACGATGGCCGTCTCTCACTGGCACCGCACCTTCCACGACGAGACCATCCTGACGGTGCTTCCGCTCTTCCACGTGACGGGGATGCAGAACTGCATGAATGGTTGCATCTACGCGGGTGCCACCATGGTGGTGCTGCCGCGCTGGAACCGCGACGTCGTCGCCGCGCTCATCGAGCGCTACCGTGTCACCGGCTTTACCTCCGTGCCCACCATGGTGGTCGACCTCCTGGTCAGTCCGCGGCTCGAACACTACGACCTATCGAGTCTGCGCTCGATGGGCGGAGGGGGCGCAGCCATGCCCGAGGCGATCGCCAGCAAGCTCGAGCAGCTGTGTGGCTTCACGTACGTCGAGGGGTACGGACTGTCGGAGACCGCCGCCGCCACACACATCAATCCGCCACAACGCCCAAAAAAGCAGTGCCTCGGCATCCCCATCTTTGGTGTCGACTCGCGCGTGGTCGACCCCGACAGCTTGGCGGAGGTCGCGCCGGGCGAAGTGGGAGAGATCATCACGCACGGGCCGCAGCTCTTTCAGGGCTATTGGAACAAGCCGGACGCCAACGCCGCGTGCTTCGTGCAACTCGACGGCAAACGTTTTTTTCGTACGGGCGATCTCGCGCGCATCGACGCCGACGGCTACTTCTTCCTGGTCGATCGCATCAAGCGCATGATCAACGCCGCGGGCTACAAGGTGTGGCCGGCCGAGGTCGAGGCGCAGCTCTACGCGCACCCGGCCATTCGAGAGGCTGTGGTCATCGCGCAGCGCGATGCCCGCCGTGGCGAGACCGTCAAGGCGCTGGTGGTGCTCGAGCCCTCGCTGCGCGAGCTGATCACAGAGACCGAGATCTTGAGCTGGGCGCGCACGCAGATGGCCGCGTACAAGGTGCCGCGCTCGGTGGAGTTCGTCGACGCGCTGCCCAAGTCGGCGTCTGGCAAGATCCTGTGGCGAGCACTGCAAGAGCGTGAAGACGAGCGGAGCAAAGCCGCGACCTAGCCCAACCAAGAAGTTCTCGGTTGCAGCGCTTCGTCTACAGGCCGGCGTCTTCGAACACGCGTGCGACGCGGGCGGCCAGAGCCGTCAGCTGCGGGTGCTCGGCCTCCCACACCAGCAGCCGGCGCTCGAGCCCGGTCGCCGATGCCTGCGCCTCTTTGTTGTCGCTGGCACGATCGTCCACCAGCGCGCGCAGTTCTTCGACGTGCGCGGCCACCGGGTCGTGATGTCGTGGCTCGTTGCCGAGATGCTCGCTGACCGCTGTGCGAAGTTCGTCGAGCTGTTTCACGACTTGTTTGCGTGTTTGTTCGTCCACGGGGCTCGCCTCTGGAGAACAGCTTGTCCGAGACGCGCGTGATCCGCCACTCCCCGGCACTAATGCTTGGGGACGGACACCAGCTCGGTGTCGGCCGTGTGGACCACGTCGCCGACGCGCGCGGAGCTCTGCGCGACCTCGAGCGGGACCGGGCGTGGCGCCAGCGTGTCTGCGGCGCGTCCCAGCACCTCCAGCTGCCTGAACCGATACCCCTCTTGTTCGCGCACCACGACGTCTGCCTTGGCCAGCTCGTCGAGCAGCTCGCCGAGTCGGCTCGCACTGCCGTCCATGCGCGGCGTCTCGTCTTCGTCGACCAAGATCTGACACAGCGCCAGCGACGGCGCGACACGCTGTAGACAGAGCGACTGTGCCAGCGACAGCGCGCGTGGCCCGAGCGTCTTGAAACGAATCACAAGCGTGTCTTCGAGCGCTTCGGGCAGCTGTACATCCGGGAGCGCGGCCGGCAGCACCCACATCCCATTGTCGTGCCGCACCACGTCCTGCGCGACGAGCTGACGCGAGATCTCCACGATGTGCAGCGGGCTGCCAGCGGTGCGGCCGTGCAGCCAGTCCGCAAAGCGCTCTACGTGGGGCGCCTCGTCGAACAGCGAGGTCGTCAACGCGAGCGTCTCGTCCGGAGCGAGGTTCTCGAGTGGCACGGTCACGCACTGCTCGCGCAGCAGCGACAGTCCCTTGGCGACGGTGCTCTCGCCACTGACGCGCTCGGCCACGACCAGCAAGAGGGGTGCACTCGCGGCGCGCTGCGCAAGCTCCAGACAAAAGCCGAGTGAAGCGCCCGGCTCTCGGGTCTCCGCTCGGGCGCACTCGGGGGCTCTGAACTGACGCCTGACATCGCGCTGTGCGCAGACAGGATCTCACAGCCAGACCGACGGGCCACCGCTTTTTGGAAGCGTGCCGCTGCCGCGCGCGGAGGTCCGACGACACCCGGCGCGGGCAACGCTCATGTGTGCCCGCGCTAGCTCAGGGCCGGCCCATCATCTTGGATGCTGCGGTCCACACGATCTCGAGCGCGATCCTCACGCCGGGGCGCACATGTCGGTTCGCGACCAACGCGAGGAATGGGTTGTTGCCCGCGGTGGCTTGCCCCGCGATCTTGGCGGTCGCGACGGCCAAGTCATCGTGATGCGTGCTGGCGGACTGGAAGTCCGAGACCAGATCGACCCCTGCCAGGTCGCCTTCGACGAGCTGCTCGGCACGCTTGACCAGCCACTCGCCCTGCCGACGGATCCCCACAAAAACGAACCACGCGTCATGGGTGTCGAGAGTCTCGCTGTACATCGTTCGATCATCGCTCGCGCCCCTCGTTAGGTGCAATTTGCGGCAACAAACGGACATCATCGAGAAGCTCGCCGCAACGAACCGCGGGCGCTCTGCCCTCGCCGCAGGATTTTTCGATCCGCTACCCCACGGAGAAAGCGATGAGCGGCCATGAAAGGCAAGACCGTGTAGTGGCGTCCCCCCGTCGCCGCCTGCACGCGCAAGCCAAGGTGGGTGGACATGTGCATCTCGGTTGTCCTTGCGCGCGGAATCTTATCCGAGCTCCACAGGCGCGGCCTCGACCCCTACGCGGTCCTGGCGGAAGCAGAGGTCGATCGCGCACGTCTCGGCGACTACCGTCAGACACTCAGCTTTGGCGAGCTCGAGCGGCTGCTGCGCAGCGCGGTGCATGTCAGCGGGGACCCCGCCTTTTTGTGGGAAGTGGGGCAACACGCGCCGCTCAGCATGCTGCAGGTCGTGTCCCAGGTCGTGCTGGCACAGAGCAACCTGCGCCACGGCCTCATGGCTCTCTCGCGCTACCTGCGGCTGATCGTCGAGCTCTCGCTGTGGGAACTGCGCGAGGGCGACGACGACGCATGGCTCGTCAACGCCCCGCAGGTCGAGCTGAAGCAGCTCACGCCCCAGCTGACCGAGCTGAGCTTTGCGTTGGTGGAGCGCCTGCGCCGTGCGTTCGCGCCCAACGACGTTTCGTCGCTCGCGCGCGGAAGACCCGCGCACCTCGACGCTTCGCTCGCGCGCAGAAGACCCACGCACTTCGACTCGCTCTCCGAGGTTCATTTCCGACACCAGGCACCGAGCTACGCGGAACGCCTCGAGCGGGTGTTCGGGTGCCCCGTGCGCTTCGAACAAACCGAGAACGCGCTGCGCTTCGGGCGCGGGCAGCTCGACGCGATCAATCCCTACGCCAACGACTTCGAGCGCGATCGGGCCGAGGCGCTCGCCGAGCAGGCGCTGCGCGAGCTGCGGTCACGACGCGCAGGCCAGAGCGTGATGACACGCCTCGGCGCCGAGCACTCCTGGAAGAGCATCGACGTGCAGCGCATCGCCCAGCATGCCGAGCTGGAGCTCGAGCCACTGCGTCGCAAGCTCGCGCGCCAGGGCACCACGCTCACCACGCTGCTCGATCAGACGCGCTTTCGCCTCGCTCGCGAGGCGCTGTCCAGCTCGGACGAGACGGTGCGTCAGGTGTCCGAGCGACTCGGCTTCTCGGAGCCCAGCGCGTTCGTACGCGCGTTCCGGCGCTGGGAAGGGCGCACGCCGGGCAGCTATCGAAGGTCGGTGCGTCTGCACGGCGCCGAGGGCTGACGCGTAGCGCGTGCGCTCACTGCACGCCGTAGGCGCAGTCGGTGGTGCGTGCAGACTCGAAGATCGTCTCGAACGCGCCCTCCGTGAACTCCTCACAACCCGGGTACAGCTGCACATTGAGTCCACGCGTCGAGAGGAAGCTCTCGACGGGCGGGGACAGCGGCTCGCCCCCTTCGGTGGCCACGTAGCCGTACACGCCGTCGCACACCTGCTGAAACAGCGTGCCGCAGATCCCGACCGGCACGCGCACGAACGGCGTCGGCTCGCCCAGTCCGCCGAGCTCGGCCGACAGCTCGCAGTACAAGTCGGCCGTGAACTGACCCCAGCTGCCGCCGTCGAGGATGCACTGACCGACCAGCACCGCGATGCGGCTGATGAAGCCGTCGGTCACGCCCTGGATGCGGCAACGTTTGCCCTGACCCACGTCCTGCTGCATCGCATCGCGGATGTGCACGTGCAGCTTGTCGAGCATACGTGCGATCTTGGTCTGCAGTTTTTTGGGGTTCTTTGCGATCTCGGTAGAGGCGAAGAAGTTGTCTGCCTTTTGTTGTCCGGCAGCGAGTCCCGCGGTGTACTTCGCCGCCTGCCCAGTCTTTGCCGTGCACTGTCTCGGTACGGACTGGGCATGTGCGGTTTGCGCCATCGCGAGCCAGCCGGCACAGGCCAGGCTGCAGATGACGACGCTCAGGCGGGACACGACTCTGTCGATGTTCATTTGCGATTACTCCTGCTTTGCTGCGTTGAACGCCGACCGAGCGGAGCGCCCGCACGAGCTGCAGACCCCACGACGTTGTGCTCGTTTTTAGGCGATTCGAACCAGTGCACGGAGCCTGCCCAGGGGGACGACGGGCAAGCCGGTCGAGCAGGGAGTGCATAGCACTTGATTCTGATAATCGTTATCTTAAAATGAGCGCGCGGAAAGGGGTCGCCAGCGGCCGACTCGTGGCCGCTCGACGACGCCCTCCCCGACTTCACAGCTCGATGAAGACCTCGAAGCCACCAAAGATCATGCGCTTGCCATCGAACGGCATGGCGTCGGGGCTCATGTCCTTCATGCGCGGGTCGGCCATCACCTTTTCGTTGACGGCATCGCGCTCGGCCCGCGACGCGTAAGTGATGTACGCGAACACCACGGTCTCGTCGTCGCGCAGCTGCACGCTCTGCGGAAACGACGTCAGCTTGCCGGGCTTGACGTCGTCCGCGACATACTCGCGATAGCTGCGCGCACCGTGCTCTTTCCAGAGCTTGCCGGCTCGCTCCGAGAACTTCCGATATTCTTCGAGTCTGTCCTTGGGGACGGGCACCACAAAACCATCGACATAGGCCATCACGGACCTCCTTGTTGTCTAGGTAGGACCCGCTGCCTGCCCGAAACTCATCGGCGCACGACGATCTTTTGTGATGCTCGGCGCGCTCAATCAGATCTCGTTGTAGGCGCGCGTGATCACACGCCGCGCCACGGTCTGGATGCCCGTGTGTTCGAACACGTTGGTGCCGATGTCGATCGCAGCGGCCACGTACTCGGCGCGCGTCTCGTTGGCATCGATGAGCCCCTTGACCTTGGCCAGCAACGTCTCTGGCGACAGGTTTGCGCTCTTGACGAGGCCCGTGAGGGAGCCGCCCACGCCGGTGACTGCGCGCGAGAGGTTGCCTACCTTGTCACTCGTGTTCGCGCCGGGCAGCAGACCGCCAATCGAAGTGAACAGGCTCGAGCTCGCGACCTGATGGACGGCACTCGTCAGCTTGTCGAGGAAGGTCGGCCCGAGCGGCAGGACGCAGTCGAACGCAACGAAGGACGCCAAACGAATCTTCTCTTCTTTGGCGTAGCTGCCGACGGCTGCGACGAAATCGGCCACGCCGTCACCGGGGATGCCGTTGCAAGCGACGAAGGCACCGAACTCCGCACCCAGCTTGCACACCGCGTCGATGGCCTGCGTAGTCTCGGGCTTGGGCGTGAGGCTGGCGAGCACCGAGAAGAAGCCACCACCCTCGCCCACCTTGGCCGCGAGCGTCGCGGCGCCAGCGAGGCCTGCCTCGTGGTTGGCCAGCTTGAACAGCGTCACCGCGCGCTGATAGCCATTCTTGGGATCGGCGTAGAGCGCGATGGCCTTCTCGCCTACCTGTTGGATCAGGGCTTGGTCGCTCTCTCCGGTGACCTCTTTGATCACCGCCTCGAAGCTCGTGAGGTTTTTCCACTCGCCCGGAACGACGAAGTCGAGCAGGGAGAGCAGACGCGTGGTCATGCTGGTTGTGGGCAGCGCCTGAAGCAGCTGATTGATGTGTTCGGACATGGTGCGGTTGTCTCCTAGGCGAAGGCGCCGTGTGGCGCGTCAGAGTGCAGACAGGCCCTTGAGATCGAACGTCGCGAGCAGCGCCTTGCGGTCTGCTGCGGCGAGCTCTTTGGACGAGACCTTGACCTGATACTTGTTGGCGACCAACGCGCTCGACTGATTGCTGCCGACCGTGACCAGCGGGAACCCCTCTACCGCGTCGCTCGCGTTGGCGAACTTGGCGAGCGCATCGGCCGCTGCCTCGGAGATGGAGAGCAGTGCCAGCTCCGCGCCATCGCTCTTTTTGAGCTTGGCCTCGACGTAGCCCGCCTTTTCGGCAGTGAAGATGCGCGACGCACCGGCCGGGCCCGTGGCCGGGAAGTACGCGTTCAGCTTGCTGCCTTCGACCTTGGGCGTGGCCGACACGTTGGACGCGGGCTGTTCGGCGCGCTGCTCGGCGGCCTCCCACCGGTTGGGCTCCTTGCTGCAAGCGAGCGAGAGCAAGAGCAACGAAGCAATGAGATAACGCATGCGCCAGCGTGGGCCGGAAGGCGCGCGCGGTCGAGACGTTCTACCGCGGTGCGCTGGCTGTTTGTTCGATCGGGGCCGACTCGTACAGGCCGATGGCATCGCTAGCCACCATGCGGATGCGCAGTGCCAGCTGCTCGTCGTCGCGAATGTCGTGCGCCAGCGCGATGATGGACGTGAGTGCGGTGCGCGCGGTGCTCAGCTCGGCCAACAGCCAGAGTGCGTCTTGCGCCGGCAACGCGGACTCGTGCTCGAGACGGCGCCGCAAGTCGCGGGCGCGCCAGTCGTTGAGCACCGCGCGCGAGGGCAGCTGACCCGAGCCGCCGCAGTCGGGACAATCACGCAGACCGTAGTCCGTGGGCAGCTCGCCGGAGCCGCCGCAGCTCATGCACGAAGTAGATGCAGCCATGGCGCGCAAGCTACCACAGGTCTCGCGCCGGATGCGTCGCCGCGCTCCCGAAGCGAGCCTCGACCCAGCGCAGGTTGACAGTCCCCAACCTGTCCGACCATCGTAGCCGCCATGATCGACGTCGCGCGCGCGGAGCACGTGTTGATCGTCTCCGACGGTCCAGGGCTCTTCTACCGATGCGCTACCCTCGCGTGGCCCCTGCTCTCGGTCGCACTCCTGTTCGGCGCCGGCAGCTTGGGCGGCTCGCTACAGCTCGCCGTGTCGCCCCAGGTACTGCGTGCGGCCTGCTCTGCCGCCGCGCTGGTGGTGATGCTGCTCTTGTTGTGGGGCTGGCACACCACGGCGCACCGCTTCGACCGCACAGCCGGTACGCTGGTGATCGTCAAAGGTGGGCTCGTCCGGGCCAAGGTCGAGCGCGACGTGCCACTGACCGCCGTGTCGGCGGTCGTCGATCGGCGCTCTGCCAAAGCGCGCGCGATCGAGCTCGAGCTCGCCGACGCCTCGACACTCGTGGTGGCGCGCACCGAGCGCCGCTCGCGTGCGCTCGACACGGTGGCGCGCGAGCTAGGCGACCTGCTGCAGAAGCCGGTGCGTCTCGCGCGCGGCGTGGTCGTCGATGGCCGCTTCGAGATCGAACGTTTTGTCGATCAAGGCGGGATGGGCGTCGTGTACCGCGCGCTCGATCGAACGACGGGCCAGCCGGTGGCGCTCAAGCTCTCCCACATCGTTGGCGAGACGGGCGCAGAGAGGCAGCGTTTTCAGCGCGAAACGGGCCTGTTGGCGACCTTCGTGCACCCGCGCATCGTCGGCCACGTGGGCCACGGCGAGACCCGAGACGGCACCGCGTACCTGGCCATGTCGTGGCTAGACGGGGAGGACCTACGAGCCACGCTCGG
Source organism: Pseudomonadota bacterium (assembly GCA_041179425.1). Classification (GTDB taxonomy): domain Bacteria; phylum Myxococcota_A; class Polyangia; order Polyangiales; family DASUME01; genus DASUME01. The sequence goes on along the minus strand of JBEGTL010000013.1, from coordinate 10,833 downwards.
ACGAGGTGCGCTGTCCCTCGACGACTGCCTGGCGATGCTGCGCGGCGCGGCCGAAGCCCTGGCCGAGGTACACGCACACGGGGTCATCCACCGCGACCTCAAGCCCGGCAACCTGTTCTTGTCTGGACGCTCGGCGGCCGCTCTGACGTTGCTCGACTTTGGCGTCGCGCGTCGCATCGACAGCGCGACACGGCTCACCGGCAGCCGCACCATCCTCGGCACGCCGCACTACATGGCGCCCGAACAAGCCTCGAGCGCGGTCGACATCGGCCCGGCTGCCGACGTGTTTTCCCTGGGCTGCATCTTCTACGAGTGCCTGACCGGAAAGAACCCTTTCGACGCCAAGCAGCTGCTCGGCGTGCTCGCGCGGATCCTGTTCGACCGCCCGGAGCCGGTGGAGATGTCGCGTTCTGGAGTGCCCGACGCGTGGACCCGTCTGCTCGCGCGGATGTTGGCCAAAGCTCCCGACGAACGCCCCCAAGACGGCGCTGCGCTGTTGCGCGAGCTGGCCGCATTGCCGAGCGCGGGCCCCACCTCGCATTCGCCGCGATCGAGCCCACAGCTCGACGAGCACGCACCCACCTTCGAGCTCGCGACCGACTCGGCGGACGATGGCGACCAAGTCCTGGTCACGGTGGTGCTGGCTACGCCGGCGGCCTCGAGCGCAAAGTCCGACGACGAACCTGCGCGCTTCGTGCACATCCGCAGCGCGATGGAGCGTTTTGGCTGTCCCATCGAGCGACTCGCCGACGGCTCGCTGTTGGCGACCGTCGAAGCGCGCGCTAGCGCCACCGATCAGGTGCGCATCGCGGCCCAGTGCGCGCTGTACCTGCACGACCTGTTGCCCGAGGCGCGCATCTCGGTCGCCACCGGACGTGCACCCCGGCGGCGCACGCTGCGTGTCGGCGACGCCGTCGATCGTGCCGCCGTCTTGCAAGACTGCGTCGGCGACACGAGCGCGGTGCGCCTCGACGCAGTGACGGCGGGTCTGCTCGAGGGTCGCTTCGTGATGACGACGCGCGACGGTCTAGCGCTGCTGCTGGCAGAGACACCGGAGCTCGACGAGAGTCGACCGCTGTTGGGCAAGCCCACGCCGTGCGTCGGACGCGAGCTCGAGCTGGTCCAGCTCGAAGGTCTGATCGTCAGCGCGGTCGAAGACAGTCTGCCCCGATCCGCCCTCGTGCTGGGCGCGCCTGGCATCGGCAAGTCTCGCCTGCGCCACGAGCTGCTGCGCAGGCTACGCGATCGTTACCCGCACGCCGTACCGCTGGTGGGCTACGGCGATCCCCTGCACGCCGGCTCGCCGTACGTGACGCTCGGCGCGGCGCTGCGCCGGCATGCGGGTCTACGCGGCAGCGAGTCGGGGGCCGAGGCGCGCACCGCCATCGGCGAGCAGCTGTGCAGACACGTCGACTCGAGCCAGCACAAACGTGTGAGCGAGTTCCTGGGCGAGCTGTGCTCCGTGCCGTTCTCGGCCGACGACAGCGCGCCGCTTCAGGCCGCGCGCGGCGACCACCGCGTGATGAGCGAGCAGATCAGCGCAGCGTTCGTGGACTGGCTGCGTGCAGAGTGCGCCGCGGAGCCCGTGCTGTTCGTGCTGGAAGACGTGCAGTGGGCCGACGCGCTCTCGTTGAAGCTGCTCGAGGTGGCGCTCTTGAGCCTCGCAGAGGCGCGGCTCTGTGTGCTGGTGTTTGGCCGGCCCGAGTCGGAGAGCGCCGTCCCCAAGCTGTTCTCGGGGCAGCTCTCCATCTCGCTCGGCTCACTCAGCGACAAGGCGGGCGAGACCCTCGTTCGCGAGGTGCTGGGTGCTGCGCTGGCGCCCGAGCACCTGCGACGCATCGTGCGTCTGGCCGCGGGCAACGCGCTCTTTCTCGAAGAGCTGATCCGCGCTGGCAGAGACGGCAAGGCAGGCGACGTACCCGACACCGTGCTGGCCTTGCTGCAGGCACGCCTGTCGCGGCTCACGCTCGAAGAGCGGCTGTTTTTACGCTCGGCGAGCATCTTTGGCGAACGTTTCTGGCAGGGTGGCGTCGCCCACGTCAGCGCGCGCTGGAGTGCGCTGCACGACACCGAGGCGTGGCTCTCCAAGCTGGTCGACGCCGAGCTCATCGTGCGCGAGCGAACGAGCCGCATCGCGGGCGAGGTGGAGTACACCTTTCGCCACGCGCTGGTCTGCGACGCCGCCTACGGACTGCTCACCGTCGTCGACAGACAAGCCGCGCACGCTGTGGCCGGCGACTGGCTCGAACGACACGGCGAGAGCGACAGCGTGGTACTGGCCCGCCACGCCGAAGAGGCAGGCGACCGCGAGCGCGCGATGCTGTTCTACACGCGCGCCGCCGAGCGCTCGCTCGCGCAATACGACTTTGGCGAAGCGCTCAGTCGGGCACAAAAAGGGGTCGCGTGCGGCGCCTTTGGGCAGTCGCTCGGCATCCTCGAGTGCGTGCAGTGCGCTGCGTTCTACAGCATGGGACGCTGGATGGACGCGGCCGCGCTGGGCCTGCGCGCACTGACCCTGCTCACGCGCGGAAGCGCATGGTGGTGCTCGACGGTCGAGAAGCTGATGCAGGTGCTGCCCAACGTGGGGCGGCTCGAAGAAAGTCACGAACTCTCGGACGAGCTGTTTTTGGTCGTACCCGAGCCCGAAGCGCGCGCTGCCTACGCACGCGCACTGCACGCCCAGTTGCTCGGCTACGCCGTCTCGGGTGCACACGCGCGGAGTCGAGAGACGCTCGACTTCATCGCTCGGCTCGGCCCCGAGGTGCTGGAGAGCGACGTCGCCGCGCGCGGCAACGCGCGGCTGTGGCGGGCGGTGTACACGTTCATCCTCACGACGGACATGGAGCTTGCGCTCTCGCTATCCCGGCAGGCCATCGTCGACCTGACGGACAGCCAGGTGCTCTACCGGCTGAGTTTTGCGCATATTCTGCAGTCTTTTATCTGGTGGGGGCTCGGCGACCTCGAGGAGAGCGAACGCGCCGCGCGCGCTGGGCGTGCGCTCGCCCAGCGCATCAACGACGGCTACCACGCCGCGCTAGCCTCCTTCTACTTGAGCCTCGCGCTTTCGGAACAGACCGGAGTGGACAAGCTCGCAGAAGCCGAGCAGTGCGCGTGGGAGCTACAAAAGTGCGGCGACAACTCCGTGTTCGACGCCAGCTCTCGCAACGCGGCCGCGCGCGTCGCCCTGTTGCGCGGCGACTTCGTGGCCGCCGAGTCGCTCGGGCGAGAAGCGCGCGATGGCTTGTTGAGGGTCGCGCCGCCGTACGCGCTGTTGGCGAGCAGCAGCGTGCTGAGCGCGCTCACGGCCCAGGGTCGTTTTGCCGAAGCAGCGGAGCTCGCCCGTCACGACTTGTTGCGGCTCGACGCGCTCGAGGGACCCGTGTTCAGTGAGCTCTTGTTCCGGGTGGCGGCGTACGACGCGCTCGCTGGCGCGGGTTGTACAGCCGAAGCCGAGCGCGTGCTCACCGAGGCACACAAGCGGCTCGCGCTGCGTGCGAACAAGCTGGAGAGCTCCACATTGAAGGCTACGTACCTTACGCAGCGGCCCGAGAATCGCCGCGTCGCGTTGCTAACGGACGCGACGAACGAACGATCCTGAGGCGGCGCACGCTCCGCTCAGGTTTCACTCGAGCTCTGGCTCACCAGACTGCACGCAGCTTGAGCGCGCCCGGTCCGAGCAGCACGCTCGCGGTAGAGGGCGACTCGCGCCGCGCACGACGGCCGGTCCACCAGACGACTCCTGCCCCCACCAGTGCGGCACCACCGACCGCCCACGCGATGGTGGAGATCGTTCCGGCGTCGATGGCACGCTCGGCAGCGCGCACGCCGGCGACGTCGCTGCACACCCTGTGCGCGTCACAGTACTTGTCGCGCGTGTTGCCTTCGCGCATCGAGCGTACGCCAAAGCCTGCGCCCACCAGCACCGCCAGCGCGCCCGCGGCGCCCACGCTCACCGCGATCACGTTGCGTCGACTCCACCAAGAGCGCGAACCTGAGTCTTTGTCGTCGTCGTGCGTCGTCGGGATCACCAAGTCTGGGCCCGCCCCTTCTGCAGTCGTAGCCTCAGTCGGCGGCGGGGTGCCTGCCGCGAGCGAGAGGGCGGCGAGCTCTCTTCGTTGCTGCGCCGAGCGCACCATCGCGATCGCTTCGTCTCGCACGTCTCCCGCCAGCGGCGCACGCGTGTCGTCCAGCGCGGTCTGTAGCTCGTCGGCAGCCTGCTCGAAGTGTCCCAGCTCGAACGAACACAGCCCGAGGCCATGCCAGGTGCGCGCGCTCGGCTTGAGCGCGTGTGCACGCTCGAAGTGGGCGCGCGCGTCGGTGAGTCGATGCTCGTTGTAGGCGTCGACGGCGGCCTGCACCGCAGTCAGGTACTCGCTCGACGCGGCAGGTGCAGACGGGGCTCGCGGTTCGGCCAGGCCACGCGAGGGCACCACGACGAGTATGGCGAGCAGACAGTAAGGGAGGGTGTAGGAGAGCTTGGACATGGCTGCCTTCCTGGCACTAGTCGGGGAACACGAAGTCGTCGACACGGAGCGCACCTTTCTGCCGCGTCGTGGGCGGCGGCTCCGTTGGCTCGAGCTGAACCGGGTGCACCTTCTCCGAGCCGGGCCTCTGCGCTGGCGCGGCACGGGCTGCCGCTGGCGCACGCACCACGTCCTGCCTGACGTCCTGCCTACGACGCGCGTCGGCACGCGAACGGTAGGTCGGCTCGCGCTCTTGGACCGGTCGCTCGGGCCCGCGGAAGACGCCGGCGTCCGGCCGCGCGAGGGGAGCCGCGAGGGCGTCGGTCGCTTGCACGGGGTCGGAGACTCCCGCATCGCCGATCGGCACGCCCACGCGCGACACGGCGCGCGGGTTGGGTGCGACCTCGATCGCGGCGGGTTCCGACGGCGGGCTACCGGCCAGAAGCGCCTGTCCCGCAATCGCGAGCACGGCGCCCGCACCCGTCGCAAGTGCGATCGCCACGAACCCTCGCAGCGGCGGACGAGGTCGCGGCGCGAGCGAGGTGTGATGGCTGATGGGCCGATCGCCGGAGACGGGTGAGCTTGGCAGGGAGGTGGCCGGCCGCGCGCTCGGTCGTGTCCCGCGCGCGGGTAAGAGCTTGAGCGCCACACGCTTCATGGTCAGCGTGTTCTCGGCCTCGAAGACGGCGCCCATGCCACCTTCTCCGAGCATTCGGATCAGGCGGTACTTGCCCGCGATGACGTCGCCGATCTGGAGAGGAAGCGCGCGCATGGGACGACGAGGACCTGGTCTCGAGCCAGCACCCAGCGCGGCTCCAGTGGCCCCGTCTGCAAAGAACGAACCCAGTCGACCGGCCTGCGCTAGCGCTTGTTACCACTCGCGAATTTCGGCGCATGCGAGGCCGCGCGGAGGCCCTGCCAAGTAGCGGTTGGCACCCTGAGGTTGCACCGAGGCGCGCCGGTCCCGACGGCCCTCGCTGGAACCCGAGCGCCCCAGCTCCGACTAACGAAGGTACGGGTTGCGCTCGACCGTAGGCTTGAAGGGAACCGGCACGGGAGCGCGCGGTCGGGCGACGCCGGAGCTTGCGGGGCGCAGAAGTGCAGCCTTTTTGGCGAACACGGCTGGCTTGCGCACCTGTCCTACCGCCTGTTTCTGCGCGACTGGTCGAAGCGCGCCCTCGGGCGCGGGAACGAACAGGGGCAGAGCCGCTTGGAGTCGCTCGGTCACGACCGGCTCGGGCTCGACGACAGGTGCACCGGGCAAAGCGCGCTGGTCTTCGGCGCGCGAGCCGAGAACGGACGGCGGCGACAGCTCGTATACGACTGCCGGCTCGGCGAGTGGTGGAGGAAGCTCGACCGCCAGCTCGCTACTCGACGCCGAGCTCGCGGGAGGCTCGGGGAGCACGACGACTCCCACACTCTCCGTAGGAGCTTCTACGTCAGCGGTCGGCGCGAACCAAGCCAGCGCCCCGCCGCTCAGCGCGCCGAACACGAGCAACATCGCGGTCGTCGCTCGCGTCCGCACGTGCGCACGTTCGAAGTTGCCCGTCCCGCGCGCGAGCGAAGAACCAAAGGCTGGCTCGTGCGCACGCACGTTCTCAGGTGCGGTCGAAGCGCTGCCTTGGGTGCGCGAGCGAGGAAAAGACGCGAGGTCGGCCGCGATGCGTGGGCGCGTGGGCTCATCGGCTTCGAACAGCTCTGTGTGTTCGGCCTCGGCCTCGACAGGACCGGCCCCGGCGGGCCCCGGCGCCACGGACGTAAGCTCGATGGAGCCAAGCTCCGCGGAGTCGAGCACGACCGACACCGTGGACTCGTCCCCACGTGAGCGAGACAGAGAGTGCAGGCCCGACTGTCCGCTGAGGTCACGAATGGACGTCCAGCCCGACGTCTCGACCTCGGCGACGGCCACGAACACACGCTCGGAGGTGGGCACTTCGACTTCGTACTGCGCCGACTGCAGCCTCTGCAGATGGCGGTCGACGAGGCCGCGCAGCTTGACGCGATCGCGCTCGAAGAGAGAGTGCATCAGAGCGGGCAGGCTGTCGCGCTGGGCCGCGCGTGGCTCGTGCCCACGCGCGGACGGACAGGGTTCGCCCACCGACAACAGGTACGCGTCGATGGCATCGGCGAAGCTCTCGGCGTCGGACAGGCGATCGGCCGGCAACAACGCGAGTGCGTGGTCGACCAGTGTGGCCAGCGCCTCGGGCACGTCGGGCTGCACCGTGCGGATGTTGGCCTCGGTTCCGTGCACACGCGCCTGCGCTTTGGCGTAGTCGCTGACCGCCCTCCCCCCGGCAAAACGTGCTCCGCTGATCGCTTCCCAGAGCATGGCGCCCAGCGCAAAGACGTCGGCACGCGCGTCGACGGCCTCGCGCTTGAGCTGCTCGGGTGCCATGTAGTCGAGCTTGCCCTTGATCACGCGGTCTTGCGCGGGCAGCTCGGTCTCACGTGTCTGTGCGATCCCGAAGTCGAGCAGCTTGACCTCGCCCTCGTACGTGACGAACACGTTCTGCGGACTGACGTCGCGGTGCACGACCGCGAGCGGCTGGCCGTCGTAGTCAGTCAGCGTGTGCACGTACTGCAGACCGCGCGCCAGCTGCGAGAGGATGCGCAGGTGCTCGTGCAACAGGAGACCGCAGGTCTTGGCGGCGCGGCGCTGTACGTGGCGGTAGGTCTGCCCTTCGAGGTACTCCATGGCGAGCAGGTAGCGCCCGTCGACCTCTGCCGCTTCGTAGGTGCGCACCACGTTGCGATGGCTGAAGAGCGCGCCGAGGTGCGCCTCGGCGACAAACAGCCGCACCGCATCCTGACTGCTGGACTCGACGTCTTCGCGCAGGATCTTGAGTACGGTGAGCTTGTTGAACCCGGCTGGACCGGAGACCAGCGCCAGCATGACCTCGGCCATCCCGCCGCGGCCGAGGGAAGCGACCAGCTGGTACCGCCCGAGCTTGCCAGCGAGAGCCGCGCCCTTCGCGTCGAGGCGTCCCTCGGGGAACGAAGCCGAAGGCACCAGACCAGACACCTCTCCGCGAGGGTCGAAGCGCGCCCTTGAGCGCGCGAGCGAAGGTCGGACCTGGGTAGAGGTATTCGGCCCTTCGGCGTGCGGATCGAGCCGCGAGGCGGGCGACGAGTCCTCGAGAGAGGGATGCGGCGGTTCGGCGTGCGCATCGGGGAGCGAAGCAAGCGGCGGTGGATCGCCCATCTGTCCCGACGCACGCTCCCGATCTGGCCGTCGCTGCACGCGATGCAGAGTAGTCGCGCTACCCCGGTAGTGTCTATGCGCGTAGCTCGAATTTAACGGGTGACCCGAGGGGCTCGGCGCGAGCGAGCCGAACAATGACAGCAGCTGTCGGTCCGCTGACTCGACGTACTGCGTCGAAGCTTTCCGAGGCCGACCGTGCTGTGTCGCGGGCCCACCCAAACTGGAGGGAAAAGACTGTCCGCGAGCGCGTGCCTACCGGGCTGTCCGCGAGCGCGTGCCTACCGGGCCGTCTGCGCGCACGGTCAGCGAGCACGGCCGCGTCGGCCTGCCATCCCTGAGCCGCGTGCCGCCGCAAAAGCGCCCTTGTTACCGAGACAGGTTGCCGCTCCCCAGGGGTCCGCCTCTCACCCTGCTGCAGCTAGGGTTTGCGCAGCAACGGCGCGTCGCGCAGGCTTGCGCTGAATGAACGTTCATTCACAACACGACGAGCTCATTCGCCGCGCGGTCTTCTTCGGAGTCTGCGCACTCACCAAATCTGAATCCGCGCGTCCAAACGCCACGTCGGGTGCACGAGCAGAGAGTCGACGCGTCGTTGCGGAAAGGAATGAACGTTCATCCGGCTGGCTCGGCAGCACCCGTTTCTGAGCTCCCATGATGTGGTTTCTCAGCTGCGCACCTGGCTACCATCGGCACACGAGTCCTGACGGGAGAACGCAAAAATGAGCGTAGAGTCCGACCTTCTCAAGATTATCCAGAGCGGCGACGCCTGCTCGTCCGAGCGGCTGTTACAGATCTTCGACTTGCTCGAGCCGGTCAGCGCCGACTTCATGATCGGCACCTGGCACGGGGGCAAGTTCGACGGGGGCAATACGCCCGACCCCATCAGCTGGTACGGCAAACGTTTCGTCAGTGCTTCGCACGTGGAGCCACTTTTGTGCCGTGCGCCCGACGGCTCCATCTACTCGTACGACAAGCTGGGCGTCGCCCAGCTGCGCGAGGTGGCCTTCCACGGGAAGGTCTCGGCATCGCTCATCTACGACCAGCAGCCGATCATGGATTACTTCCGAAAAGTGACGAACGACATCGTGATTGGGCTTGGCGACATCAAGGGCAAGCCTACCGATTTCTTCTTTCACCTGACGCGCGACTGACCCTTCGTTCGTTTCGAGAGCTAGCCCCCAACCAGCATCCGAGAGGTTTTCATGACTGAGCCGCGCGTTGAGATCTACGACATCATGGCCTGCAACGTGTACATGGACTTCGAGAACTCGGTTCTGCGAAAAGAGCAGCACAAGTTCCTGGTGGCCTTCTACCCGACCGGCGGTGCCCCGGTCCCGGAGCTCATCGAGTCCATCACCGCGTACGGACCCGACGGCTACAAGGTCGAGATCGCGAACCAAGAGTTCACGCCGCACAACAGGAACGGCTGGATCTACGACCGCACCACCAACGGTCACTGGTACATGGTCAACCTCGACACCGGCTTCATGAACGAGGGCAACTACACCATCGAGGTCAAGCGTAAGGATGGCCGAACCGTCAGCCACTCGCGCCGCCAGAACAATGCTCCTGGCAAGCACCTGGTGTCGGCGTACACGCAGCTACAGGAGAAGATCACCAACTCTTACGCGCCTGGTCGCGCCGGCGAGTTCAACCAAGGCGCCTCACTCCGTCAGGTCCCAATCACCTGGTCTTCGCTCAAGACCCTGGGCGACGTTGACGCCTTCTACATCTTTCGGCTCTCGGAGGGTCGTTCGGGTAAAGAGTTCAACACCCAGAAGCTGGTGTGGTGGGACAACATTTTTGTCCAGCGCGTGGGCAGCCCACAGGCCGGACTCAACCGCGACCGCGTCGTCCTGGGCAACGAGCTCTCGCCGGACAAGCCCTACGTCTATTTCGTCGAGATCACCGACGGCAACAAGATGGGCGACACCAACATCTGCATCTTCCAGCCGCACCAGACGTTCCATACCTGAGTACCACTATTTCGACGGCCGGCGCGCTCAGAGCCGTCGCGCGCGCGCCCGCTATCGCTATAGTGCGTCTTCATGAACGCTCGTTCCGCCAGCTCCGCCCGCACCACCCGCTCCAAGGTCAGCGCGCCCACGCCCCTGCCCAAGCGTGAAGCCATCCTCCGAGCAGCACTCTTGGTCTTCTCTGAGCACGGGGTACACGGCGTCCCTGTACCGGAGATTGCGGCACGGGCGGGGGTCGGCACGGGCACCATCTATCGCTTCTTTGCCAGCAAAGAGGTGCTCATCAACGAGCTCTACCGCGAGCAAAAACGTGCGATAAACCGCCGGATTTCGGACAGTCTCACGGCGAGCCAAGAGCCCCGCGAGGTGTTTCAGGAGTGGTGGCGGCGGATGGTAGCGTTCGCACGGGAGGAGCCCGAGGCGTTTCGTTTCCTAGAGCTGCAAGATCATCTGCCGTACCTCGACGACGAGAGTAAGGCGCTCGAGCGCAGTGTCCTCGCGCCACTCGCCAGCGCGTCCAGGGCACTGCAGCGTCGCGGCGTGTACCGCAAAGACATCCGCGTCGAGGTCATCATGGCCTTGCACTGGGGCTCGTTCGTCAATCTGTTCAAATCCGAACGTGCGGGCTACTTCAAGCTGCGGCCGGTCGATCTCCAAGCCGCGTGCGACGCGTGCTGGCGTATGTGCGCAGTCGTACCCGAGCGCTGAGCTGGACTTTGCGCGCGTCGCGAGAGCTGCTCGGATAGTCGCGGCTCCCGAGGTCATGCTGTGCGTCACAGTAGTCAGTGCTTTGCGGCGCACGTGCGCTCGCGCGGACCCGAGCACTGGATACACACATGGGCGGCCGGCTGACGCTATGCGTAAAGTCAAGGTGTGGCAGCGCGAGACGGGACGACAAAGGGGCGCATCCTCGTCATCGACGATGACGAGATTGCCCGGCAAGCAATCAGCGACTTACTTCACAACGACGGCTACGCGGTGCACCCACTAGCTTCGCCCATCGGGGCGACCCAGGTCATCGCCACCCAGGGCATCGCCGCCGCTGTCATCGATCTCAATATGCCCATCATGAGCGGCGACCGTTTCATCGCGCTCATACGCACATGGGATCGCATCCGAGACCTGCCCGTCGTGCTGATCTCCGGCGAGGCCTCCGAGACGGTCCAAGAGGCCGCGATGCAGCTGCCCGGGA
>JBEGTL010000012.1:0-38395 GCA_041179425.1 Pseudomonadota bacterium | reverse complement strand
CAGTACGCACCCGGCCCGATGCCGAGCACTTGCTGCTTGCCCTCGGCCGGCTTCTTCCCCTCATAGTACGTGCCGTTGTTCAGGTAGAAGCGGTCGAGCGTGATCTGCTTGAGGTAGTACCCGTTGATGCCCAGGTGGACGCCCTTGATGGCCTCGTACGAGGTCGCAAAGTTGGCCCACACGGTCTGTCCGGCGCGCGCACTCTCCACGGTGGTGCCCATGGGGATGCCGCGTGGTGGGTTGGTGGGGCGCTCGTTGGTGAAGTTGTAGATGTAGTTGAGGCGAGTGGTGAACTCGAGACCGGGCAGCGGCAACACAGTGGCCGCCCAGTTGGGGTTGAACGAGATGTAGTTGGTGCCCTGGTTCAGGTTCTTGGCCGGGTCGTACTTGCCCGTGGGCGCAACCAGGTCGAACTCGAGGCGGTGCGAGAACACCGGGCGTCCCTCGGAGAGCAGCGGCGCGAACTGAAACACGGGGCCGATTACGAGGTCACCCAGGCCCACGCCGTTGTCCTTGAGCACCGGACCGGGGGCGTCGAACGAGGTCATGAAGCCGACGAGCGGCAGGATGAAGTTGATGCCAGGTCGCACCCGATCGCCGAACAGCGTCTTGGGTCCGTAGTAAGACAGCTGGTTGAGCAGCACCAGCGTATCGAGCTCGGGGTGGACAAACGCCTTGGTCTCGTCGCCGTTGGCGTCTGCCAGCTCGCGCGCTCTCGAATACTGCAGGTACGCCTGATAGGTAAAGCCTTCGACCGGGCGGCCAAAGCCGTCGAAGAAGCTGGTGGCGCCCAGGTTGATGCCGGCACGCGACTGGTTGCCCGCCATCGCCAACGACGGGTACACGGCACAAGTCAACATCGCGAGCGCCGAGATGGCGATCGAACTCCACAGCTTGCCCATAGCTATCTCCTGAGTCTTTGCAGACTCGCCCTTACTGTCCCAGGTAGGCTCGACGTACGCGCTCATCGCGCAGCATCGACTCTCCCTGGCCACTCATCACGATGCGTCCGTTCTCGAGCACATGGGCGTAGTCCGCCGCCTTGAGCGAGAGCACGACGTTTTGTTCGACCAACAGAACGGTGACGCCGCGTCCGTGCAGCATCCGAATGGTGCGAAACACCTCGTTCACCATCGCGGGCGACAGACCGAGCGACGGCTCGTCGAACATGATCAGCTCGGGCTTCCCCATCAGGCAGCGACCGATCGCGAGCATCTGTTGCTCGCCGCCGGACATGGTCCCGGCTTCTTGTGTCTTGCGCTCGGCGAGGCGCGGAAACAGGGTATAGACCTCGTCGAGCGTGTGCTTGAGCTGCTTTTTTGCGCGCGCGAGCAGGGCACCCAGCTTGAGGTTTTCTTCGACGGTCAACGAGGGAAACAGCTGGCGTCCTTCGGCCACCTGACCAATGCCGAGCTCGCAGACGATGTGCGACGACAACCGCGAGATCTCGCGGTCGGCGTACCAGATGCGTCCGTGCTGCGGCTTCTCGATGCCCGCGATGGAGCGGATGAGCGACGACTTGCCAGCGCCGTTGCTGCCGACGATGGCGACGATCTGCCCCTTGGGCACGTCGAACGAGACGTCGCTCAGCGCTTCGGCGCCGCCGTACGAGAGAGACAGGTTTTCGACGCGTAGCATCAGCCCGGCCCTTCCGCGCCGAGGTAGACCTCGAGCACCTGCGGCTTTTGCACCACCTCTTCGGGCGTGCCGCGTGCGATCACTTCGCCGTGGTGCAGCACCACGATGTGGCTCGCGAGTGCCATCACGGCGCGCATCACGTGCTCGATGAGCAGGATGGAGATGCCGTGCTCTTTGTTGATGGCCAAAAAGGTGCGCACCATCATGTCGGTTTCGGTGGGCCGCAGGCCGGCCATCACTTCGTCGAGGAGCAGCAGACGAGGCCGGGTGGCCAGCGCACGCGCCACCTCGAGCCGCTTGCGCTCCGGGAGAGTCAGGGTCGCAGCAGGGACCTCCGCGCGTGGACCGAGACCCAACTGCTCGAGCACGGCCAGCGAGAGGCGCCGTGCTTCGGAGAGCGAGCGCTCGCGGGCCAGCGCACCGACGATGACGTTGTCGAGCACACTCAGGCCGGCGAACGGTCGCATGATCTGAAACGTGCGACTGATGCCGGCGTGACAGATCTGATCGGGACGCAGGCCGGAGATGCGCTTGTCAGCGAACTTGATCTCCCCGGAGTCGATGGCGCACGCGCCGGCGATGGAAGAGAACAGTGTGGTCTTGCCCGCACCGTTGGGCCCGATCAGTCCGACGATCTGACCTTCGTCCACGCTGAGGCTCACGCCGCCCACGGCGCGCAGGCCGCGGAAGTTTTTGACCACCTGATCGACCTCGAGTCTGGGCATGGTCAGCTGCGCTCCGGCTTGGGCGTGGGGTCAGGCTTGGGCAGAGCTGCCTTCGTCGTTCGCGCCTCGACGCAGAAGCGGCTCTGGAGCGCGGGCCAGATGCCCTGAGGCAGCAGCCACACGGTGGCCAGCAACAACAAGCCGTACAGCACCTGCTTGAGACCGGGTGCCTCCCACCCGAGCACCGACAACAGCTCGGTGCTGCCTTCGCCGAGCAACGTGAGCACGAGCGCGCCAATGATGGGGCCCGCGAGCGTACCGATGCCGCCGACGACCGGTGCCAGCAAGATCTCCAGCGAGCGGCCCGCGTTGAAGATCTGCTCGGGAAACAGGCTGTTGAAGTAGAACGCGTGGAACACCCCCGCGACGGCCGTCATCGCCGCGCTGATGGCCACGGCCAACAACTTCCAACGAAAGGTGTCGATGCCCAGCGACTGCGCTGCCGGTTCGTCTTCACGAATGGCCTGCCAGTAGTAGCCAGCCCGGCTGCGCAAGAGCAGGCGGCAGAGCACGGCCGCACCCACGGCGAGCGCGAGCGCGACGTAGTAGTACAGACCCGGAGGCCCGCGCATGTCGAGCAGGTCGACGTGCTCGCGGTTTGCGACCGGCAAGAACAGACCTGCGGGGCCACCGGTCCACTCCAGGTGGTCGAACGCAATGCGCGTAAACTCCGACGTCGCGATGGTGAGCAGGGCAAAGTACACGCCCGAGATGCCGAACCGAAAGGCGAGCAGACCGAGCGCGACCGAGAGTGCGGTGCAGATCGCGATGGCGACCCACACGCCGAGCCACGGGCCGATGCCGTAGTGGAAGTACAGACCGCCAGCGAGGTAGGCGCCGAGGCCCACGTACAGCGCGTGGCCGAGCGACAGCTGGCCTGCAAAGCCCATCATCACGTTCCATGCCTGCCCGACGTACGCGAGGTAGAGCACGGCGATGGCGACGGACAGCAGGTAGCTGTTGACCAGCGCGGGCAGCGCGAGCAGCGCGATCGCGGCGAGCGTCACGAGTGCGCGTCTCATGTTCTTTTTCCGAGCAAGCCCGAGGGGCGCAGGGCCAGCACCAAGATCAGCAGCGAGAAGCTCATCATGCTCTTGGCCGACGGCGAGAAGAACATGCCGGCCACGCTCTCGGACACGCCGATGAGCACGCCGCCGATCAGCGCGCCCGCCATGGACCCGAGGCCGCCCACGATGACGATGACGAAGCCGAGCAGTGTGTAGGCCGGCCCGGCCGCGGGGGTGACCTCGAACAGCAGCACGAGCATGCAGCCCGCGACGGCAACCGACGCCGTGCCGATGCCGAAGGTGACCGCGTAGAGGTGCTCGACGTCGAGGCCGACCACCCGTGCGCCGCGCAGGTTGTCGGCACACGCGCGCAAGGCCGTCCCCATCAGCGTGGTGCGAAAGAAGACGAACAGCAGCAGCGTGGCGACCAGTGCGGTGCCTGCCGCGTAGACACGCGTCACGTCGACGAGCAGCGGACCTATCTCGATGGAGTCGAGCTGATAGTCCGTCTGCACGCTGCGTGCGTCGGGCCCGAAGACCAGCAGCAGCAGGTTGGCGAGCACGATCGCGATCGACACCAACAACAGCAGCTGGGTGTGCTCGGGCCGCGTGATGAAGCGGTTGATGACCTTGCGCTGCAGCACGTAGCCGAGCGCAAAAAAGGCGAGGGTGACGGGGATGAGCGTCACGAACGGGTCGGTGCCGAGTGCCTCGCAGCACACGGCCGTGGTGTACATGGCGAGCGTGGTCAGCTCGCCGTGCGCAAAGTTGACCACGCGCATGACGCCGAAGATGACGGACAGCCCGAGGGCCATCAGTCCGTACACCATGCCCGTGAGAATGCCGGACACGACGACATTCAGAGCGAAATCGAAAGCTGGCATGGAGGGGGGAGGTAGCCTGATTGTCGCTCAGGCGGCGGTAGCAGGACGTGGCAACACTCAGGTCTTTTTGTACTCGGGCGACGGAAACACGACGCTCGCTTCGGCGATGTCGCTGGGCAGCGTGACGACGGGCTTGCCGCGGAGGTTTTGGATGACCGCCGAGCGGTTGCCCTCGACCTGGCCCTTGGCGTTGAACTGGATGGCAGAGCCCAGCGACATGCGCACGTCGGAGGCGATGTTGGTCTTGCGGATGGCTTCGACCAGCAGCTTGGGGTCGCTGCTCCCCGCGCGCTTGAAGGCGTCTGCCGCGATCAAGATGGCGTCGAGCGTGTAGCCGACGTTGGTGCCGTGGAACGCGAGCTCCGTCTTGGGCTCGCTCTTTTTGAGCGCCGCCGTGACCAGCTTGGTCGCCTGCGACTTGGGGTTGTACCAGGCGGTGTTGCAGATGGCGTACTCGGCGTGTTTGCCGAGCGCCTTGGTGAACTGCTCTTCGTACAGACCGGGCGAGCCGGGGCTGACGATGCCCATGGGCGAGAAACGCTGCTTGACCATCTCGCGCCGCAGCACGATGGCGTCGTTGAGGCGACACACGACGAGCAACAGGTCTGGATGCGCAGCCTTGGCCTTGGCGACCTCGAGCGACAGCTCCTTGGCGGCGGGGTCGTACGAGATGGTCTCGAGGATCTGGAAGGGCAGCTTGAGTGCGGGCAGGTTGGCGAGCACACCCTTGGCCATCGACTGACCGAAGGTGTCGTTGACGTGCATGAACACGGCCGTCTTGGGCGTGGCATGCGACGCCGTAAAGATGTCGTTGAGCAGCGCGAGGCCGTTCTTCACGAGCTCGGGCGCGGGCGGGAAGTTGCGGAAGACGAACTTGTAGCCCTGCTCGGTGATTTGTGGCGCGCCCGCAATGTTGATGACGTGCGGGATGCCGCGCTGCTCGGCCACCTGTGCCACCGCCGCCGTGTGCCCAGAGTCGAAGGCGCCGACCAGCACGTGCGCTCCGTCTTGAATCAGCCGCTCTGCGCGGGTGCGCGCGACGTCGCCGTTCGACTCGGTGTCGGCGTTCATGATCTCGACGTCGACGCCGAGCAACTGCTTGATGACCGCCGGCGCGAGCTCGGCGCCCTTGTAACAGGACTGGCCGATCAGTGCTTGTGTGCCCGAGCGAGGGAGCAGCACGCCGACCTTGAGCTTTTTGGCCTCGGCGCGCACCACACTGAAGGGCGCGAGCGTCACGGCGGTGCCCGCTCCGGCTACGAGCTTGTTGAAGTCACGACGGCTCACGCGCTTGTCTACGGTCATGCTCTTGTCTCCTGGTCGGCATCGGGAACACGGCGAGCAACATCGACGGCCAGACGCCGCGTGCTGTGGCGGACCCGAGCCTGAAAGGCCGCAGCTCTTTTCAGGGTCGTACGTAGCAAGTCTCAGGCGTCAGGACACCCAACACGAACCGCTGTGCGGGCAGGACGGGCCGATTCTTATATCAAGTAACTTGATATGTCGATCGAGAACGCAGACGCCCTTGCACGGTGACCGGGAGTGGCATGGCTACCCTGCGCAATGAGCGATACGGATACCCGGCGGAGGGCGGCGGCCAACGTTCGCAGCTGAATGTTCGTTCCGTGCGGCGGCTTATTTGGCCGCTTTGATCTGCAGCTCGACCGCCGCCAGCAAGTCGCCGAGTTCGATGTTGTAGTCCATCAAGTGCAGACCCAGGGCCGCCTCGATCATGGCGAACCGGTAGGGTGGTGGGGGCCTGGGGTCGTCGGCCTCCATCTCGAGCGAGACCTCGAGGTAGCTGAAGCCGTTCTCGTTTTTGCACTCCCCGCGGAACACGTCGCGATAGAGCAAGAAGGGCGTGGTGAAGTCCGTCGGCAGCATGCTGAAGCCATCGGCCGCGAACGTGGGGTTGACCCGCGTGCGCGTGATGTAGCTGCCCTGGTAGCGCTCGCCTGCGCGGTCTGCGAGTGCTGGCCGAGCGCAAAGCCGGTACCGCCGGGTGTAGGCGCGCCGCCCGCGCCCGGCACCACGCCGGTCTGACGGTAGAGCGGGGCGTACATGCGGCACAACGAGCTGAAGCGAGCGCCCTGCGAGAGCAAGGGGTCGAGCGTGATGTCGATCTTCGAGAAGTCGACCATCGGTCCGCCGCTGCTCAGCTTCACGGTCGGGTACACGTAGAAACAGTCCACGGCAGGCGCGGCGGCCTTCACGTGCTTGACGACCTCGCGCTCGCCGTCCGGCAGCAACTCGGTCGCATCGAGGTTGCGATCGCACTCGTCGGGGTCGTTGCCGGGTCGGCACAGCCAGTACCTCGCATCGGCGTAGTCGAGCGGTTCGGTGCCGACGTCGGTCAAGCTGCTGCGATCGATCTTGGTGCTGCGGCCGGCCCCCGCGTCGCCGGAGCGGGTTGGGCCCGCATCGCTCGCGCTCGCGCGGCCGATCGACGCGTCGGTCAGCGGTGTGTCGCCCTGGGGCGCGAGCGTGCTGGTGCAGCTCGATGTGTAGAGTCCCAGCAGTGCGATCACAGCCCCGGTCGACCACACCACCGTGATCGCGTGCGGTACCTCCGCGCGTGAACGAAAGAGGGTCGCTCGAGGGGGGCGCGAGCTCGTGTTCATCGGTGTCCTCGTCCGTGTCGAAGGGGGGCAGTTGATGCGGTGCGCTACAAAAGCACGGCGTATTGCGTGTCTTTGGCCCTGCGGCCGAACACTACGCGAGCGCTTGTCGGCCTGCCCGCGGCGCGCGCGCGGCGTTCCCGGAATTGCGCGTCGCTGGCGTCGGTGTCGTTGTGGGTCGAAGACGCGAGCTGACGGGCGAAGGGCGAACCTGACGTTCGTTGTGTTCGTGAAGGACTTGGGACGGGATCTATCGTGCTCTGACTTCCGCTGCAGGCCCGGTGGCCGCGTCGAGTGGCTCACTGGCGAGCGGCAGGCTCACGGTAAAGCAGCTACCCGTACCGAAGGTCGACTCACAGCTCAGCACGCCCCCGTGATCGCGCACGATGGCGTAGCTGGTGGCGAGGCCGAGTCCCGTGCCTTTGCCCACCGGCTTGGTGGTGAAGAACGGCTCGAACATGCGCGCTCGCACAGGCTCCGGCATCCCGCTTCCGTTGTCGATCACATCGATCAGCGGTTGAAGAACTCGATGTTCAGGTCCGGATCGAGCTTGGTGATGAAGGCCGGAACGGCCTCGAGGACCGACTCGAGAAAGCCGCTCGCGCTCTTGCTGGCGGCCAGGGCGGCCTCCAGCTCAGTCACCCGCCGGCGCAGGGCCTCGACCGCCTTCGCGCTATCGGGGTCATTCGAATCGGCCATGAGTTACCATATCGCATGGGCACGGCACTGCCGTCCCATCGGAGGAGGCACCCCATGCAAAACGACCCAGCCGAGACGCCAGCGCGCCGCCCCACGACCGCGCCCGTTAGTACCTATCCGGCACTGTCGATCAGCAAGCCTCCACCGCGCCGAGATCGGGTCATGACGTTTGTCCTTTCGGGCCTGTTTGCCGCTGCATTTGGCCTCGCCATCGCGGGGATGGTGGCGCACTGGCTGCAGGCTCCCTGAGGACCCGCGCGCGCCTGGTCAGGGGGGCGACGCTTGGCCCGTGGCGCCGTCTTCGGTGCGGATGGCATTCCAGAGCGACTGACCCTCACTCAGCAGCTCCCCCGCTTCGAGGGAGACGCGGATGCGTGCCTGCGCCTCACGAAAGCGTCGGGCGGGGAGGGACGGGGACGACACATCGAGGTCGCTCACGGTGATGTGTTCGTCGACCGTGATGAGCTCGTCTTCGTAGGCCAGGGCGAGGTCACGTTGCAGTGTGCGCGACCAGCGTGTGTTCAGCTGCGTCGCGCGCACGTCGGTCTGCGGGAACCAGGCCGGGCCAAGACAGCTACGCACGGTCAGAGAGCGCAGGGGGCGCTCGCGGAAACGCTGCCGGTCGAGCCACAAGAGACGCGTCCCGCGCGCGCACGTCGAAGCGCTCGGCTGCTCCAGAGGAGAGCGAGGAGAGGCCGACGCACCACACCACTCCCCCTCGGCCACCAAGATGTGCGCCTGCCCAAGCTTTCTGATCTCGAGCCGCACGCGTTTGCTGTACGCGCGCAGGGTGCCGAGTGCGCGGACCTCGAGCTTGCCGGCGTGCACGCGTGCGATGGCGAGTGGGCCTTCGCTCATCCCGTTGTCGAACGCGAGGAAGGGTGCCCAGCCAAACCAGTACTCGCCGCCGGCGTGGCGGATGATGAGCTCGTCTGCTCGGAGCGCGCGGCGGCGCTGCCTCACTGTGCTTTCTGGCTCGCCTTCGACACAGGAGCTCGGCAGCGGTGCCCACGCGATGGGTTCGCCCGAGCAGTCGACCAGGTCGGCCGAGATGCCGTCTCGATAGCCCTTGAACAACAGCTCGTACCAGACGACGGCGGGCAGTGCGTCGGGCGCGGTGTGCTGAAGATGTGCTGGCAAGGGCCGCACACACACGGGGGGAGGATCGCGATCGCGTCGACCGCCGACGCAGCCGCACGCCAACAGCACGCCCAGCAAGAGGCAACGAAAGACACCAGCGCTCATGACAGGTCCTCTTCTGCGCGCGGAACGTGCGTGGGCGCAGGCCACCCTTCGCCTTCGCGCTTGCCCAGAGCGGCAGCGTACGCGCGTACGAAGCCGCGGCCCATGACCACGGACGAGAGCGTGCTCTCTTCGCGCAGCTCGTCGATCTTTTGTTCGAGGGCGAGCCACCGCTCGTCGCGCCCAATCAGGCGAGCGAGCCAGCTCACGACACCTCCCACGCCGCGCGGGGCAAGGTTTTTGGGAGACAGCTCGTCGAGCAGCTCGCGCGCGCCGGCGCCGATCGCGCTCACCAGCGCGACCTCGTGTCGCATCAGGTCGGCGTGCGCGCGACTCAGCTCGTCGATGCGATGGTGGGAGGCCAGCGGGTCGAGCAAGTACGCGAGCAGCGCACGCGGGGTATCGAGCGCCTGCAGCTCGCTGGTCTTGGGAAGAGGTAAGCCGAGTGCGCCCAGCAGTAGCCGTTGACCTCGCCGCAGCTCGAGAAACGACTGCGCGAAGCGTTCGATGAGCTGTGTGCTGGGCTCCCTGCTCCAGGTTGGCGCCGCGCTCTCTCTGCGCGCCTCGAGCCGTACCAGCAAGCGTAGCGCGCCAATGGTGACCGTCGCTGGATTGGACAGCGTGACGCGTTGATTGGTGACGAGACGGGTGCCGTTCACGAACGACCCGTTGGTGGAACCCACGTCGACGAACTCGACCCGCTGTTCGTCGAAGTGAAACAGGCCATGGCAGTGCGAGACGAACCCGTACTCCAGCGCGAGGTCGTTGAGCAGACTCCGTCCGACTCGGACCGGCGAGTGCGCAAACAGGTACTCCGTGCGCGCTTCGTGCTCGGCGTCCGCAACTTCGACGATGAGGTGGCGCTCGCTCATGGCGATGAAGGGGCCGGGAGGGAAAAACAGATCGCGCGCGGGCGAACATGCCCACGCAGCCAGGTGCCTCGACCCAGCAACGCGCCGTTTGTCCCGAGCTGCACAACCGGGGTCGTGCTGGCCGTGAGCTCGACCGCGATGCGGATGGTCTCGGGGCAGAACAAGGTGGTAACCGCCGCAAACTCATGGTGGCGATCGCCGCCAGGGCACAGGTGCGCGCAGGCGTCGGCGCACAGTGGACCTATCTGCACGGTGAGTTGTTGCGACGGCGAGGGCGCCCGGCCGCCCAGCGTGCTGGTCGACCCGAGCCGGATGTCCACGCCGAGGCGCACGCGTGAGCTCGGCTCGATGGTGGCGAAGCCTCCGCGCAGCTCGGCGATGTGTACCTCTGCCTCTCCGAGCAGGTCGGCGAACACAAAACGAACCGCCACGGCAATCCGCTCTGCCGTGGCGGGGTAACACACGACCAACGGCGCGAGGGTGAGCAACACCGCACGAGGCAACTGGGTCAGCCGCTCGGCGTGCTCGGGAGCGAGACCCGCCAGCAGCAGCACCCAGTCGAGCGCGCGACCCTCACCCAGTGGCGAGCTGCTGCGCGGCAGATCGAACTTGAGACGCCCGCGATAGAACAGACAAAGCAGACGATGGTGGAACAGGTCGAGGAACTCGCGCTGCACGGCGCTCTCGTCGTTGTCGTCGCGACACAGGCGCTCGATGAGTGCCGGCGGAAGGGGCGAGGCCGCACCCGTGAGCCCGGCGAAGGTGGTGGTCAGCTGCACGTAGCCCCCGGCCGCCGCGGGCTCGACCAAGCTTGCCTCGACCACGTCTGCATCGTGAAAACGCAGATCGGGATCGTGGCAAAAGCGCACCGCCTCGGCGTACGCGGGGCCGTCTCCGCCGACGGCGGAGTGGGTCGGCAGCAGACGCTGCAGCCAATCGACCAGTACCACGAAGGGCAAGCGCTGTGCCTGCGCGAGGACCTGGTTGATGCGCGCCGGCGCAGCGGGCGCGAGCGAAGTGTGCAACCAATGGCTCATTGTGGACTCAGCTCCGCCGCGTACCGAAAGGAGAGCTGCGAGGGGGAGATGCTGACGTGCAGGTCGGCGAACGTGTTGACGTGCGCGTCGAGTGCGAGCACGCGATGGAGCACCTTACCAAACAGAAAAACGTCTCCTTCGCTCGCAAAACCCGCCTGATCGAGCTCCACCCGGTACATGGAGCCGCGCGCCGCAACGCCGCCGAGCACGCGCGTGACTGTCTCCACACCTACGCTGCGGATGGCCGCCACCCGCGCTCGTTGCGCACGCGTGTCGGCGCGATCGCTCTGGTCGTGGAGCTGGTACGAGGAGAGCAACGCGATCAGCGTGTCGCGATCGGCCAGGCTGCGACGTGTGATCGCGAGCTGACTGACCAGGCGCCAGAGCAAGTCGGAACCAAGGGGCGCGCGCAGCGGCGGGGAGAGTCGTGCGATGTTGGAGAACGTGACGCCAGAGGGGAGATCGGAGCTCGCGGTGGCCACATCGCCCACCTGCAGCTCGACAGGGAGGCCACGATTGGTGCACAGCAGCTCGATGGAGAGCGTCTCGCGCTCGCGCACGAGCGTGGCCTCGGGCGATCTGTGCAGGGCGAGGGAGGTGTGCGTGCCTTCGTCGACGGGTGATAGTGCTCGCGTGAGCTTGTAGTAACCCACGTCTGAAGCCGGACGAGTGGCCTGCTCGAACGAGTGAAAAGGCGGATACACACGCCGCTCCGCGCTCGGCGCGATGCCCGTGACCGACTGCACCGAGAACACCTCCATGTGCGAAGGGTCGACGCCAGCCGCTCGCAACAGGGAGGCGCGCTCGTCGATGCCTACGCGAAGCGGCTCGGCTGCCACCTCGAACAAGTTGACGATGGGAGCGCAGTGCAGGCGCAGTGTGTGCTCTGGCAGCCGGCTGGGGAGGGGCGGCGGTTTTTGAAAACGCAAGACGAGCTCGAACGAGCTGCTGGCGACGTGCGCCGCGCGGTCGAGCGCAACGATGTCGATGAACAAGAACTTGCTCGGCAGGGTGACGTACTCGAGCAAGACGCGAGCGCTGTGGGGAGAAAAGGCGGGCCACGGCAGCAAGCTGTCGTGGTTGCCAAAGCCTGGGAGCCTGACGCTGTCGGCGCCCAGCTCGACAGATCTGCCGTCGGCTGCTCGCAAGCTCACGCCGCTGAGGTGGCGAGCGAGCCACAGGTAGAGCTGCGTGGTGAGGGCGTGCTCGCCATGCAAGTGGAGACGGAGCCCCTCGCGACCGTAGACGGCCGACTCGGCGCCGGGCTCCGCTTCGAAACGAAGGCAGAGCTCGGGCTTGACGCTCCTGCCATCGTCGAGCCGGCACGAGACGAGCTGTACCGGGAGCAGGTCGACGGCGCGCGTGGTGGTGAACGTACAGCGTGTGCCGTGTGCCGGTTTGGACAGCAGCCTGGTGCCGCGCTCGACGCGGACGCGCCCTCGTGCGGCCTTGGTCGGCGCACAAAACTGCACGATGCTGGCGGCCGGCGTGGGTCGCAGCGCGTGGGGGAGCAGCAACTCGACGAGTGACTCGATGAGCTCTGGTGCGGCGTCGTCGATGCGCTGACGCAGCCGTGCAGCGACGAACACAAACCCCTCGAGCAGCCGCTCGACGTCGGGATCGGTGCTGCGCTCTGCGAGCATGCCCGCCAGTGCCGGGTGCTTTCGGGCAAAGGAGCGACCCATCTCGCGCAGGTAGGAGAGCTCAGCCTGATAGTAGTGATCGAACACGACACGCCTCCTTCACGAGACACTGACCTGACCACCCGCCGAGAGCGTGGTTTGGAAACGAAGTGAGCCCCCGCCGACGAGCTGCGCGCTCACCTCGAAGCTGAGGCTCAGCGCATCGGTGTGAACGGTGGACGAGCGCACCTGGACGTGGCTGAGCCGAGGCTCGTAGCGCTGGATGGCGTCGACGATGAGCCGCTCCAGCAGAGGGATGGCGCCAGGAATATTGTGCGTGAAATCGGTGATGTCCGGAAGACCGTACGTAAGGTCGAGCGCACTGCTGCCCTGACGCGTGTTGAGCAGCGTGGACAGGTGAACGAGCACAGCGTGCTCGCGCTTGGCGCGCGCCTCGCCACGAAGGCGATGTTTGATGCCGTCGAGCAGGCCTCCGGACATGAACTACATCACGCCAGTCAACGAGTCTTCGACCATGAGCTCGGTTGGCGCACCGGCGTTGTCGGTGCCGCTCTTGTGATAACAAATGTGAGAGAACGAGAGCACGATCACCTCGTAAGGTTCGTCGGGGTCGTCGGCCGCGCGCTTTTCGACATCGGGCACCACCAGCTTGTACGAGCTGACCCAGGCCAAGAAGTCGTCGCCGCCGATGGTGACGGTGAGCACGACCTCACCCGGCTCTTGTGTAGGGCCAGACTTGACCTGATGGATGCGGAACACGGCCTTGAACCCGACGTGGTTGGTGAACAGCTGAAACAGCGCTGGGCTTGCGCTGTTGAGCGGCTTCTCGATGGTGATGCCTTCGTACTCGCGTGTGCCCTTGGGCGTGCCCGACTTGGGGTTGGTGGCAGCGCTGCCACCCAGCTCGAAGCGCCGACAAAAGATGGCAGCGTCGTCGACGCCCGTGTGCACGGGGTCGAGATCGAACTTCCCGTCCTTGGTGATGATCTCCAGGTCTACAAGACGCGCCATGACTTCCCTCGCTTTGTGTGTGGTGCCGGTCGACGTCGAACGTCTCGAGTGATTTCTAGATCAACCAGCGCGCGTTGGCTCGCGTGTCGTCGACACCCCGTAGGGTGATCGCACCACGCTTGCTGCGCGTGGAGTCGCTGCGATAGTTCTCCTCGTGATGAGTCAGCTCGAACGAGGTCGTGGTCTTGGCTGCTTCGCGTGGCTCGTGAGCGTCGGTTTGTCGTTGGTCTGCTCCGGTTGTGGACTGTGGCCCAAGCCGCCCAGCGCACCTTGCACGCTGCCGACGCGGGCTCGGCTCGAGGCGAGTGAGCGCCTCAATCCCGACGCACAGGGCGCTGCGCTGCCCACGGTGGTGCGCGTCTACCAGCTGCAAGCCGTCGCCCGCATCGAAGAGGCAGACTTTGTCGACGTCTGGCAGACGCCAGTGCCCGTCCTCGGCCCCGACCTGGTCGCGTCGCGCGAGCTGACACTGTTTCCAGGTCAGTCGACATGGGTCGACCTTCCGCTCGAGCCACAAGTAAGGTTCGTCGTCGCGGTCGCCATCTTCCGTCGACCGACGGCCACCCAGTGGCGGTCCATCATCCCGCTTCCAGAGTCGTCGCGTCTGTGCGCCGAGTACAAAGAGCGAGGCGCACCCAAGCCCGCGCTTACTTTTCGTTTCGATCAGTACCGGGCAGAGGGCCGCTCGGCGCTGTTGGCGCTCCCGGGGGCGGCCGCGCACGACCTACCCGACGACGTGGCGCCCGATAGAACCACAGCGAGTCAGCGATGATCGATCTACAACGAATCGTCTGGTCTGAGGGCATGCTGATCTCCCCGCAGCACTTTCAGCAGCAAGACCGCTACCACGAGCGACTGCTGCACGAGCGGCTGTGCACCGCCGTGCCGCATGGCTGGGGGTTGTCGTCGCTCGAGCTCGACGAGGGCGCGCTGGCTGGCGGCAGCGTCTCGGTTCGTTCGCTTTCGGGCGTGCTCCCCGGGGGTACGGCTGTCTGTTTTCGAGCCGGACAACCCGAGGCAGCCCCCGCGCGCGCTATCGAGCCGCACCACTTCCCCGCACACGCCGAGACGCTCGACGTGTTTCTCGCCCTCCCACTCGAGCGTGCGCACGGGGGCAGCTACGCGCGTCTCGAAGCAGAGCGTGGTCGCGCGCGCTTCGTCGTCGACACACGCAGCGTGCTCGACGTGGTGTCGTCCGAGCCTGACGAGGCGCGCACGGTCGACTTTGCGCGCCGTTGCTGGGTCTTGTTGTTTGGGGGCGAGGTCTCCGAAGACTACGAGTCCATCAAGATCGCCGAGCTCGTTCGCGATCGCGCAGGTGCCCTGTGTTACTCCGCCACCTACGTGCCGCCGAGCCTTCGTCTCGGTGTGTCCCCGCTCCTCTACGAGGGCATCCGGCGCGTCCTGGCTGCCAGCGTCGCAAAACGACGTGCCGTTGCCGACGAGCTACGTCATCGCGACCACGCGACCGTCGAGTTCGCAGCCGACGAGGTCACACGCTACCTGGCGCTGCACGCGCTCAGCGGCGCCATTCCTGTGCTCAAACATCTGCTCGACGCCGACGTCGCGAGCCCGTTCCAGGCGTACTCGGTGCTCGTGCAGTTCGTTGGACAGCTGGGTGTCTTCAGCGTCGACGAAGACCCCACGCGCCTTCCCCCGTACGTGCATCTCGACATGCGGTCCACGTTCGAGCCGTTGCTCGCCAAGCTGATGAGTCTGCTGCAGCTCGCGGCGGCCGCGCGCGTGCTCACGGTGCCCCTCGAGTCCCGGGTCGACGGCATGCACCTGGGGCGTCTTCTGGCGCCCGAGCTCCTCGAGCCGTCCGTAAGGTTCGTCCTCGCCGTGCACAGCGCGGTGCCCGAGCAGACCACCTACGAGCTGCTGCCGCGCGTGGCCAAGCTCGCCGCCTGGACCGAGATCCCGCGCTACCTCAACGCAGCAGTGTCGACGGTGCTGCTCACGGCCTCCCGGCGGCCACCGCGCGAGATCCCAGTCCGTGCGGACAAACAATACTTTCTGCTCCACGCCGAGGGCGCGGTGTGGCGGCACATCATGCACGAGCGGACCATCGCCGTGCACCTGCCACCACCGTTCGACCACGCCACCACCAGCCTCGAGCTGCTTGCGATTCCGGGGGGCTGAGCGTGGACCGCGTCAACTGGGTAACGAGCGACTGCTTCAACGCCATCGGCCAGCTCGGGCGCGTACGCGATCATCGCGACGTCGAGCCCGGACTCGTGCACGCACGCATGAAGAGCTTTTTAGAAAACATGGCCAAACGCTCGCGAGAAGCAGGCTTTTCAGAGCAAGACACCAAGCTCTCGTTGTACGCCGTCACGGGGCTGGCCGACGAAGTGGCCATGTCCTCGGCCGGTTCGCTGCGCGACTATTGGGTGACGCGCCCACTTCAGCTCACCTTGTTCGGCGAGAACGTAGCGGGGGAGCGCTTCTTCGATCACCTCGAGTCCGTCCGCCGCGCGCCGGCCCAGGCAGACGTCCTTCGTGTCTACTACCTGTGCCTGCTGTTCGGGTTTCGGGGTCGCTACGGCGTGCGCGGGGCGGAGGTGCCACGCACCGACCTGCCACGCATCGATCTGCCACTTACTGATCTCGTCGACAGCGTGCGTGCGCAGCTCGGTCGTGGGCTCGCCATGCCCGACGCGCTCTCGCCCAACGGAGCGCGTCCCGAGCACGGCATGGCGGGCGTAGCGCGGCGGCTACCCTTCCTAGGCGGCCACCTCAGCTGGGTCGCTCTCGCCGTCGTGGCTCTTTGTTTCGCGCTGCACCTGGGGTTCTCGGTCGCGCTCGACGAGCAGCTTCGGCAGCTCATCGCGTGCGCCCAGCAGGCGACCGTAGGCTGAGTCGTGCTGTCCATCATCCTAGCTACTCTGTTGGTGGTGATCGCGTGGGGCGTCGTGCTCGCGTACGGTCTGCCGTGGTGGACCGCGGCGCTGTGTACGGTGCTGGTGAGCCTGGTCGTCCTGGGTCGTGCTCTGCTCGCCAAGTATCGCGCAGGACGAGCAGACAGGGAGATCCAGCGCTCGCTCGCGGCGCAGGCAGTCGCGTTCGAGCAGCGCGCGCGCCCCGATCGACAAGCCGAGGTACGCGCGCTTGCCGCGCAGTTCGAGCAAGCGCTCGAGACCCTGCGGTCGGCAAAGTTTGCGCGCGGCCAGAGCGGCGCGCTCTACACGCTGCCGTGGTACGTCATCATCGGCCCGCCCGGGGCAGGCAAGAGCACCGCCATCCGGCAGTCTGGTCTGCAGTTTCCGCTGCACGGTAGAGAAGACAGCGTGCGCGGCATCGGCGGCACCCGCAACTGCGACTGGTGGCTCACCAACGAAGCCGTCCTGCTCGACACGGCAGGCCGCTACGCCACCGAGCACGACGACCGAGACGAGTGGTTCGTCTTCTTGGATATGCTTCGGCGCGCGCGTCCCAAACGTCCGCTCAACGGGCTCATCGTCGCCGTCAGCATCGTCGATGTGGCGACCGCCGACGAGCGCGCGCTGGCCAACCTGAGTGGGTGTATCCGCGAGCGCATCGACGAGGTGATGGCGCGTCTCGAGCTGCGCCTTCCCGTCTATATCTTGCTCACCAAGTGCGATCTGGTGCCCGGCTTCTGCGACTCCTTCGAGGAGCTGCGCAAGGCCGAGCGCCAACAGGTGTTCGGGTTCACGCTGCCGGTGGCCGAGGGAGACGACCTCGCAGAGCGCGTGGAGCACCAGTGGACGCGGCTCGTGCAGGTCAGTGAGCGCCGCAGTCTCCTGCGCCTCGGCGACGTGCGTGGGCTCGAGGCACGGCGCGCCGTGTACGAGTTCCCCCAACAGCTCGAGGCGCTGCGCGACAACGTGAGTTCGTTCATGGCACAGACGTTCGTCGAAAATGTGTACCGCGAGGCGCCTGTGGTGCGCGGCGTGTACCTGACCAGCGGGACACAAGAGGGCAGCCCCATCGATCGCATCATGGGTGCCATGGCGTCCGCGTTCGGTCTGCCGCCAGCGGACCAGGTAGAGCCGGTACGTACGGAGACCAAGAGCTACTTCTTGGCCGACCTGTTTCGCTCCGTGATGTTCGCCGATCGCGATCTGGCCGCGCCGAGTGCACGCAGCACGCAACGCCTGCGCACCGTACGTCTGCTCGGCGCGCTGCTCGTCGTCCTGGCCGCGGCGGGCGGCACGCTCTACTCCGCGAGCTCGTACGTCGCCAACCGTGAGTCACTCCAGGCGGCACGAGACGATGTCGTCAGCGCGCAACGCCGTCCAGGCGGCGCCCACGAGAGGGTGGCTCCGCTCCGTGTGCTCGAGCCCATCCGCGCGCGGCTCTCGCTTCTGCACGCCTGGTCGGCGACAGGCGCGCCCCTTCGTCTTCGCGCCGGTCTGTACCGGGGCGAGAGCATGTTGCCCGTGTTGCGCGACTTCTACACAGGCACGCTGCGCGCTGTGCTCGTGAGGCCGCTGGTCGACCAGCTCCAGCGCGACATCGTTGCGCTGCTGCAGCGCGATCGCGGAGCAGAGCATGCACCTTCGCCACACGATCATGCGTGGCTCTACGATCGGCTCAAGGCCTACCTGTTGCTCACGCAGCCCAAGGAGCCGAGCGAGCCCGCGCTGACACCACAGCTCGCAGCGTGGCTTGCCGAGCAGCTCGTCGTGGCTTGGCTCGCGCAAGACGACAGCCACCCATCGCCGCTCGAGCGCCGGGCCATGACGCAACACATCGCCACCTATCTCGAGCTGCTCGCAGTCGACCCTGCGCTCGGCTTCAGCCGCGAGCCCGCCGTCGTCGACAGTGCGCGCGAGCTCCTGTCGCGTGTGCCCTTGGTCAAGCTCGCGGTCGACCGAGTCGTCAGTGCGGTCGATGCGCGCGACCTCGATCTGACACTCGAGCAGCTGGTCTCTAGCGTGGGCCTGCCCCTGCACGCAGCCGCCCACATCCGTGGCGCGTTCACGCGGCGAGGCTGGGAAGAGCACGTTGTCGAGCTCTTGCGACGACCGCCTCCCGAGCTGCTCGGCGACGCGTGGGTGTCGTCGAGGGCGAGCGCCGATGCCGCTGCCGCTGCCGATGACGACGGCACCCAGGCGCGGGTCTGCGCGCTGCGCTCCGAGTACTTTGCTCGCTACATCGAGGAGTGGCGAACCTTCATCGGCACGCTGCGCGTCGAGGAGCCTGCCCAACACGCGCGCGCTCTGATCGTGCTGCAAGACCTCACACGCGGACAGCCGCCCCCGCTCGAGCGCGTGGTGCGCGCCGTTGCGCACAATGCGCGGCTTGTCGATCCGGCGCGTACCAACGCGGGGCTCGAGGCCAAGGCCGAGGAGAGCGGTGTGCTGGCCCAGCTCACCAAGCGTGTGCAGAACGGGCCCGCGGCCCAGCTGCTCGACGAAAAAGACCCCTGTGCGGGGGGAGCCTACCTGACCGAGCAAAGCGTGCGCCGCGAGCTGGAGGGCTTTTTTGCGTTCGGCGCGAGCTGGGACGAGCCTGCCGCCGGCACGACCGCGCAAGTCACATCCACGCAGATCTACCACGAGCAGCTGAGCTACCTGCGCGATGCCCTCCAGGCGTATCAAGACGACCCTGGTACGGCCGACGGCCTCTCGTCTCGGCTGGCGAGCGCACGTACGCGTGTGCGGGGGTTGATCGAGGCGCAGCCCGTCGGCTGGCGACCGCGCTTCGACGCGCTGTTGTGGCCGCCCGTCAATGGGTCTTCGGTGAGCTCGACGTCGGCCATGGCGGGCGAGAAGGGGCAGCAGTGGTGCACCTCCGTGGTCGTCCCGTTCGGGCGAACGCTTCGCGAGCACTATCCCTTCGCGAGACAGGGCCAAGATGCTGCCCTCGCTGACGTCGCCGACTTTTATCGACCCGAGAGCGGCATCTTGTGGGGCTTCTACGAGGCGACACTCAAGCGAGACGTCGTGCAGGTCGGCGCCCGGTTCGAGCGCAAGCCGGGGGCAAGTGGCGGCTCGATGTACACGGCCGAGCTGGTCCGCTTTTTAGAGCGCTCGGCACTCCTCTCCAACGTGTTGTTTGCCCCGCGCGCAGACAAACCGGGCGTCACCTTCGAGGTGCGCGTGCGCCCGTCTCCGGGCATCGCCCAGGTGTTGCTGCGCATCGATGGGCAACAGAGCGACTTTCACAACGGACCTGAGCGTTGGCACCGTTTTACCTGGCCCGGCGAGGGAGACCAACGCCAGGCCAGCATGCGCATCAAAGGAGCCAACATCGACGAGACGCTGGTCCAGGAGGGCGAGTGGGGGCTGTTTCGCCTGCTCGACAAGGGCACCGTCTCGGTCAACGCGGGAGAACGGTTTTTCACCGTGCGCTTTGGTCTGCACACGCAGCACGACGTCACGCTCGACGTCCGACCGACCCGTGTCGACAACCCATTCGTCGGCACACACGGCTACCTCAGCGCGTTCCGCGGCGACGGCGTACTGGCGCCGCGCTCCATCACCGATGGCAAAAAAGCGTGCCTACCATGACGCTCGCCCGCCTCGCAACGGCCACTCTGTTTGGCAAGCTGCCTGCGCGCGGCGACTTCATCGCAAGCGGTGAGCGAGGTGCGGCCGAGACGGCGTTCGCGGTGTGGCTCACCCGGGCGGTCGAGGCTGCGCACGGCAAGGTCTCGCCTTTCGCCGTGCGCTTCGTGGCGAAGGGTGTCGAGGGGACCACGCTGATCGGAAGCTGGCTCGCGAGTCGTGATGCCGTGGGACGAGACTTCCCGTGCGCAGTGTCGTGCAGGCTCCATGGGACTCTGCACGATGCTGCGCAGGCACTCCTCCTTGGCTGCTGTTCCCCGCTCGAGGACTTCGTTCAGAGCGTGATGACGTCAGCGCTCGACGAGCGTGTCGAGACGTTGGGGCAGGCTTGCCCCAGCCCACTCGCGTGCGTCGAGCCTGCCATGCGCTCTCTGCCGGAGCGCACGCGGCGTGCGCACGACGCCCTCGCCAGCACACACATCCACAGCTTCTCCGCCGCTACGTTTGTAGAGTGCCCGCTCGACAACCTGACCTACGCTTTGTCTGTTCTGCAGCGCGCCGCGCGCACGCCGAGACCAGAGCTCACACTCGACATCCCCGCATCGTCAGACCTCGAGCTGTTCGTCTGGCTCGCGCTGCTAGAGGCCTCGCACACGCGCGAGAACCCTGGAGTCGACCGTGTGTCGGTCGGTGATGACAGCCCGACTCTGCTGTTGTGGTCGCCGTCCCTGCAGCGCGCCTTGCTTTGCCTCGGTGCATGGTCGACCGACCTCCTCGTGTACTTGAGTCATCCCGATCATCCAAGCCATCGCCGCTGGCCGTTGTGGACCGACCGCCGGGACGCAAGCGCTTCGGCGCGCAGTGAGCTCGACCCCGCCACGCTCGACTGCATCGAACGAGACGGCACGCTCGCTGCTCTGCTCGCCTCGGTGCGGAGGAGAGCGCGATGATCCATCGTACCGATGCTCGAGCCGACGGCGACTCGGTTGTCCGTTGTCTGCAGCCCAACTCGGAGGAGTCTGCTTGCGGCGCCGATGCCAGGCTTGCCGCGGAGTACGAGCTGCTGCGCGGAGAGATCGCCAAGCTGAGCGCCGTCGATGGCGCGTTGCCCGACTGGGCGATCATCGAGTCGATGGGCTGCGCACTGCTCGCAGACAAGTCCAAAGACTTGTTGGTCGCTGTCTATGTGGCGTGCGCCCTCGCGGTGCGCGATGGCATGGCGGGCGCCACACGTGGCGCGTCGCTGCTCACCACGCTGCTAACGGCCTTTGGTAGCGGTCTATTTCCTCGGCGCACCCGGGCGCGAGTCGCTGCACTCGAGTGGTATCTCGAGTGGCTGGGTGCCCGGCTCGACAGCGTCGCGCCGACGTCGTCGGCACCGTCTGCCCATCTTCGCGAGCAGCTGCACCAGCTGCGCACGGCAGCGCAACGACTGCTCGGAGACGAGGCGCCTCCCTTCGAAGCACTGCTGCGCCGCTGCGATCGCATCGGTCAGGTTGCGGACGGCGTGCAAGAGCGGGGGCCCGCGGAGGCCGCGCTAGCGTCCCATCCGCGGCCAGCCCAGGCGCTCGTGCCAGCGATCATTCCGCAACGCAGCGCGCCTGTAGCGCAGCCGGCGCAGAGCGTCGCGCGGCCCGAGTCGAGCGCCGCCGACGGTACCCCGCCCGTGTCGGGTCCCGTCCCATGCACGCTTGCCGGGCTGCAGACCTACGTTGCGCGCGCAGGCTCGTCGTGGGTCGACCTCGCGCGCAGTCGCTTCGAGGTAGATCGTACGGACGCACGCGCGTACCGCTGGCTGCGTGCCGGGGTGTGGCTGCGTTGGGAAGAGGCGCCTCTGCCCAATCGTCGCGGGCGGACCCAGCTCGACGGCCCCTCTCCGGCGCGACACGCGGAGCTGATCAAGGCCACCCAAGGCGAGCAGTGGGACGAGCTGCTCTCTCTGAGTGAGCTCCTGCTGGTGAAGTACCCTCTTTGGCTCGACCTCAACCGCTGCTCTGCGTTGGCGCTCGAGCAACTCGGCGAAAGCTTTGCCGCCGCAGGTGCGCACGTGCTGCGCGAGACGCGTGCACTGGTCGCGCGTATGCCCGAGCTGTCCACGCTCGCGTTCGCGGACGGCGCGCCGTTTGCGTCCGCCGACACCGTGGCTTGGCTCAGCCCACCCGCAGCACCTCTGACGTCTCCACTACAGACCACGACGCTCGACGCAACGCTGCGCGAGCGCCTCTGCAAAAGAGACAGTGCGGCGGTCTCCGAGCTAGAGCGGCGTTTGTGCGCGAGCCACTCGGCGCGGACTTCTTTTTTGTTGCGGCTCGAGCTTGCGGACACGCTCGAGTGCAACGGCGAGCCGCAGCGGGCCGCGCTCGTCTACCTCGGCCTCGAGCGCGACGTCGACACGTATCGGCTCGAGCGTTGGGAGCCTGAGCTCGCGCTTCGTGTCGTCCACCCACTGTGGAAGATCGTGTCGGCGCGTGCGGGGCATCCACCCGTCGAAGTCAGTCGGCTCGCTGCGCGGCTTTCGCAGCTGTCTCCCACGCTGCTGCTGTAGTTCACCACCCCGCGATCCAACACGGAGAAGACCATGGCCAAAGAAGGCACCGTTGCGCCCAAAGAGCGCGTCAACATCCGCTACAAGCCCGCAAGTAGCGATCTCAAAGAGGGCGTCGAGATCCCGCTCAAGCTGCTCGTGCTTGCCGACCTGACGGGGCGTCCCGACGAGCGTGCCGTCGAAGACCGCGCACCCATCTCGATCGACAAAGACAACTTTGGTCGCGTGATGGCCGAACAAAAGATTCGTGTGTTCGTGCAGGTCGAAGATTGTCTACGTCCGCAGCTCGGCGGCGAGCTGTCCATCGATCTTGAAGTGCGAAGTCTGTCCGACCTCTCACCCGACGGGGTGGCAGCACAGGTACCAGAGCTACGGAAGCTGCTAGCACTACGAAGTGCACTCATCGCGCTCAAGGGGCCGATGGGCAACATCCCAGCCTTCCGGCGCAAGATCCAGGCACTGCTCGGCGACGATGCTGCGCGCAAACAGTTGCGCAGTGAGCTCGGTGTCGAAGAGGGCTGACTGCGAGCGGTCGAGAAGAACGTAGGAGACACACCATGACCAACGAGAATCTAGACACGCTCCAGCACACGCTCACCACGCATCAGGTGAGTGCCCCGTCTGCAAACACTTCGCTGCTCGAAGAGATCTTGTCAGAGGCCAAGCTCGCGCGCGCCGACGAGTCTTATGCCGTCGCGCGGCAGGGGGTCGAGTGTTTCATCGTGGGCATGTTGTCGCCCGACAAGGCCGGCCAGCGCATCGATCGAGCCACGGTCGACGTCATGATCGCCGAGATCGACGAGCGCATCAGCGCGCAGGTCAACGCCGTGCTGCACGCGCCTGAAGTGCAGAAGGTCGAGTCCACCTGGCGCGAGCTCAAGTTCTTGGTCGACCGGGTCGACTTCCGCGAGAACGTCAAGGTAGAGGTCATCAACCTCCCCAAAGACGATCTGATCGCCGACTTCGAAGACGCACCCGAGCTGGTCAAGAGCGGTCTGTACCGTACCGTCTACTCGTCCGAGTACGGCACCTTCGGTGGCAACCCTTACGGTCTGCTGGTCGCCAACTACGACTTCGACCCGGGGCCGCGCGACATGTTGCTCTTGCGCGGCTGCGCGGCCGTGGCCGCCATGGCGCACGCACCCTTCATCGCCAACGCCTCTCCGCGCTTCTTTGGCAACGAGTCGTTTCTGGGCTTGCCCGCGCTCAAAGATCTGCGTTCGTTGTTCGAGGGGCCTCAGTACGCCCGCTGGAATGCGTTTCGCGACAGCGACGACGCCCGCAATGTAGGGTTGTGCCTGCCCCGCTTCTTGCTGCGCCTGCCGTACACCCAAGAGACCATCCCGAGCAAGACGTTCAACTTCCAAGAAGACGTCGTCGGTGCGCACGACAAGTACCTCTGGGGGCACGCTTCCATGGCATTTGCCAGCCGTGTGGCCGACTCCTTCGCCAAGTATCGCTGGTGCCCCAACATCATCGGACCCAACTCGGGCGGCACCATCGATGACCTCCCGCTGCACAACTACGACGCCATGGGCGACGTGCAGACCAAGATCCCCACGGAGATTCAGCTCACCGAGCGGCGCGAGTTCGAGCTCTCGGAGGAGGGCTTCATCGGCTTCACCTATCGCAAGGGCACCGACAACGCCTGCTTTTTCTCGGCCAACTCGCCACAGCGGCCCAAGCTGTTCGGGGGCTCCGACGAGGGACGGTCCGAAGAGACCAACTACCGGCTCGGCACCCAGCTGCCTTACATGTTCATCATCAGCCGGCTCGCCCACTACATCAAGGTGCTCGAGCGCGAGCGTATCGGCTCGAGTCGCGAGCGCGCCGACCTCGAGCGTGAGCTCAACAAGTGGATCACGCAGTACGTGGTTACCATGGACAATCCGACGCCCAACGTGCGCGCGCAGCGGCCGCTACGTGAGGCGCAGGTCACGGTCGAAGACGTGCCTGGCCAGGTGGGGTGGTACCGCTGCAACCTGAAGGTGCGCCCGCACTTCAAGTACATGGGAGCAGACTTCACACTGTCTCTCGTCGGCAAGCTCGACAAGTAAGCCGGAGCAGACCAGACGTCATGCGCACGCTATCGAGGGCCATCCCTGTCGACTGCCGGCTCCTGCGAAGCGATGGTCTGCAGCGCTGGTTCGTGCACGAGCCGTCGTTGGCCGGCGATGAGGTGCGCGTCATCAAGCAGCTCGCTCCCAGCGTGGCCGTAGACAATGGACTCGTGGCGCGTTGGCTGCAGGTCGCTGCGCTCAACGCAGACCTACAGCACCCGGCCTGCACACAAGTAGAGGACTGGGGCGTGTACGAAGGCGCCGCGTACGTCGTCAGCAGGCAAGCCTCCGGGGTCGCGTTGCGCGTCTTGCTCGAGGCCGTGCAGGCGTCGGGCGCGTCTCTCGCCGCCGAGCTGGTCGCACCGATCGGCGTCATGATCTTGGAGGCACTCGACTACGCGCAGCGACGAGAGCCCGCGCTTTTGCACCTCGACCTCGATCTCGAGGGCATCACCGTGCGCTCAGACGGGTCGGTGGTGCTCCCGGAGTTCGCGCTGTGGAGTGTACTCAGTCCCAAAGAT
The DNA here is from genome assembly GCA_041179425.1 of Pseudomonadota bacterium. Classification (GTDB taxonomy): domain Bacteria; phylum Myxococcota_A; class Polyangia; order Polyangiales; family DASUME01; genus DASUME01. Next base: position 13,417 of record JBEGTL010000012.1, on the reverse strand, counting down.
GTCGCGCGCTGTCGATTCGACTCCGGGCGCGTGCAGTACTGCTCGCCCGAGCTCGTGCAGTCGCGCGAAGGTGACTGCCGCAGCGATGTCTTCTCCGTAGGAGCAGTGCTCTATCAGCTGCTCACGGGAGAGCTGCCCTTCGTGGGTACGACGCAGCTGGTCGTGGCCATGGCCATCGCCGACGGCAAGCGCGTCGCCGTGCGAACGCGCGCGCCAGACGCTCCCGAGAGCCTGTGCGACATCCTCGAGTCCATGCTTGCCACCCGCGCTGCCGAGCGTTTTCAGACACCCGCCGCGGCGGCCAATGCGCTGCGTTCGACCATACGCGACGGCGATCGAGCGCCGCTGCGCCTGCCGGCCGCGCTGCTCTCCGCTCGCTCTGCCGAGTTGCCCAAGATCGGTCGGCTTACCGCGCTGCCAAGCGTGCGTTGCGAGCGGCCTCCGGGCCCTGTGGCGCTCGGCGTGCACGCACCGGCTATTCGCAGTGAGCTCACCGTACACGACGGGCGCACCGCGTTCTTGCGTGAGCGACCTCGCCCCGGGCCACCTGTGCTCCACACAGAGCCCAGCGAGCCGCCCTTGCACGCCCCGCGCGTGCTCTCGAGTGTTGCGGCAAACGCCCCGTTTGTGGGCCTCGAGTCCGTGTCACACCCGCTTGCCTGGCTGCCCTCCACGCCAGACCCGCTCGCCGCGTCGTGGCTCGGTTCCCGCAAGAGCGAGAGCTGGCTCGACCCGAGCGAGACGGTCTTTCAGGCCAAGGTGCGCCCTGCCGCGAGCATGGCTCCTGTCGCGCGTCGAGCATCGGCCTTGCGTGTGTGGTCGAAGCCGATGGTCGTCGGCTTGACTGGGATGTTCGTCGTGCTGGCCGTGTTGTTGTCGTTTCGACTGCTGTAGCCACGTCGTGAGGAGGATGAGCATGTCCGAGAGTCGTGTCCGCTACGCGTTTTTGACCAGTGCCGAGGGGGCCGCGGGCTGGCTCGTGTCCAATCTGCGCCTGCACGAAGGGGTGTCCACGAGCTACCGCGCCCAGGTTCGTTTGGAGAGTCCAGAAGGTGACGACCCCGGCAGTCTGCTGGGCAGCGCGTGCACGCTCGAGCTGACGCGAGACGACCAACGACGTCTCTTGCACGGCATCGTCAGCACGGTGTCGGCAAGTCGCTCGGTGACCGGCACGACGGCGGTCGACATCGTCGTCGTGCCCGCGCTCGAGGCGCTGCGCGAACGCACCGACAGCCGCATCTTTCAGAACAAGAGTGTCCCGGAGGTCTTGGACCTGGTGCTTGCGCCCGCGCTCGCGCCCTACCATCGCGCCCATGCACGGCGGTTTCGACGCAGCAGCTACCTGCAGCGCGAATATATCGTGCAGTACGACGAGAGCGACCTCGCGTTCGTGGAGCGGCTGATGGCCGAAGAGGGCATCTGGTACTTCTTCGAGCACGACGATGCGCGCCCGCCCGATGCCGCCGAGCTCATGGTCTTGGTCGACTCCAACGAAGACGCGTTGCTCGCCGACCTGGGGGCCGCGGGCGACGAGCTGCCGCTGCAGCTCGATCACGAAGGCAAGGCGCACTGGCAGGCGGTCACCCACTTCCAGAGCACGCAGCGCTTGGGCGCGACCAGTCTGACGGTTCGGCAGTACAACTGGACCAACCCAGCGGTGGTCGAGACGCGCAGCGTGCCCGCCGATGAGCCTGGCCAACGCGCGCACTACGAGCCGCACGGTGTCCACTTTGCCGGCTACACCAAGACGAGCGAGCGCTTCTCCAAGTTCGACACCGACGAGCAGGCTCGTCTGCGCTGGGAGTACCAGCAGACGCGCGTCGAGCGCGCCGAGGGGCGTGGCAACGTAGTTGGCCTCTTGCCGGGTCAGAAGGTGGTCGTGCGGGGCCAGGCGACCGCACTGAACGGGGAGTGGATCGTGCTGTCTGTCGACGCGGCTGGACGTGAGGCCAAGAGCGTCGAGCAGGATGTCGAGCACCTGGCCGACTACGCCAACACGTTCAGCTGCGCGCGCAGCGAGCACCCGTATCGTCCCGCGCGGCAAAAAAAGCCGCGTGTGTTGGGCATCCAGACGGGATGGGTGGTCGGTGCCGACGGTGAGTCACGCGTCGAGCCAGGGCAAGATGACATCCACACCGACGAGCATGGCCGCATCCAGGTCAAGCTGAGCTGGGATCGCAGCACCAAGAGCGACCCCGAGCCCACCACTACCTGTTTTTTGCGCGTGGCACAGGTCTGGGGTGGCGCGGGCTGGGGCTTCATGTTCACGCCACGCATCGGCATGGAAGTGCTCGTCAGTTTTTTGGACGGCGATCCCGATCGGCCGCTCGTCACGGGCTGTGTGTACAACGGCCTCAACCGGCCTGCGCTCGCGCTGCCCAGCGACAAGACCAAGAGCTACATCAAGACGTCCTCGAGTCCGAGCGGCAAGGGCGGAAACGAGCTGCAGTTCGAGGACGCCGACGGCAAACAGCAGGTCTACCTGCACGCGCAGCGCGACCACCTCGAGGTCGTCGAGCGCGATCAGACTTCGCGCATCAAAGCCAATCGTGTCGTCGACGTGGGGGCGAGCCGCACAGAGCGCGTGGGCGGCGACGAGATAGCGACCATCCTCAAGACGCGCACGCACACGGTGCACGGCACAGACACGCTCCGCGTCGTCGACGGCAGCGAGCGCGTGGTGGAGGTCAGCGGAAACCACACCACGAAGATCGCAAAGAAGCGCGCGCTCGAGGTCGGAGACTTTACCAAGGAGCGCTACACGGGGGGCCGCGAGACCACGGTCAAGACCTCCGACAGGCTCTACGTGGTCGAGGGTGCCCACAAACAAGATCACGTCAGCGGGCAGTACAACATCACGGCGGACGAACACTTCCGCGTTCAGCAGGGCGGCGACCAGCTCTACATCAAAGACAACTTCTTCGTCTCCACCACGGGCGACGTGCAGCTCAAAAATGCCGGTTTCCATCTGTTCGCCAAAAAAGGCGGCAAGACCACGCTCACCGTCGACAGCGAGCTGACCATCAAGGTCGGTCGAGCCAGCATCACCATGCAGGCCGATGGCACGGTAGAGGTCAGCGGTCCCACGACCGCCAAGCTCACCGCACAGGGAGGCTCAGTCGAGGCCAACGCGCAGGGGATCACCGCAACGGGAACCACGACCAAGCTCGCGGGTTCCACGCTGACGGAGATCACGGGGGCGTTGGTCAAGATCAACTGACCTGCATCGTCAGCGCTTCAAGGATCGATAGAGAAGACGTGTACGAACGAGAACGAGAACACGAACACGAACGAGAACACGAACACGAACACGAACACGAACACGAACACGATTTGGCGAGCACGAGCCCGTCAACGAGAACGACTCCGCTCGTAAGACTCGCGGGGCGCACCGACCGAGAGGCAACGGTTCCGGACATTGGCGGCAGGTCTCGACACGCGTGTTCGTTGACGTGCTCGTGCACGTTGTCTCTCGTGTTCGTGTTCGTGTTCGTGTTCGTTCGTGCTCGTGCTCGTTGACGTGTTCGCGCGGACGAGGGCGGACAGCTGTCCGGACACCCGCCCCCCGCGTTCGGCATCCCACCAGCCTAAAAACACCAAAAACCCGCCAAAAACCAAAGATCAAAGACTCGGCACGGCAGCTGCAATAGGGCTTCTTGTTCCCTACGAGAGGCTCTTCACCATGTCCAAGCTGTCGTTCGTCGCCATTCTGTCCAGTCTGCTGTTCATCTCGGTCTCGAGCGCCCATGCGCAAGACAACACCGCGTCGAGCAACGCGGCAGTCAGCGCGAGCTCTGCTTCGTCTGCACCACTCCACCGCGCCGGGTACCGGCAACACGACGGGTTTTATGTGCGCATGCTGGTCGGCGGCGGCGTGGGTGGCAGCAAGTACCGCGCTGGGCTGACGATCGACGGCGGACAGACCCGCACGCTAGGCGCGGCCACCACGACTGAGGTTGCCGTCGGCTGGGCGGTGCTCGACAACTTCATCGTGCACGCCACGTTCAACCTGGGCAGTACAGAGGAGGGCGTGAAGAAGGTCGGCAAGCGCGGCTATCACGACGCGGACCAGACGACGATCGTCGGCCTCGCAGGTGCGGGTCTCACGTACTACCTCATGCCCGCCAACGTCTACGTGACGGGCTCGGTCGGCGTGGCAGGTCTCGGTGAGGTCGACGACGAGGGTGACGACCATCACGAGTCCAAGCTCGGCCTCGGCACTTCGTTTGCCATCGGCAAGGAGTGGTGGCTTGGCAGGGGCGGACAGTGGGGCCTCGGCGTCGCACTCACCGGCGCGTACTACCAGGGTTTGCTCGAGCTCGACGGCGCCAAGAGCACCTACCGCGGCTTCACGTCAGGCGCTGCACTAAGCGCCACCTTCAACTGAACAGTAACGCCTGGAGCCGGATCCTTCACTGAGCCGCGCGCCGTACGCACTTGCGTCGCGGCGCGGAGGCGTTTAGAACTGTCAGGCCATGAAGCACTTCATTCGGTTGCGCTGAGCTAGGTAGCGTTCGACACAGCTGTGGGCTTGCTTGCTTTTGGTGAGCAGCCCCCTCGCATCGTCGACGCTGCCGCTCCGCGCCTGGTCTTCCTCACGGGATGGTCAGGTGCGTTGTGCGTGCCGAACGGTCTGCTCCCTCGCTGTCTCGCGCACAGGTGCGCGTGCAGCGCTGAACCTGCGCAGCCTGGCTGCGTGGTGGAGCCCCGACGTCACCTCCGCGCCCTTGGCCTCCCCTTCGTAGCGCGTGCGCAAAGAGCCGCGCGCTGGGCCCGAATTCATTCCCAAGGGAGGTCTCATGACTCGTCGAACACAGCGCTTTCGTTATCAGTCTTCATCGGTTCCCACGGCCGTCGTGGTGGCGCTGCAAGAGCCCCATCAGTCCGCACATCAGACCGCAACGTCCGCACTCGAGCTCGCGCGGCTCGCACGCGGGCTCGGCATCGAGGTCGTGCGCACCGTGCTGCAGTCGCGCACGCACGCCTCGCTCGCGACCTTACTCAGCGAGGGCAGACTGCGCGAGCTCGCGGCGATGACCGGAGGTCCGGGCAGCGTGTTGGTAGGCGCCACTCCGCACACGCTCGTGGCGTCCCACGAGCCAGAGACGTATGTCGACCTGGTGTTGATCGACGGTCTGCTCACGTCTGGTCAACAACGTGCGCTTGAGCTCGCGCTCGCGGTCGAAGTGCTCGATCGCAGCGCCGTCATCTTGCGTGTCTTTGCGCAGCGGGCGCGCTCGCGCGAAGCGCGGCTGCAGGTGGAGCTGGCAGAGAACCTGTATCAAGCCGCGCGCATTCGCGACGACCGCGAGCTCGGCGATCGAGAAGGTGGCGGTGGCCGAGGCGGGCGCGGTCACAGCAACGTCGAGCTGAAAAAACAGCAACACCGCGAGCGCATCGCGGCACTACGCCACCAGCTCGCAGCGCTGCCGGCGCGCGAGGCGATTCGTCGCCAGCGTCGCGATACGCTGCCTCAGGTGGCACTCGTCGGCTACACCAACGCCGGCAAGTCGTCCCTCATGCGCGCGCTGACAGGTCGGCACGCCCACATCGCCGACGAGCTGTTCGCCACGGTCGATCTGACAGTCAGCACACTCGCGGGCAGCAAGGGGCCAAGTCTCTTGGTGTCCGACACGGTCGGCTTTCTGGCCAACTTGCCGCACGAGCTGATCGCGTCGTTTCGCGCCACGCTCGAAGAGGCTCGCCACGCAGACCTGCTCTTGATCGTGGCGGACGCATCAGACCGCGACGTGTACGACCAGCTGCAGGTGACGTACCGTACGCTCGAGGAGATCGGAGCCTCGGACGTTCCACGTCAGCTCGTGCTCAACAAGGTCGACCTCCTCGCGGCGCGTCAACGCGAGTCGCTCGCGCCGACGTACCCTGATGCGTGGCTCCTCAGCGCGCACGACGCGGCGGATGTGGAGACCTTGCGCACGCGGCTGCAGCAACACTTTGCTGCGGGCGATGTGGAAGGCACCGTGGTCGTTCCGTTTCGCCACGGCGAGTGGGTCGCGGAGCTCCATCGGGGTGCGCGCGTGCTCAAACAGCACCCCACGAGCCGAGGCACGCGACTGCACGTGCGCGCCCCAAGGGAGGTCTGGTCGCGCTGGAAGCGCTGCCTCCCGCGAGGCGTCAAGCTCCAGGACCTCTAGGCGACTAGGGGCAAGCGGGAGCGGCGGCGCGCACGGCGGCCAGCGTGGGCGCGTCGTCTGCACCCAAGCCGTTCTTGGTGAACTTGCAGCCGTAGCTGTCGTTCGCCAGGACGGCACGATCGAGGACCTCGTCGCCCTCCGGCTTCACGCCCTCTTTTTCCCACTTCACGAGCGCGTCGAACGCTTCGACTTGTTCGGCGATGGTGAACTCGCAGTGCCCCGTTCCACGAATGGCGCGCTGGACCAGACGCTCGCCGTTGCCCTTGGCGACCGCGCGCTGCCGGTAGTACTGCTCCATGCTGAAGGGCACGAACAAGTCGCCCAGCGTGTGCAGCGACAACACCGGGATGCCGAACTCGCCGTTTTCAAGTCATTCTGGAAAACCACGCTCTGAGTGCGATCTCGCTACCCGCCGCCTACAAACTCGCTACCCGCCGCCTACAAAGCTGCCTGCTGTCGATTGCCCCCGTCGTTAGTCTTTGAGCCCTAAACGCAGGGTTTTTGGGCCGCCGGTCGCAGCCACGAAGGTGATGCGGGCCACGAGGTAGAAGATGACTCGAAGTGATCGCACGACTTATCTCCGTGCTGCCCGCGCGACCTGGCGCTGCGATGGTCTGGTCGCCCTGGCCTTGGTGCTGGGCCTCGGCGCCGGCTGTGCAAGCGACCCGACCACGCCCACGGACGAGCAGGTCGACCCCGCCGAAGAGGACGACTCGGACGGGCCGATCACCAAGTGGGACAGTGGTGCCGGCAAGGACGCGGGCCGCAAGGACGCGGGGAGCGACACGGCCGACGCCGGCAAACCCACCTCGTCCAAAGACGCCGGCGGTGGCGCTACGGGTACAGACGCCGGCAAGCCGCGCGATGCCGGCGGCACCACCACGGTCGACGCGGGCCAAACGCCGGTCACACCGGTTGTCGAGGGAGACACCTGCGGCCGCTGGAAGGCCGCCCGCGTGAGCCTCGACGAGGGCAAGTGGACGGGCAACGCCGAGGCCTGCGAAGCGGGCGACATGAGTGAAGACGCGCGCACCAACGCGCTCCGGCTGTTCAACTACTATCGCACCAGCGTCGGGCTGGCAGCGGTCACCACCACGCCCGAGGGCAATCGGCTCGCGCAGAACTGCGCGCTCTTGATGCGGGCCAACAACACCATCACGCACACGCCTCCCGACACGTTCAAGTGTTTCACCGCCGAGGCTGCGAAGACGGCGGGCAGCTCCAGCCTGTCGAGCGGCCCCGCCGTCGCGTCGGTCGACGGCTACATGATCGACCCCGGCAACCCCACCACCATCGGTCATCGGCGTTGGATCCTCTCCAACATGATCACCGAGGTGGGCTTCGGCTCTGCAGACCGCTTTTCTTGCCAGTATCAGCCCGCCAAATTCAGAAACCCGGGCGGCAAAGCGTGGGTCGCATGGCCGTCTGGACAGACCCCCAAACAGTCCCTGGGCGGCGGCTTTTCCGGCTCGGTCGACAAGAACGGTTGGACCGTGCAGAGCGACACCGTCAACCTCGCGAGCGCGACGGTCACCGTCACCTCGGACGGCAAAGACATGCCCGTCACGGTCACGCAGCTGGGCGGCGGCTACGGCTCCATGTACGCCCTTCGTTTTAACCCGACGGGTTGGACGAGCACCGCCGGCGTGACCTACAGCGTCAAGCTCGGCGGCACGTCGATGCCCATCGAGTACGACGTGACCGTGGTGGACTGCCCGTAGGCCAGGCGTCGACGACCGTCGCCTCGCAGCAGACTGTCGTTACTTCAAGTCGATGCCAGGCAGGATACGCTTGACGACGTCGAAGCCGTAGCGCGCCGGTCCGAGGCGTACCAGCGTCCGCTTCGAGTCTCCCTGCAAGGTCGCGCGGATGTGATTGCCAAGTGCCATGAGCGCACCGGACAGCGCGTCCAACGCTTGCGTCGCCATCGGGCATGCGTGCGTGGCGTGCTCGCGGTCTTCGACGTAGTGCCCGCCAAATAGCCACTCGTAGGCGTTGTCTCGGCCTGCCGCCGTGTCTTCTTCGTAGGCTGACTGCAGACCTACGATCACGTGCGTGCCAGCCGTGGTCATGCCGTTGCCTTCCACCGCCGTTCGGAAGAGGTTGGGGAAGGTTGGGTCGGTCCTCAGATCATGGATGAGTGCAGCGCGCAGCGTCTTGAGGTCCGTCAACACGCGTGGGTGCTCGAGGTCGCCATTCTCGATCCACTTGACCATCGTCCCCACCAGCATGGAGACCGCGGGTGGCACGAACCCGATGTTGGCGCCGATCACTGCCTCACGGATGGTGACCGCGTTGCCGTAGTCTGCCTTGAGGAGGGCAGGGGCGATGCCTCCCCAGCTTTTGGGATCGGCTTGGCCGTACGCCTTACGAAGCTTCTTGCCCGAATCGATCGCTTGCTCGGCCACCCAGTCTTCGGGATAGGGAAAGGACATGTAGCGCGTGATGTAGATGAAGTGATCGAGGAACTTGCGCAGTCCGATCATATCGTCGTGCAGGGCGGGGGGGAGCCCGATGTGGTCCCTCGCAATCTTCCCCACTACCTCGCGTGCCAAGTCCCGCAGGTCGAAGCTGTAGGGCACTCTATTGCCGAACGGCGCGAAGAACTTTTGTACATGCTGCGCTGCATCTTTTGCGAGCTGCGCGACCTTGATCTCGTCACGAAGCACCTCGTTCGCACGGGAGAGTTCGCGATAGCTCCGTTTGCACTCGTCGTGTCTGCGCAGGTGCGGGCACCCGGCTCCGACGTCGATGCCGAGATAAAAATCACCAGCCGTCGCGATCAGGCGATTTCGGTAGCCGTGCACCGAGAAGCGCGAGCCGTCGTCGCCGAGCACCGTCTCGACACCCTTGCGGTCGCCAACCAACAGACCGTACGGAGTCTCTTTGCGCCCACCGGCCGCACGAATCGCGGCCCAGACCGCGCGCGAGTCCTCTTCTTTCGAGGCTTCTTCGAGCAACTGCTTCCACGACAGGCGCGCGACCTGACTGTCGCTGACCGCATCGAGCTGTTTGATCAAAGACTCGCCGCGCGCCACCAATCGAGCCTTTTCGGCCCTCTGTAGGCGTGCGCTCCAATCGAGGCTCTTTGGATGGTCGTCTGTCCCGGTCAGGACGACGAGCTCCGCAAGCGCGGCCCTGGATGGAACGAACAAGTACATGCCCCAGCGCAGGTTCACGTGCGACTTGTGCGTCTTGGACAGGTTGTCGTGTCGTGGCGTGTGCTGGCTCGCCAGCGGGTCCGTGGAGCTGCTGGGGATGCCTGTGCTGTTGCCACCGTTGATCCATCGCTGCAGCACTTCGTACTGCTGCGCGATGCTCGCGTTGTAGGCGATGAACATGTGGCCCTTCTCGGCGTCGCGCTCGTAAGAAAAGCTGCGGCGCAAGATCCGGGGTACGACACCATTGCGCGGATTGACGCGCCTCACGTGCGAGTCGAGATCTTTGGTGAGTACCGGGTCCGCGTTCGCCTCCCCGTCTTTGCCGGTCAGCTCCGGTCTTCCCAGAACCGACTCTTTGCTGCGGTGCGTTTTTTTCAAGAACTCCGCGAACGCGGCCGGGTCTTGCGCGAGCTTGCGGACGACGAGGAACGTGCCGTCTCTGAACAGCGCGCTGCTGTACGGATTGAGCTCGTGGTCCGCCGCCTGGGCTTTCTCGCCGTGTGTATCGGGATGCCCGAGGAAGATGTCGCCCGCGGCGATGTGGTTGTCGAACTCGGGCGGCGCAGGCACCTTCACTGTCGCGTCGGGAAGCTTGGGTTGGTTGCCGTCGCCAAAGCTGCGGTAGCCGAAGTGGTCGACCGCTCGATGCTCGAGGAGTTGGTAGTGAACGACGACGTCGGGTCTTTCCCACCATGGGTGCAGGACGTCTACGAGCTTGGCTACGAGCTTGACCTTCGGGTCGCTCTTGCGATGGAACAGCGCCACCAAGTCGATGCTCGACAGCGAGAACTTGCGGCCTTGGGCGTCGAGCTCGTGCCAGTAGTCTGGGTGATTCGGCCAACCGACGTCGCCGAGCGCGCCGGCCCGCTTCTCCATTCCCTCACGGAACTCCGCCGGAAACAGCTCCAACGTCCCGTCTTCGAGTCCGGCGCGGCGCAGCCCGGCGTACGTAAAGCCCACGTTCACCCGCAGCGCGTCACTGCCACCTTCGACTACCGCACGCAGCTTCTCAATCAACTCTGCCGTCTTGCCAGCCGGAAAACGGAGCAACACCAACATGCCCTCGGTGGAGCCGCACGAAGTGAGGATGTTGTCCTGCACGTTCGCCGCGCGAAAGCCCTCTTGGCTGCGCGTCAGACCTGAGTCGTGGTCGTTGGGGTCCGGGGGCTCTAGCACCACGCTGCCAAGCTCGTGAATGAGGCTCGTCAGCTCTCGCGTGTCTTCGTCGACGTGATCGTCCGGGCCCGGTGTGGGGGGCAGCGCGGCCAACGCGTTGCTGAAGTCTTCTTTCGGGATGGAGTCGAGCAGCATGAGGACGGCCTTTTTGAAGACCGCTCTCGCGGAGCGCTTGGCATCGACCTTCTCTTTGTCGGGAAAGAGCTTGTAGATCTCGAACAGGTTGAAGACGAACTGCACGACGCTCTGAATTCGCAACCTGGTGAACTCGTCCGTGCCTTGCCCAGGTTCGTTGCGCCCTTGCCAGTCGCTGGACCGGTAACGCTCACGCCAGACTTTTTCTTCTCGCTCGGCGACGTCCAGTGGTGACGGGAAGGGTCTCTCGTTTCCGCCGCCGCGCAGCATTCGTAGGTCGTCGTAGGTCGAGTCGGGCGTGGCCGCGTACAAGATCCCTGCCTGGACCTGATGCTCACGGATGAAGTCCGCAAATGCCTCGTAGCCATCGGCGCAAGACCTGCCCTCGAAACCCTGGCAGTGACTGAACACGGCATCCAAGATGGGTCCCACACCGTCGACCAAGTTGCGGAAGTAGGTCTCCCACGATGAGTCGAAGGTCGCGCTCAGGATTAACTGGGAGCCCTGAAGGCGGTCCACCACGCCGTAGTGGAAGTGGTAGATGTTCTGCAAGACGTCGGCAAAGCTCGCCCTCGGCATGAGGGTCTTTTCCGCGCTCCCGGCGATCCCTGCGAACAGCATGTTCAACAGCGTGTGGAGCCGGCTCGCGTACGACGTACGTCGATCGGGCCCCTCCACGAAGCCGTGCTTGATCGGAATCAACAAAAATAGCTCGTGCGCGTTGCGCAGATGCAGACTGCTCGCCTCTACAGGCATGGATATCCCCCCTTCAGCGCCGCCCCGGGCAGACGTTCAGCACACTACCGCCTTTTCACCCCAACCGGAGTTGCGTGGTGATACGCGGCCTCGGCGCCGATCTACCCGGCAAGTAGTTGGGCCGAGAGCTGATCGAGGATTCGATTGGTGCGCCCACGCGTACGAAAGGCGTCCCGGCTCTCGGCTTCGTCGATCCCGTCTGCAACCTCGGCGCGAAAACGAGACGCCCGCTCGACCGTGTGGACGGCTTCATCGTGCAGCCCGCAGCCCAGCAGCGCCTGCGCGCGCGAGTTGAGCAGGTCGACGGTGAGGTGTGGAAACGCCTCGGGGCTCCCATCCGAGAATGCCATGTCCGTGGCGGCGAGGGCTTCGGCGAAGGCGCTCTCGGCAAGGTAGGCACGGGCCAGGGTGCCCCTTGCGGCGCGTCGATACATGAGGGAAGAGCCGCGTGCGGCCTGCTGCGCGCGCGCGATGGCTTCGGCCACGTGGCCTGCGCGAAAAAAGGTGTCGGCGAGCACCGTGGCGGCGGCGTGCGAGAGCTGCAGGTTGGCCGAGTTCGCGAGGTTGGTGAGTGTGGCGAGTGCGTCGGCTCGCGATCCATCGCGCAGCGCGGCGACGGCGAGCAGCAAGTCGGCGTGTTCTTCGACGAGCAGGTTGCCTGTCTGTTTCGCGAGCTGTCTGCCCTGCTGCAACAGCGTGAGTGAGCGAGCGAAGTCGCCTGCGAGCCAATACGCGTTGCCCAGGTGAAAGAGCGCGGCTGCTTCGCCCGAGCCCGAGCCGAGGACACGCATGGCCTCGATGCTGGCGCGACCCCACACCAGTGCCTTGCCCAGCGCCCAGGTCGTGCCGTCCATCAAGGAGTTCGTCGCGAGGACACACTTGGAGAGGTTGAACCACGCAAAAAATGCGGGGTCGGCCCGCACCTCGCGCGGCATCGGAAAACGCGAACGCGGCGTCGAGGCGTTCTCGAAGTGTTGGACCAGAGCCCAGCCGATATTGGCCTGACCGAGCAGGGCAGCACCGGCAGCCAAGACCTGGATGGACTGCCCATACGCGCTGGAGAGCTCGGTATCGGGCGACGTGGTCAGCGCCAGATGCAAGTAAGGTTCGGCGAGCTGAGGCGTTCCGAGCAGCGAACAGCCAAACACGTGCAGCGAGAGCGCGAGCCACCATGGCGCGCTCGCACGCGGCAACAGGGAGAGAGCCTCGTTGGGCAGCTCGGGTTCGCGCTTCCACACCGACGCGTAGGAGCGCACGAGCAGCAGCATGCCGCGCTGCGGACCGTACGCGCCGAGGCCTGTGCCGCGTCGCGACAGGCCGATCGCACTCTCGAAGTCTCCGCTGTCGAGGGCTGCCATGGAGGCCCGCGCGATGAACGGCACGGCGCGCGCAATCGCACCGCCGCGCTCGAAGTGGTCGGCCAATACGCGAGCGTCGCGCTCGCCTCGCGCCTCGAGCCACTCCCCGGCTCGCAAGTGTGCGCTGCGCCGGTCGGCGTCGGTGAGCATGGCGTAGCAGGCCTCGCGCAGCAGGGCGTGGCGGAACGTGTATTCGCTCTCCCCGGGGTAGCGTGAGTCGACGGCTCGTTGGAGGATCTCTTGCTCGCTCAGCCAGCTCAGCAGCATGGCGCTGTCGTCGCTGGCGACGAGCAAGCTGTCGATGCCGCCGCTCCAGGAGGTCTCGCCGTACACGCTGGCGGCACGCAACAGGCGTCGCGCCTCTGCCGGCAGTCGTTCGATTCTCGACTGGGCCATGGCGACGACCGTCTCGGGCAGCTCGGTCCCGCCGCCCTCGGCCACACGGCGCACGAGCTCTTCGAGGTAAAACGCGTTGCCGCTGGCGAGCGCGACGACCCTGCCGATGATCGCGTCCGGGGTAGTCGTCGGCAAGATGGTGCGCGCCAGCTGCTCGGACGCTTTTTTGGTGAGTCCATGCAGGACGACTTCTTCGAACTCCCACTGCTCGCGCAGCTTGGGAAACTGCGTGTAGAGCTCGGGTCTCGCGGTGGCGAGCACGAACAACGAGCGGTCGGCG
>JBEGTL010000011.1:0-39034 GCA_041179425.1 Pseudomonadota bacterium | reverse complement strand
GCCGGTCGTGCTCGCCCCCATGGCCGGCGTCACCAACTATCCGTTCCGTACGCTGGCGCGCAGATTTGGCGCCGGACTGTACGTGAGCGAGATGGTCACTGCGCGCCCGCTCGCCGAGGGACGCGAAAAGACGCGGCGCCTGGCGGCGTTCGGTCCGGAGGAGACCACGCGCAGCCTCCAGCTGTACGGCGTCGATCCCCACTTCGTGGGCGAGGCCGTCAAGTGGCTGGTGAGCGAGGGACAGGTCGATCACATCGACATGAACTTTGGCTGTCCCGTGCCCAAGGTCACCCGCAAGGGCGGGGGCGCCGCCATCCCGCTCAAGCCCAAGCTGCTGCGCAACATCGTGCGCGCCGCGGTCGCGCACGCGGGCAAGGTCCCGGTCACCATCAAGTTCCGCAAGGGCGTCGACGACGACCACCTCACGTACCTGGAGTCGGGTCGCGTGGCCGAGGGCGAAGGCTGCGCGGCGGTCGCGCTGCACGCGAGGACAGCTGCCGAGCTGTACGATGGCCACGCCGACTGGACCGCGATCAGCAAGCTCAAACAAGCGGTCACCAGCATCCCGGTGCTCGGCAACGGCGACATCTGGGAAGCGCACGACGCACTGCGCATGATGCGCGAGACGGGCTGCGACGGAGTCGTGGTGGGTCGCGGCTGTCTCGGCAGGCCGTGGCTGTTCCGCGATCTCGCCGACGTCTTTCACGGTCGCGCGCCGCAGAACCCACCGAGCCTCGGCGAGGTCACCGACATCATGGGGACGCACGCGCGCCTGCTCGCCAGCTGGCTCGGCGAAGCGCACGCGATGAGGATGTTCCGCAAGCACAGCACTTGGTACACCAAGGGCTTCCGAGGCAGCGCAGAGCTACGCGCAAAGCTCGTTCGAGTCACTACGCTCGAAGAGCTCGAGACCGCACTCAGGAGCGGAGACCCCAGCACCGAGTTCCCGCCCACGGCGATGCGCGTGCCGAGAGGCAAGACCTCCGGCAAGCAGAGAGTGCAGCTGCCCGAGGGTTACCTCGATGCGCTGGACGACGATCGTCCGCCGGACGAAGAAGTCTCCGAGGCTGACGACGAGGAGCCTGGCGGGGGCTGAGTCGGCCCCAGCAGAAAAGGGCACCACTCTGTCGAATGGCACCCTTGCTTCCTCCTCGAGCAACCAAGAAGCTCAGCCAGGCGGATTGGGATCGAACTCTTCGTTCTTTCCTTCGCGCTTGGACTCTGCGTCTGCCCCTTCCATCGCCGCCTTCTGCGCGTTGATGTTGGGCCACACCGCGAAGCTCCCGTTGTCGAGTACCTTCAGTACCGACTTGGGGAAGCCCGCACGGTCGATGTCGCCGGGACCCTTGGCGCCCGAGAACAGGGCGTTGAGATCCTTGTACGGCTTCCACTTCTCGGGCAGGTCGTCTTCGTCGTAGATGGCGTTGGTGGGGCACTCCGGCTCACATGCACCGCAATGGATGCACTCGTCCGGGTTGATGACGAGGCTGTTTTCACCCTCGTAAAAACAGTCTACTGGGCACACGGCTACGCAATCCGTGTACTTGCACTTGATGCACGCTTCTCCGACGACGTAGGCCATTCGCTCTCCCAAGTGACCGCGCTTAAGGGTCCCGACCTTCGCGGATGTAGGGCTGAAAGCGAGGCATGTCAATTGAGCGCCCTTTCCCACCCAACTGCTGCACCATGAAGAGACGCCGTATCCCGCAGCGGTGAGGGGTCGAACGAATCGTGAAGTTGATCCGCCTGGTGGTCAGTGACCTGCATCTGGGGACGGGGGTGCCCGAGGGACAGCTCAACCCGTTCGAGGACTTCTTTCACGACGAACGGTTTGCCGAGCTGCTCGAGCACTACGACCGCAAGTACGGCGATGCGACGCAGATCGAGCTGATCCTCAACGGCGACATCTTCGACCTGCTCAAGGTACAGATCGACGGCGTGTGGCCGACCGAGATCACGGCGGAGGTGGCGGAGCAGAAGCTGCGTCAGTGTCTCGATGGGCACCCGCGCTTCGTGGGCGCGTTGCGCACGTTCTTGAGTCGACCCAACCGCCGCTGTGTCTACCTGCCCGGCAACCACGATCTCGACATGCTGTTCAGCGCTCCGCAAGAGCTGTTCAAGCGCTACGTGGCACCAGGCAAGGCCGAAGAGCGGGTCCGCTTCATCACCACCACCGATACCTATCACCTGCCCGAAGGCATTCAGATCAGACACGGCCACCAGCTCGAGTCGATCCACCGCGTGGACTACCGCCGCATCACGCGAAAGCACAAAGACGGCCGCGAGCTGCTCGACCTGCCCTGGGGCAGCTTGTGGATCTTGGAGGTGATGAACCCGGCCAAGCTCGAGAAGCAGCACATCGATCGCGTGCAGCCGTTTGGGCGCTTCATCCTGGGTGGCCTGTTGTTCGAGCCGCGCTTCACCATCAAGTTTCTGCTGCGCTGCAGCGTGCACTTCTTGCGGCACCGGGTGTTCACCATCCGCGCCTGGTTGCAGCGTATCCGCAGCCTGCCGCGCATCTTCGTCGAGGAGATCGTGAGCATGGGCGACTACGACACGCTGGCCACGCACGCGCTCACCAAGCTGCGCGGCGTGCACACGTTGATCGTCGGCCACAGCCACGCGCCCCGCGTACGCGCGTTGCCCAACGGCAAGCTGCTGGTCAACACGGGCACCTGGATGGACATGATCAACCTCGACCTGCGCTACCTCGGCCAGGCCAGCGGCCTCACCTACGCACTCATCGAGTACACCGATGCCGGCAAACCGCAGACGTCGCTGCTGCGCTGGCACGGGTCGCGTCCGCCCATGGAGAAGGTGCCCTACGCCGACTGATCGGGGTGCCCGCAGAGGTTGCCCCGACGCCGAAGGAGAGGGACCGAGCGTCGAGGACTGAGCGGAGCTGCACGCCGCACGGCCTCGACGCTGCGCACGCCTCCTCGCTCGCACGAGCGTCTCGACCACCGCGCAGAAGTGGCCCATCACCCCCGCACAGAGGTCTCTGACGCACGTGTGGGTGCTAGAGATTCGCTCGGACTTCGATCCAGCCGCCAGTGATGGCGGCTCGGATCCTGGGATAGCGATGAAAGTGGTAACCCATGACGATCGAGAAGGCACTTTTGCTCGGCACACTCATTGTCGCCAGCGCCTGCACACCCGCATGGCCAGAGGACCAGGAGCCCGCCCACGATAGCGGAACTCGCCTCGCGAAAGACGCCAGTTCGCCGCGCGGATCCCAGGAGCAGGACCCAGAAACAAAGCCTCGCGGCCAACTCAAAGACGCAGGTCGCACCCCGCCTGCTGCAGAAGGTCCGGACGACTTCGCACCTGGGGATTCAGAGACTGACGGCGAACCGTCTGGCACCGAGCAAGGAGCAGACGCGAGCGCCCGAGGCGATGGGACATCCTCAACGTCCTCCCGCACTCCGCCGAGCTCGACGACTCGACCAGGGACGGCCAACGCGCCCGACGCAGCGACGGAACCAGGCACGACGACAACGCCAGCGTCGCCCACGACGCCCCCTGCCACGACGAAGCCGCCGGCGACCACCACACCGCCTGCGACCACGAAGCCGCCGGCTGCCGCTGCGAACTTCGTGCTCGTTCGACGCTCGAACGGCACGAAGTTCGGCGCCGTCGAGTCATGGAGTGACGTCGCTTACTACGGCACATTCGGCACGTACTTCGCCGACGTCACGGGCGATGGCAAGGACGACGCGATCGTGATCAACACGGGCGCGCCTACGATCGTTCGACGCGCCAACGCGTCGGGGACGGGTTTTGGTCCGAACGAGCAGTGGACCAACATTCCGTACTACGGAAACCTCAACGACAGCAGCAAAGGCACCTACTTCGCCGACGTGAACGGCGATGGTAAGGCTGACGCCATCGCGATCAACACTGGTGCACAAACAGTTGTTCGGCTCTCGACCGGGTCGAAGTTCTCAGACAATGGCCCCGCGTGGACGGACATCCCTTACTACGGGACTTTCGACAACTACTTCGCCGACGTCACCGGAGACGGCAAGGCGGACGCAATCGTGATCAATCCGGGCGACCCGGTCATCGTTCGTCGATCCACGGGCAAAGCCTTCGCGACTACGAACGAGGTTTGGACCGACATTCCGTACTACGGCAACCTGGCGAACCACGAAATAGGCACCTACTTCGTCGACGTCAGCGGCGACGGCAAGGCAGACGCCATCGCAGTCAACACGGGGGCGCAGACCGTCGTGCGCGTCTCCAATGGGTCCAAGTTCGATGACGACGGCCTGCCGTGGACGGACATCCCGTACTACGGCAACCTCGGCACATACTTCGCGGATGTCGACGGCAGCCAGGGAGCCGACGCAATCGCCCTCAACGTCGGCGCTCCCGCCGTCGGTCGCCTATCGACCGGCCAAGACTTCGCGGGAGGCACGCGCAACTTGGTGGACAGCGGGCCCTACGCTGGCACGCACAGCACTTACATCGCAGACGTGACGGGTGACGGCAAAGCCGACCTGATCCTCCTGAACCTCCTCAAGTAAGGTCGGGCGAGGCGCCTCGCTCGTGCGTCGGCGCTAGAACGTGCCTCGCAGCATCACTCTGTCGGGCCCGACGGCCAGCTGCGCGGTGCCCTTCTCGCCCGCGCCCGAACCTTCGTAGGCGAAGGCGAAGATGCTGCCGATAGCGAGTGCTCCTGCCACCGCACCGCTGATCCGAGCACCGAGCAGCGCGTCTTGACCACTCTGGCTGAGCGGGCTGCAGTCCGGGCGCTGCTGGCTACACGCGACGAACTGATCGTGTAGTCCGTTCACACGCAAACGGAGTCCGACGGCGACCGCGGCCGCTGACACCGTGCTCACCGCCAGGGTCCACGTCCACACGCGCCGACGCTTCGGACGGGGTTTTGAGCGGATGTCGGACGGGGAGCGCAGTTGTTCTAAGCTCGAGCCCTGAGGGGAAGCCGAGTCCGACCCGGCGACGACCGGCTCCCCGTCCCGGGATGGATCGGTGGCGGCAAGCTCGATGTTCAGCTCGTCCTCGACTCCAGCGCCAACGCGAAGCTCCAGGCGCTGCTCGGCGTGGCCTCGAGCGCGTACCAAGACGACATGTGGGCCAGGGTCGAGGCCCAAGATCCCCTTGGTGAGGGTGACGGGTTTGCCATCGACAAGAACCTGCGCACTCGAAGGGGTCACGCGTACGCGGTACCTGGACACGAAGGCGCGCGCCCGCTCGAGTAGCTCTCTCGTCTGCGTCCGCTGTTCCGCGGTGAGCGGCTTATTGGGGTCGACGAGGGCCGATTCGAGATCGGCCGTCGCCTCGACGTACGACCGCAGCTCGAAGGCGCACAGGCCCAGACCTCTCCAGGTACGAGCATTGGGGGCGAGCTCGTGCGCGCGAAGGAACAGAGCGTGCCCCTCCTCGAAATTGCCCACATTGACCTCGCTGACCGCCCTTTGGGTCAACTGCTCGTAGGTGCCGTCAGTCTGTGCGCGTACCGCACTCGGCCTGACGGCAGCGAGCGCAATCAACGAAGTGAGCAGCATGGTCAGCGGCTTCGTGAAAGAGAGTCGTCGCGTCGTCATCATTCGGGATCGCTCTACGACAGCTTGACGCGGGTCGCTCTGGCAGGTGGGGTGGTCAACGTATTTTGGGACTTTGGACGAGTGCTACCGCACTGGACGTTGGACTCAAGACGTGACACTTTGTCTCGCAGAGGGACAAGCTGACACGTGCCTGCCGAATCTGACGCAACCGTCCTCATCGTCGACGACGAAGTGGCCAACCTCGAGTCCCTCGAGCGCATCTTCGTGCGCGAGGGCATGCGCGTGTTCGTGGCGACCGGGGGCCAGAAGGCGCTCGAGGTGTGCCGCCAACACCGCGTTCACGTGGTGCTTTCGGACCTGATGATGCCCGGGATGGACGGCATCTCCCTGATCAAGGCGCTGGGCACGGTCTCGCCCGACACCGAGGTGGTGGTGATGACCGCCTACGGCACGGTCGAGAGCGCCGTGGCGGCCATGCGCGAGGGGGCCTACGACTTCGTCGAGAAGCCGCTCAAGCGCGTGCAGATCGTCAAGACCGTGCGCAAGGCCGCCGAGCGCCAGGCGCTGGTGAGCGAGAACCGCGACCTCAAGCGCGAGCTCACCCAGCTCAAACACAAGACGATCGTGGGGTCTTCCCCCGCGCTGCGCCGCGCCCTGTCGGTGGCTACCCAGGCCGCACCTTCGAGCGCCAACGTGCTGGTGCTGGGGCAGAGCGGCACCGGCAAAGAGCTCATCGCGCGTCACGTCCACGAGCACTCCGGACGCAAGGGCGAGTTCATCGCGGTGAACCTCGCTGCGCTGCCCGAGAGCATCGTCGAGGGCGAGATCTTTGGGCACGAGCGCGGCGCGTTCACCGGCGCCACCACGCGCCGCGAGGGTCGCATCGCGCAGGCCCGAGGCGGCACGCTGTTCCTCGACGAGATCGGCGAGCTTGCCCCGCACGTGCAGGTCAAGCTGCTACGCGTCCTGCAAGAAGGGGAGTACGAGCCGCTCGGCGGACGCACCGAGCGCGCCGACTTCCGGCTCATCGCAGCGACCAACCGCGAGCTGGGCAAGGAGGTCGCCGAGGGCCGTTTTCGCGAAGACCTGTTCTACCGGCTCAACGTGATCGCCATCACCTGCCCGCCGCTGACCGCCCGGGTCGAAGACATCCCGTTGCTCGTCGATCACTTCGTCGAGGTCTACAGCAAAAAGAACGGGCGCCCCGCGATGCGTGTGACGCGAGAAGCGCTCGATCGGCTCTGCGGCTATCACTGGCCCGGCAATGTCCGTGAGCTGGAAAACGTCATCGAGCGGGCGGTGGTGCTGTCGACCGACAGTGTCATCGGCGAACCCGATCTGCCCGAGCCGATCATCGCGGCGCCCCAGCGCGAGCGGGCGCTCAGCTTTGCCATCGGCACTCCCCTCGAAGAGCTCGAGCGGCGCGCCATCCACGCCACGCTGGAGCACACCGGTGGCGACAAGCGCTTGGCCGCGCAGCTGCTCGGCATCGCGACGCGGACCATCTACCGCAAGCTCGACGCCGAGCGCGACGGGGTCTCCATCGACGACGGCGGGAGCGATGAACCGGGATGACAAATTGTCGTCGCGCTTGGTTGGGCCCGCTCGCGCGCTGACAAGCTGTCCTCGACCGGCCCGGCGGGCTGTTCCCATGTCGCGGCGATCATGGGCTTTTCTGCCATGGCCCGGGGTCCTTTGTGGGCGGCACGCGGGTTGCTGTGTGGCATACGGGCCCGTGCACGCGGCGGCCGAGCTGTCTCCCGTCGAGAAGGGGCGAACCGAAGTGACGAGCCACGCGAGCCACGCGAGCAATCATGGCCACTGAGCGAACAGCGCGTTTGGTCCGCACGGGGGCGGTGCTCCTGACGTTGTCGCTGACGGCGATGCTCACCGCCAAGGGTGCGACGCAGCTGGTCGCCTCGGCCGTGCTGCCGGTGACGCCAGAGAGCGCCAACAAGGTCCCGCCACGTCGGGTGGTCCTCAAAGAAGAGCGCGTGCAGACCCCGCGCGAGCTCGGCGAGGCCGTGCTCACGCGCAACATCTTCGACTCGACGACGGGCGCCCTCGCGTGGCTCGCCCCCGTGGTGGCGCCGCCCGCCGAGACCACCGTCACCGAAGGCGAAGATGGCATCGTCGGCGATCCGCTCGGCGAGCCGGCCTTCTGTCCACCGGGCATGCGGCTGATCGCGGCCTTGGTCGACACGCGTCGGCCCGAGCGCTCCGTGGCCACCATCGAGACCGGCGGCAAGCCCTTGCTGTTCCATCCCAACATGGATGTCTCCGGGCACGAGCTGGTCGGCATCCGCGAGCATCGTGTGTTCTTGCGACCGACTGGCAAGCAGCTGTGTCAGCTGGCCATGTTTGCGCCGCCGCAGCCGCCGCCGGTCGTGCCGCCCCCGGTCGCAGCCGTCCCTGCGCCGGCGCCCGACGAGCGGCCCCCGCCCCACAAGAGCTCGCTCACCGAAGAAGAGCTCAATGCCGGCATCACCGCCGTCAGCGAGACCAATTACAACGTGTCGCGTCAGCTGCTGGACAAGGTGCTGGGCAACCAGGCCGAGCTCATGCGCGCGGCCCGCGTCATCCCGTACGAAGAGAACGGGCGCGTGGTGGGCGTCAAGGTCTACGGCATCCGCCGCAATGCCCTGTTGGGCAAGCTCGGCATCCAGAACGGCGACGTGCTGCGTACGATCAACGGCTTCGATCTGTCGAGCCCCGACTCGGCGCTCGAGGCCTACTCCAAGCTGCGTGAGAGCGACGCGTTCAGCATCGCGATGGTGCGCCGCGGTCAGCCGAAAACGATGGAGTACGCGGTCAAATGAATGCGACGACGAGACCGGGTACTGCCGACGAAACGTTCGTTCGCTCGCACGTGGCCAAGCCGCGCGCGTGTGCCGACGAGCTTGCTGTAGGGAAAGAAGGAGCGACGCGCGTGAGATTGCTTAGACGCTTGACCACCCTTTCGCTGACGATGGCGCTGTGCGCCTCGTGGCTCCCCGTGGCCAGCGCTCAGGACAACACCGTGCGTCCGCCCGGGCGTCCCGTGCCGCTCACCAGCAAGGGCGGTGTCGGCAAAGCCGCTGCCGATGCGCCCCCGGTGGGCGAAGCGCCCGAGCTGCCGCGCTTCGAGACGGGCATCGACTTTCAGCCCACGCCCCCCTCGGCGCGCATCACCTTCAACCTCGAAGACGCCGAGCTGACCGACCTGGTGCGCCTAATCTCCAGCATCACGGGCAAGGCGTTCATCATTCCGAACAAGGCGCGTCAGATCAAAGCCACCGTGTTCGCGCCCGAGAAGGTGACAGCGGCCGAGGCGTACCGCGCGTTCTTGTCCATCCTCGAGCTCAACGGCATGGCCATCGTGCCGTCGGGTCGCTACCTCAAGATCGTCGAGTCGCAGGGCGTGGAGGCCAAGACCATCCCGCTCGTGATCAACGAAGAGGTGCCGCCCGAAGATCGGTTCATGACGCACCTGCACCGCGCGAGCTTCGTCAGCGCCGAAGATCTCGCCGGCCTGCTCACGCGCTTCAAGTCGCCCGAGGGCAACATCACGGCGTACGCGCCCACCAACACCGTCATCATGACGGACACCGGCAACAACATCCGCCGGCAGCTTCGTATCGCGCAGGCGGTCGACATCGAGCGCGGCGGCGAGCAGCTGTGGATCGAGCCCATCCACCACGCCAACGCCAACGAGCTGTCCACGCGCCTCGCCGAGATCTTCCCCGTCGAGAAGGTCAAGCCTGGCCAGCCGCCACCGCCCGCGCCAGGCAAGCCGGGGAGCATCGGTGGACCGAGCGGCAACTTTCGCGTCACCAACCTCCTCCCCGACGAGCGCACCAACTCGTTGATCATCATGGCCACCGAGGCCGCGTACCTGCGCTTCCTCGAGCTGATTCGCCGCCTCGACGTGCCGCTCGATGGAGAGGGCGGCATCCACGTGCACTACCTGCAGCACGGCGACGCCGACGAGATCGCCAAGACCCTCAGCACACTGATCGGCAGCTCCAGCAACCGCGCGGCCAAGAGCTCGACCACCACGGCCGGCACGGTCTTCGAGGGCACCATCGCCGTCACGGCGCACAAGCCCACCAACTCGCTCGTCATCACCTCGTCGCTGCACGACTTTGGTGCGCTCAAGAAGGTGATCGATCGACTCGATAGCGAGCGGCGCCAGGTGTTCATCGAGGCCGTCGTGGTCACGCTCGACGTGACCAAGCAGCGCAACGTCGGTGTGTCGTACTTCACGGGCATCCCGGACGTCCCCAAGGAGGGCTCGGTCGGCGTGGCTGGCTTTCAGAACTCCGCGAGCTCGCTGTTTTCAGGTGTGCCCGGCCTCGTCGGCTCGGTCACCGCGGCGGGCGGCTCCGACGCGCTCACCGGCCTCGCGCTCGGCATTCAGGGGCCGGCCATCAACGCGACCGGCGTGAGCATTCCCTCGTTCGGCGTGGCACTCGCGGCGCTCGCTTCGAGCGGCGACAGCGACGTGCTCTCCACGCCGCACCTGCTCGCGCTCAACAACGAAGAAGCCGAGATCAACATCGGCCAGAACACGCCGCTGCAGGCGAGCGTGGCCTCGCCGCTCAGCGGCCTCGGCGGACTCGCGGGCCTCGGCGGTGCGGCGGGTGGCGCCAACTCGCAGCTCGGCGCGCTCGGCGGCCTCGGTGGTCTTGCCGGTCTCGGCGGCCTGGGCGGCGGCACCATCCCGCGCGGCGACGTCGGCACGCGCATCCGCATCACGCCGCACATCAACGAGAGCGACGAGATCCGGCTCGACATCGACGAAGAGATCTCCGAGGTCGGTGCTGCACTCGCCAACAGCAACGTCGGCGCAGTGCCGATCAACAAGCGCACCGCCAAGACCAAGGTCGTGGTGCGCGATCAGCAGACGGTGGTGATCGGCGGCCTGATGAAGGACTCGGTCAACACCAGCCAGACCAAGGTGCCGCTGCTCGGCGACATCCCGGTCATCGGCCAGCTGTTCCGCAAGACCAGCTCGACCAAGACCAAGACCAACCTGCTGCTTTTCCTCACGCCCTACATCGTCCGCTCGCAGGCCGACCTACGCGGCATCTACGAGCGCAAGATGCGCGAGCGGCAGGAGTTCCTCGACCGCTACTTCGTGTTCGGGACCCACGACTACCACCCCACGGTCGACTACTCGCGCACACGCGGCCTGGTCTCTGAGATCATGAAGCAGGTGACCAGCCTGCATCACGACAAACAGCTTGCCGACGACTTGGCCAACCAGCCGTCGCCCGAGCACATCCCGCGCATCGCGATCGGGTCGGCCATGCGCCGTAACCTGCCCGATGCCACGGGGCCCGAGGCCGGCGACACCGTCATCGAGGGCGGTACCCAGACCACGCCGACCACGCCTCAGGGCCCCACCCCTCCGAGTGAGGCGCCGGGCGCGATCAACACCAACACGCCGGGTGCGCTGCCCGCCACGCCTGCTGGCAACAACGCAGAGGACTCGACGATCTCCGCGCCGGGCGCCAGCGGCAACTCGGCGGGCGGCGGCGGGGCGAGCCGTGGCTCGCGCAACAACGCGCTCGTCCCGCAGAACAACTCGCTCGCGCCCACCAACGACGCGCTGGCGCCGACCAACGACCAGCTCGCTCCGGCCGCACCCGCGGTCCCCGTCCCGACACCAGCTCAGGAGTAACGCGTGGAGCAACACTACATTGGTGAGATCCTGGTTCGGCGCGGTCTGATTCCAGTCGAGCGCATGGACGAGGCGCTGCGCGTCGCCAGCGAGCGCGGCGCCGAGCTCACCGATGTGCTCACGGCGACCCACGTGCTCGACGAGGTGGCCATCGCACGCGCGCTCGCCGAAGAGGCGGGCATGCCGTTTCTGACCGAGCTCAAGGTCGACCAGGTGCCCATCGACTTGGTCGAGCGCACGCCCATCAACTTCGCGCGCCAGCACGGCGTGCTGCCCATCGGGCGCGACGGCGAGCGTGTAATCGTCGCCGTGGCTCACCCGCTCGACCCGACACCGCTCGACGACTTGCGCGCGCTGCTCGGCGCGCAGATCACGGCGGTGGCCGCGCCGCTCGACGCCATCGAGCGCGCGATCAACCGCGTGTACGAGCGCAAAGACGAAAACGCCCTGGCCGACTCGTCGAGTCAGCAGGACGAAGAAGAGCTGCAAGACCTGATCGACATGACCGACGAGGCGCCGGTCATTCGTTGGGTCAACAACCTCTTCTACAACGCGGTGCGCGACCGCGCGTCCGACATTCACATCGAGCCGACCGACAAAGAAGTCATCGTGCGCAACCGCATCGACGGCGACCTCTACCCGGTCAAGCACGCGCACAAGGGCTTTTTGCCCAGCATCGTGGCGCGCGTGAAGATCGAGGCCGGGCTCAACATCGCCGAGAAGCGGCTGCCGCAAGACGGACGCATCACCAAAAAGATCCAGGGCAAGCTGATCGACGTACGTGTGTCCACGGTGCCCACGGCCAAGGGCGAGCGCATCGTCATGCGTCTGCTCGACAAAGAAAACATCCTGCTCGACCTGACGGATCTCGGCTTCGACCCGCAGCAGCTGGCCACCATGGAGCACCTGATCCGGCGCCCCAACGGCATCATCTTGGTGACGGGTCCCACCGGCTCGGGCAAGACCACCACGCTCTACGCCTGTCTCAACAAGGTCAACCAGCCCGACGTCAACATCCTCACCGTCGAGGACCCGGTCGAGTACGAGCTCAAAGGCATCGGTCAGGTACACGTGCAGCCGAAGATCGGCCTCACCTTCGCCTCGGGCCTACGCAGCTTCTTGCGCCAAGATCCCGACATCATCATGGTCGGCGAGATTCGCGACCACGAGACGGCAGAGATCGCGATCCACGCCTCGCTGACGGGTCACTTGGTGCTCAGCACGCTGCACACCAACGACGCGGCTGGCGCGGTCACACGCCTGGTCGAGATGGGCGTGCAGCCGTTCCACATCTCGTCGTCGCTGATGGCGGTGCTCGCACAGCGCCTCGTTCGGCAGCTGTGTAAGAAGTGCCGCACGTCGTACATGCCGAGCGACGAGGACCTGCGCTCGCTCGGCATCAACCCCACGGGCTTTCCGCCCATCCCGGGCAGCATTCCGCCGCCTCCTCCTGCGCCTGGCACGGGGGCCGAAGACCTGGTCGACGCAGCCTCGCTGCTGGCCGAGAACGAGCGCGGCAAGCGCCCGCTGTTCTATCGCGCCGCCGGCTGCGAAGCGTGTGCGCACACCGGCTACCGCGGCCGTATGGGCATCTACGAGCTGCTGGTCGTCAGCGAAGAGGTCCGCAAGGAGATCAACAACAACAGCGACTCGCTCGCGATTGCGCGCGCGGGAATCCGCGGCGGCATGCGTACGTTGCGTCAAGACGGTGCTCGCCAAGTCTTGTCCGGCGTCACCAGTCTCGAAGAAGTCCTTGCCGCGACCCAAGCCGGCGACCTGGAGTAGCACATGGCGGTTTACGCATGGCGCGGCATCAACGCAGCCGGCAAAGACGTCAAGGGCATCGATGACGCCGACAGCCCCAAGGGCCTGCGCATCGCGTTGCGCAGGCAGGGCGTGCTGGTCACGCAGCTCGAAGAAGAAGCGGCGGCCACCAAACGTGATGCGCGCAACATCAGCTTCAAGCGCCTGTTTTCGGGCGTCTCGCAGACCGATCTGGCGCTGGCTACACGCCAGATGTCCACCC
The DNA here is from genome assembly GCA_041179425.1 of Pseudomonadota bacterium. Taxonomy (GTDB): domain Bacteria; phylum Myxococcota_A; class Polyangia; order Polyangiales; family DASUME01; genus DASUME01. Next base: position 25,812 of record JBEGTL010000011.1, on the reverse strand, counting down.
TCCTCAAGGCCGGCATCCCGCTGGTCGAGGCGCTCGATGCGCTGATCGAGCAGACCGAAAAAGAAGACCTACGCAACGCGCTCACCAACACACGCGACAAGGTCAACGAGGGCATCGCGTTCAACGTCGCGCTGCACGCGCACCCCAAGATCTTCCAAGACCTGTACGTCAACATGGTCGCGGCCGGCGAGGCCTCGGGCAACCTCGACGTGGTGCTGGCACGCCTGGCCGAGGTGCTGGAGGCGCAGGCGCGGCTCAAGAGTAAGGTCTCGAGCGCCCTGGCCTACCCCATCGTCATGACGGTGATGAGCTTCTTGGTGGTGGCCGTGATGATGACGGTGGTCGTGCCGCAGGTGTCGGCCATCTTCGAAGACTTCGGGCAAGTCTTGCCCTGGTACACGCGCCTCTTGATGTTCGTCAGCACCGTGTTCACGCAGTACTGGTTTTTGCTGATCGGCGGCGGCGTCGGCATCTACTACGGCTTTCGCAAGTGGCTGCGCTCTGCCGAGGGACGCAAGCAGTGGGACATCATGATGTTGACGGCCCCGCTGGTCGGGCCGCTCACCACCAAGGTCGCCTGCGCTCGTTTTGCGCGCACGCTGTCGACTCTGCTCTCGAGCGGCGTGCCCGTGCTGCAGGCACTCGAGATCACGCGCAACGTGCTCGGCAACACCGAGCTGATGCGCGTGGTGTCCGACGCGCGTGAGGCCATCCGCGAGGGTGAGTCCATCGCCAAGCCGCTCGCGCAGAGCAAACGTTTCCCGCCCATCGTCACCCACATGATCGCCATCGGCGAGCGCTCCGGCGAGCTCGAGGCGATGCTCGAGAACGTGGCCGACGCCTACGACCAACAAGTCGATGCGCAGGTGGCCACCATGACCAGTCTGCTCGAGCCGCTGATGATCTTGATCATGGGCGGCATCAACGGCGGCATCACCGCCGCCATCCTCGTGCCGCTCATGCAGATGAACGAGTTCGTGACGGGGAACTGAGCATGGCCAAACACAGCTCCAAACGCAGTCCTCGGCTCGCCCTCCCCTGGGAGCGCGCGCATCGCCCGCTGCGCGTCTACGTCTCGCGCCGCAAGTTCTTGCCGCTGGTCGCGCTGTGCGCGGTGTTTGCGCTGTCGTACGCGGCGTACTTCCTGGGCGGGCGGCGCGCCGACGTGCACGCGACGCGCGCCATGCTGGGCGAGGTCGAGGCCGCCACGCGCGCGTTCATCGCCGACCTCGGGCGCTGTCCCGAGGACGCCAACGAGCTGGTCCACCCGCCCAAGAGCGGCGTGCAGTACTTGAGTCAACCCCCCCTCGACGCGTGGGGCAACCCTCCGCACCTCCGCTGCGCACCCGGCGAACACGCCGAGATCGAAGTGCTCAGTGCAGGTCCGAGCGGCTCCTTCCTCGACGACGACAACGTGATGTGAACAGAGAGGCCTTAGAAATGCTCCAGCAAGACTCCCGCACCGAACATCTCGAGCGCCGCCGCGCAGCACTCCGCCGTGCGCGTCAGCTCGGTATGACCTTGATCGAGATCATGATCGTGGTCGTGATCATGGCGCTGGTCACGACGGGTGTCGCGATCGCCGTCTTGCCCAAGCTTCAGCAGGCCAAGGTCAAGAGCGCGGAGAGCGCCGTGCAGACCGTCAAGAGCGCCGTCACCCTGTACATCGCCACCAACAACACCGACTGCGCGACCATGCCGCAGCTGCTCGAGGACAAGCAGATCGACAAGTCCACGGCCACCCAAGATCCCTGGAACCACGACTTCGAGATCTCGTGTGACGGCACCGACATCACGGTGCGCTCCGCAGGTCCCGACGGCGAGTTCGACACGGCCGACGACATCCCCAAGGACAAGAACCAAAAGTAGAAGGCTTTGACGACCCGTGCCCCACGCCATCGACTCTCCGCTCGCGCGCGGAGAGACCGCACGCTTCGCTCACGCGCCGGCCTGACTCTCATCGAGATCATGGTCGTCGTCGTGATCATCGCGATCGGGTCGACTGCGGCGTCGGTGGGCATCGGGTCGTTGACCAAGGCGGGCTTACAGAGCGCGTGCGTGCGCATGGCTTCGTTGACTCGTTACGCCTACCACCGCGCGCTCACGCAGGGCACGACCGTACGCATCACGCTCGATCTCGAGCGCGAGACCTATGCGGTGAGCGAAGCGCACGGGCGCATCACGCTGGTGCGCAGCGACGCGCCGCTGCGCACCGAGGCCGCGCGCGCGTTCAAAGACAAACACGGCGAGGACGCGCGAGACGAAGAGAGCGGCGCCAGCGTCGACCCCTGGGAGCTGGCGCGCCAGAGGATCGAGAAGCCAGACGTGCTCACGCTGCCGTCGTCGCCGTTCTCCCAGCTGCTCGCACCCAGCGGCAAGCCGCTCACGCGCTTCAGCACGCAGCCCGTGGGCGACGACATCCGCATCGCCAAGGTGATCGTCGCGCACGAAGCCAAGCCTCGCGAAGAGGGCAAGGCCGACCTGTTCTTTTTCCCCAATGGCCTCACCCAGCACGCCGTCGTGCAGCTGGTCGACCGCAGCAACATCATCTACTCGATCGAGATTCACCCGCTCACCGGACGCGGCAAGATCCACAACGCCCCGTACGAGCCCGAGGTGCTGCTCGACGATCCGAACCAGAAGAGCGAAGACTCGACCGAGCTGGAGGATCGCCAGTGAGGCGCGACCCACGTTCACCGTCTCTTCGCACGCGCGAGGGCACGCGAGCAAAGAGCCGCCAGGGCTTTACGCTGCTCGAGGTGATGATCGCAGTGGTCATCCTCGCGGTGGGTCTGGCGTCGTTGTTCACCAGTGAAGCGGGCGCCATCCGCATCGCGCAGCGGGCGCGCACCACCACCATCGCGAGCCTGTTGGCGCGCTGCAAGATGGCCGAGGTCGAAGAGCAGGTCGCCAAGGAGGGCTGGCCTGGCGAGCTCATCGAGGGACGCGACGAGTGCTGCGAGGACGGCGAAAAAGACGGCTACACGTGCGAGTGGAAGGTCGAGCGCATCAAGCTCCCCGACATCGACGAAGACAAAGACAAAGACGACGGCGACCGCAAGGACGGCGACAAGGACGGCGACAAGGGCGGCCAAGGCAAGCCGACCGGCATGATCGACCAGCTCGCGGAGCTGAGCAAACAAGAACCAGGTGACCGGCTCTCGGGCATCACCGACATGTTGTCTGGCGGCCGCAGTAGCAAAGACGAAAAGCTCGCGAGCACGGGCAAGGACGACAAAAAGACCAAAGAAGAGCGCGAAGAGGAGAGCATGCTCGACCCGATGTCATCGATGGTGATGGGCCTGGCCTTTCCCCTGATGAAGCCCGTGATCGAGGAGGGTGTGCGCCGCGCTTCGGTGGCCGTGAAGTGGAAAGAAGGCGAGAAGGAACAGGCGTTCGAGGTGGTTCAGTTCCTCGTGAGCGAAGCGCAGATCATCGTCCAGGAGCAAGACGAGGACAATCCCAACGCGCAGACGGGCACCCCCAACGCGGCCACGATCACCACGACCACCAGCACCACGGCGACACCGGTCACCACCCCCAGCACGTCGAGCAAGAGCAAATGAGCCGCCGCGCAACACGGCAGCGTCGGCTGGGCATGACCCTGATCGAGGTGATGGTCGCGATGACCATGTTCGCCATCGTCGGTGCGCTGGTGTACGGCGGCTTCTCGCAGACCTCGCGCGCAAAACGCACGCTCGAGACGCAGCTCGACCGCTACCACGAGCTGCGCATGGCGATGGAGCGCATGGTGCGCGAGCTGTCGATGGCCTACGTGTCGACGCACGTAAACGTGAGCGCGTCGCTGGTGGGCATGCGCACCACGTTCATCGGCAAAGACAGCAGCCTGGGCGACCGCATCGACTTCACGTCGGTCTCGCACACGCGCGTGTATCGCGACGCCAAGGAGTCGGACCAGAACGAGCTGTCTTACTTCGTGATGGAAGACCCGGACGGCAAGACCAAGGTGCTCGCCCGGCGTATGCAGTCGCGCATCGACGACAAGCCGCAAGAGGGCGGGCGCACCGAGGTGATGTTGACCGACGTGCTCGAGTTCGACATCGAGTACCTCGACTCGGCGAGCTGGGAGTGGGTCAAGAGCTGGGACGCGGTCACGGGGATAGGCCAACAAAACAGGCTCCCCACGCAGGTGAAGATCAAGCTGACGGTGCCCTCGCTCGCCAATCCCGAGAAGAAGGAGACCTTCGTCACGCGCGCGATCCTCCCCATGAACTGGGCGATGAACCATGGCAAGTACTAAACAGGGGCGCCTGGGGGCGGATACGCGGCGCGATCCGCCACCGCTTCCTCCGGTCCGTCCTCACGTACAAGAGTACGCTCCGGGCGGTCCTCGGAACCGGCGGCGCCTCGCACCACGTCTCCACCCCCATGCACCCCTGTTTGGCCTTCCTTCGGGGATGCGAAGAAGGCAGCGGACCAAGCGGGAGGGGTTTGCGCTGCTGCTCGCGTTGATCGCGATCGCGGTGCTCGCCATCTTGGTGACCGACCTGCACGAGACCACCGGCATGAGCTTCACCGCGGCCACCGCCGAGCGCGATCAGCTGCGTGCGGAGTACCTGGCCAAGAGCGGCGTGAACCTGACGCGGATGTTGATCGGCCAAGAGCGCAACCTGCGCCAGCTGCTCACCGGCCCGTATCAGCTGATGCTCAAGCGTCCTCCGCCGCAGCTGCCGGTGTGGAAGTTCGCCGATGCCCTGCTCTCGCCGTTCGCGAACTACGAAGCCTCCAAGGCCGACGTGGCGGCATCGGGTGTCGACATCGAAAAGACCGAGGGCCTCGGCGAGGTGCACGGCACCTTCGAGGTGTTGGCCGCCGTCGAGAACGGCAAGATCAACGTCAACGATCCGCGCATGCAGGACCTGCCTACGAGCCAAGCTCACGTCGGGGTCCAGCTGTACAGCCTGATCGGCGGCTACGCGCCGAGCCCGAACAAGTACGACCCCCTGTTCGCCACCATCGACGACAAGAGCGCGAACACCTCGCGCCTCGATCTGCTCAGCAACATCTTCGATTGGTGGGATCAAGACGACACGCGCGCGGTCTACGACCCCATCCTGTTCGCGTCGGCCAGCAGCGGGGCCGAAGACCGCAACTACTACCGGCAGCAGCAGGAGCCGTACACGATCAAAAACGCACCCTTCGACACCCTCGAGGAGCTGCGGCTGGTGCACGGCATGACCGACGACGTGTGGGCCACGTTCGTCGAGCCCGACGTCGACGACCCCGCGCGGCGGCAGGTCTCCATCTACGGCTCCCAACGCGTGAACCCAAACGAGGCCGAGCCGGCCTTGATTCTGTCCCGCTTGTGCGCGTTCAACGAGACTCGCGAGCAACCGCTGTGCAACGACCCCAGCGGCGTCGAGCCACTCAAGTTCACCAACATCCTGGGCACCGCACGGATGATCGCCGGCGGCGTGCCGTGGTTCTCGCGCTCGAGCGACTTCCTGAACTTCGTCGCGGGTAAGCCAGACAGCCTCTACTCCATGCTGCAAGGCTTGCTCGGAGGTGGCACGGGCGGCGCCGGCGGCGCGAGCGGCGGTGGCGCCGCGGGTGGGGCCGGTGGGCTCGGAGGCCTGCTCGGTGGTGCAGGCGGCGGCAAGAGTAGCTCGGCGTCCATGCTCTTCACGCCCATCAAGGTCGCCGACGAGAACGCCATGCGCATCTTGCGCAGCGCCTTTCAGACCTCCGGGAACATGTTCACCATCGAGGTGACGGGGCGCGCGGGCAACGCGCAGCGCCGCATCCGCGCGGTCATCAACACCGACCCCAAGTGGACTCCACCCCCGCCCAACGCAAGCAAGCTACCGCCGCTGGGCATCTTCGCTTATTACCGACTCGACTGACTCGAAGGAAAGCCGGCCATGGCCATCACACTGGGTATCGACATCGGCGCGCGCAGCATTCGCGGCGCAGTCATTCGTTCGAGCCTGCGCTCACTGGGCGTCGAGCGCTACCTCGAGGTCAACATCGAGGCGCTGACCGCCGACGCACCGCGGGTCGAGCTGATCCAAGCGGCGCTGCGCGAGCTCTACGCGCAGCTGCCCGAGGCGCCTGACACCTGTGTGGTGGCAGTCGACGGAGCGCGCGCGTCGCTGCGCACGATCTCGGTGCCGCAGGCCGCCAAGAAGCGCATCGCCGAGGTGCTGCCCTTCGAGCTCGACCCTCTCTTGCCCTTCCCCATCGACGAGGCGGTGCTCGACTACCAGGAGGTGGGCGCACGCGGCAGCGAGTTCATGCTGCTGGCCGCGGCGGTGCCCGAGGCGGCCGTGGCCGAGACGCTCGCGCTGCTCGCCGGTGCCGGCATCGAGCCGCGCGAGCTCGCGGTCGGCGGCGCCGCGCTCGACGGCTTGTTGACGTTCCTCAGCGTCCCCGACGAGGGCACCGTGCTGCTGCTGCACCTCGACACGTTGACCAGTGACGTGTGCATCGTGCGCGGCAAGAGCTGCGAGCTGGGCCGCACGCTGAACGAAGGCGCCGAGGGCGCGCTCGCCCATCCGTTCATGTTCCGCACTGCGCTCCATCAGACCCTGATGAAGTACCGCGCAGAGGGCGGCCCGATCATCGACAAGGCCATCGTGATGGGCGTCGGTGCCGACGACCCCGCGATCCTCGCGCGCATCGAAGAAGCGCTGTCGATCCCGGTCGAGAGCGTCACCTTGCCGGTGGTGATGGGCAGCGAGCTCTTGCCGTCGCCGCTGTTCGGGCGCGCACTCGCACTCGCCGGTCGCACCGCGCGCCGCGGCAAACGCATCGATCTGCGCAAGGGCAAGTTCGCTCCGCCGCGCGGCATGAGTCAGCTGCGCGACTACGCGCTCCTGGCTGCCGTGTGCGTGCTGGCGATCATGATGAGCTACACGTTCAGCGTGTGGGCCCAGTACCGGGCGCTGTCCGAAGAGCGCGATGCCCTCGCCGGCAAGCTTGGCAAGGTCACCGAGCAACACTTCGCGGAGAGCACACAGAGCCCCAAACGAGCGCGCGAGCTGCTCGAGGGTGGCGGCATCAAGGTCGACCCACTGCCCCGCTTCGACGCGTTCCGTGCGCTCGGCGCGATCTCGGCGGCGGTGCCCGACACCATCCTGCACGACGCGCGACGGCTCGAGATCACCATCGACGACAGCGGTCAGACCGGGACCTTTGCGCTGCAGGGCCAGATCCCCGATCTGACGGCGCGCGACATGGTCGCCGAGGCACTCGACGCACACGACTGCATCGAAGAGGTCGAGCGCGGCAAGACGTCGTCCATGGGCGAACGCAAGAACTACACACTCGAAGGCGTGATCGCCTGCCCTGGTGCCAAAAAGACCAAGGGCAAGAAGACAAAGTGAGGCTAGCCATGTTCGAGTGGACCGAGAGCGTGCGCCAGGGCTGGGACAACCTGTCCGATCGCGAGCGCAAGCTGCTGTCGACCATGGGCGGCGTGTTGCTGACCGTGATCGTGTTCGGTGCGGTGTGGACCACCACGTCTGCACTCAGCGAGGTCGAAGAAGAGCGCGACGCCATCCGCCTCGTGCTGGCAGACATCGATCGCTCGGCCGAGCTGCTGGCCAAACGCGATGCAGAGCGGCGTGCGACCGAAGACCGCTTCCGCAACAAGGCACCCGCGCTCGCGGCGTACATCGAGAGTCGCGCCAAAGACGAGGGCATGGAGGTCGGACGCACGCTCGAGGACGACCCCAAGGTCACCAACGGCTACCGCCGGCAGAGCGTGCGCGTCAGCTTCTCGAACGTGGGGCTGCGTCCGATCATGCACCTGTTGACCAGCATCGCCGAGGAGCCCTCGCCGCTCGCCATCGAGAAGCTCTTGATCGAGCACTACTCCGCCGGGGACTCGTACAAGCTCGATCTGGGTCTGGCCTCGTACGAGCGCACCAACGTCAAGCCCGCCAAGCCCGGAGCCAAGCCATGAGCCGCGACCGTATCTTGTCGCTGCTCGGCTACAACGCGTTCTTCTGGTTTGCGTTCTGGCTGTGTGCCTACTGGACCTTCCCCTACGAGCGACTGGCCGCGTTTCTGATCGACAAGGTCACCGAGAGCGGCAGCGGCTACACGCTCGAGATTGGCGCGCTGTCGCCGTACTGGCTCACCGGCGTGCAGCTCGAGCAGGTCAAGGTGCGCAAACAAGCCGCCGAGAGCCTGGCCACGCCGCCCGATCCCAAGGGCACACCCGTCGTCGATCAGGCGATCAAGATCGACGTCGCACACGCGCGGCTCGGCATCTTGTCCCTGCTCACCGGCACCACCAAGCTCAGCTTTGGCGCGGAGCTCGGTAGCGGCGAGATCGAAGGCACCTACCAAGAGAGCGGCGACGAAAAACAGGTCGTGGCCACGCTGGCCAAGGTCGACCTGTCCAAGCTCGCGGTGCTCGAGTCGCTCATCTCGCTGCCCACCAAGGGCACGCTCACCGGGGAGTTCGATCTCACGCTCGGCAAACAAGCCACCAAGACCAATGGCAAAGTCAGCCTGACCATCGACAAGCTCATCGTCGGCGACGGCAAGGCCAAGTTCAAGGTCGGGAACATGGGCGGGCTCACCATCGACCCCATCGACGCGGGCAATGTGGCCATCGCGCTCGACGTCAAGGAGGGCACCGGCACGGTGAAGAAGCTCACTGCCAACGGCCCCGACCTCAAGCTGGACGGCAGCGGCGACATTCGTTTTACGCAGCCTCTCACGCGCTCGCGGCTGGGCATCTTGCTCAAGTTCAAGCTCACCGACGCGTATCGCAACAAGACCTCGCGCACCAAGACCATGTTCGCCCTGCTCGAAGGCTCGGGCGGACAGCAGCTGGCATCGGCGCGCACCACCGACGGCTCCTACCAGCTGCGCGTGAGCGGCACGCTCTCCGCCGCCCGTGCGTTGCCTGCCGGAAACCAAGGTCTTCCAGCCGGCGGCTCGCCGGCCACGCCGGCTGCCATCCCGGGCCCAGACGACGACGAGTGAGCAACGTGGTGGGCAGGCCCGCCCCATCACTTCCGCACGCCGTCAGCCCCGTCGCCCATCGATGCCATTGCCCCGGCGGGGTCACGGTCGGGCGCTGCCCTGAAACGCAAAGCTCGCCTCGACAGACGAACAAAAGCGCAGGCGACAGGCGCGCGCTAAGGTGGGCCTCCGACGATGGCGACGAAGAAGCGACCAGCTGTGGCACCGAAGGTAGTGGTGGGCTCGCGCGCAGAGCCGAGCGCTCCTCGGGGCGTACCTGCAGAGCCGCGCGCGAGCGGCACGCGTGCAGGCGCAGCGCCGCGTGCGAGCAGCGGGCGCGCGGGCGCCAAGTCGCGCGCGGCGACACCGAGACAAGCGGTTGCCTCGTCCGAGCGTGAGGCCGATCGCGAGCGCGACGACGACGTCGACGGCTTCTCGAGCGCGGCCGAAGACGGTCGCGACGACGGTGACGAGGTCGCCGCGACGGACGGTGAGCCGCGCCACGAACAAGACGAAGACAGCGAGGTGCTCGAGGGCGAGGTCGTCGACGACGATGAGCTCGAGCCAGAGGCCGAGCGCGAGCTCGACGAAGAGCCCAGCTACGACCTGCCCGCCGCTGTCGCCACCCGCGATACGTCGGTCTCGCTCACCCGCTACGACGCACTGCAGGCGTACATGCGCGACGTGCATCGTTACTCGGTGCTCGACCCCGAAGCGCAGCGTCTGCTCGCCGTGCGCTACCGCGAAGAGGGTGACGTCGATGCCGCGCGCCAGCTCGTCACCAGCAACCTGCGCTTGGTGGTGAAGATCGCGTACGACTACCGCCGCGCGTACCGCAACGTGATGGACCTGATCCAAGAGGGCAACATCGGCCTCATGCAGGCCGTCAAGAAGTACGACCCGTACAAGGGCGTCAAGCTCTCCAGCTACGCGGCATGGTGGATTCGCGCCTATATCTTGCGCTTCATCTTGAACAACTGGCGGCTGGTCAAGCTGGGCACCACGCAGGCGCAGCGCAAGCTGTTCTTCAACCTGAGCAAAGAGAAGGCGCGGTTGTCGGCGATGGGCATCGAGCCCACGGCAGAGACCATCGCGGCCAACCTCGATGTCAGCGTCGACGACGTCAACAGCATGGACCGTCGGCTCTCGGCCGGCGAGATGTCGCTCGACACGCCCGTCGCCGGTGACGAGAGCAAGAGCCAGTCGCGGGTCGACCTCATGCCTGCCCTCGGCGAGCGCGTCGACCAGCTGCTGGCCGACGAAGAGATTGGCCAGCTGCTGCACGACGAGATGAAGAAGTTTGGCGAGACGCTGATCGGCAAAGAACGTCAGATCTTCTACGAGCGCTTGATGGCGGAGGACCCGCGCACGCTGCAAGAGCTGGGCGCCGACTTCGGCGTGAGTCGCGAGCGCGTGCGACAGCTCGAAAAGCGGCTCCAGGGCCGGCTCAAGAAGTACCTCGAAGACACGCTCGGCAACGAGCTGCTCGAGCCGTGACCGGCACGCTGTTCGTGGTGGCCACACCCATCGGCAACCTCGAAGACATCACGCTGCGTGCCCTGCGCGTGCTGCGCGAGGCCGAGTGCGTGCTGGCCGAAGACACCCGGCGCACCCACATCTTGCTCAAGCACCACGCGGTGGAGACGCCGCTCGCGTCGCTGCACGCACACACCAGCGAGAGCCGCATCGAGACGCTGGCCGAGGAGCTCGCAAACGGCAAGCGCTACGCGCTGGTGACCGACGCGGGCACACCGCTGGTGAGCGACCCCGGCAGCGAGCTGGTGCGCGCTGCGGTCGCGCGTGGTGTGCGCGTCGAGGCAATCCCGGGCGCGAGCGCGGTGATGGCTGCGCTGTGTGTGGCGGGCGTGGCCGCCGATCACTTTCGGTTCGTGGCGTTCTTGCCGCGGTCGGGCAAACGTCGCCGCGAGGCACTGCGCACAATCGCCGAAGATCGGCTGACGAGCGTGTTGTTCGAGGCTCCTACGCGGCTCGTGGACACGCTGATCGATCTACAGAAGGCGTGTGGGTCGACGCGACGGGCGGCCGTGTGTCGAGAGCTGACCAAGCTGCACGAAGAGGTCGCTCGGGGGACGCTGGCCGAGCTGTGTGAGCGCTTCAGCGAGACGCCTCGTGGCGAGCTCACCTTGGTGATCGAAGGCGCTCGCGAGTCGGACGAGGTCGACGACGAAGACGCGACGCCTCTGGTGGTTGTCCCCGTGGACCCGGTGGCGTTGATGGATGCGCGGTTCGCGAGCGGGCTTGGGGCGCGCGAAGTCGCCAAAGAGCTGGCCGTCGTGTTGGGCATCGACCGGCGCGAGGCGTACAAACGAGTGGTCGCGCATCGGGCAAACAAGGGCTCCGACGCGGGCTAGCGGCTCGGGGTGAGCCGGTGCAGGCGCGTGCCTCGGGGGCGGCGCTGTGCGACCGCGCGCGACTGGCCACAACTGAGGTGAAGTTGGCCGCCAGGGCGAGACAGGCGAGCCACTCCATGGGCGAAGCTCCGAACTCGACCGGTATCTGGTCATGGGCACGCGCATGGGGTGTCCGGTCCGGAACGTCGGCTGGAGGCTGAACCATCGCGCCCGTGGCCCCACGCTGAAAGCATGGGCGTCTCTGCGGCGCCCGTTGTATCGACACCCGCGTGTCTGTTCTGGTCGAGGTCCGCGACAGTCCGATCCACGGCAAGGGTGTGTTCGCCATCGGGCGCATCCTCGCCGACACGTACATCGGCGACTACGAGGGCGAGCGCACGCTACACGACGGCACCTACGTGCTGTGGGTGCAGTACGACGACGGGGAGCTCGTGGGCATCGACGGCAAGAACGAGCTGCGCTTCTTGAATCACGCCGCCTCACCCAACGCGTACTTCTGGGGCCACCAGCTGTACGCGCTGGTGGAGATTGCGCCGGGCGAGGAGATCACGTTCGACTACGGCGAGGACGACTGACGCAGCCCTAGCGAGACCCTACTAAAGCGCGAGGTCGAGCGTGCGCGACGTGGTGTGGGTCAGCACGGTGGGCAAGTCGGGCAGCGGGGGCAAGATGAAGGCGCTGCGCGCGGGGAACCAATCGCCACTCGGCGTGCGTCGCACGATGCCGCGCAGGTTGTACAAGCCGATGTTGGCACGCGCGATGCCCGCGAGGCTCGCGGCGTCGATGTCCTCGCGCAGCTGGGTCGGGTTCGCGTACGTCGGCGCAGCCGGCGCCAAGTCGCCGGGGTCGGTCATGCCGATGCCGACGCCCGCACGCCCACCAAAGAGCTGCCGCGCGAGCAGCGCGTAGTCGAACACGTAGTACGAGGTGGTCGGCCCCAGCGTGCCTCCGAGCACGAACGAGTTGAGCGTGCGATACAGCTGAAAGGTGCAGACGTCCCAGGCGACGCCCGAGACCGGGATGTTCATGGCCTGACGCAGTCCGTCGTCGCCGTCGCCGTAGTCGTCCAGCACCTGCGTCAGCGTGCTCAGCTCGACCCGAAAGCCGCGACTGTGTAGGTAGTCGACCAGCTCGCGGTAGATACGCGTAGCGTCCGCGTACTGGCTGCGATTGATCCCTTCGCGCATGAAGCTCGTGAGCCCGCCGATGTCGAGGGCCACGGCCAGGTCGGCAAACCGCTGCGCGCGCGCGAGGGGCATCTCCATGTCGATCACGAACGTGGCGGGGGCGAGGCCTGCAGCGAGCCAGTTGTCGACCAACACGCGCGCGGCTCGATCGAACTCGCGTGCGTTGGTGGAGTTGGGCCAGTAGCCCTGCTCGCGGGGCAAGAGCAGCCAGGGCCGGACCTCGACGCCGCGTGCGTTGGCGCGGCGCACGAGGGCGTAGCGCTCTGTCCCGGCAGCAAGCTCGGTCGATGGCCAGTCGAGCACGAGGCCGACGCCGCGCGAGGCGAGCAACGGCAGCGTCGCCTCGATTGCACTCGGACTCATGAACTCCGCGGCGACGACGGCGTACCCGGCGCGCGGTGCACCGAGAGCCAATGTTGCGGTCGCCTGGGCGGCGGCCGGAAGAGGAGCGACCAGAGCCACGAGCAGCAAAAATATCCACGCATGAAACGGGCTCGTTTTAGATCTGATGGGTGGCAGAGGGGGCATCGGCGGGGTCCTTCGGCGCAACGAAGTCATGACGAACTGGCCGTCACGCTCGCTGACGCATACGCCTATTGATTGACTGATTCGTCCCGAATTCACCCTAAACCGACGCAGCGGTCGCCCTAAAGCGGGGAGCGATAGACCTGCACATCGACCTGCCCCTGAGCGAAGAGCCGCGCGGCTAAGAACAGACGTGTTACGGGCTCTCACGACTGTCTTTAGATGCTGGTGCGGATGACGATCCTCGGACCTTTTCGCAAGACCTCCCTCGCCGCGCTGCTGGCCGAGTGCAGACGAGCTCGCCACGCTCGTCCGCGGGGTGGCGCAGAGTCGCCCGCGTTCGCTGCGCCGGGGACGTGGGACCTCAGTCCGCACGAAGACAGGCCTGCACGAACCGAGTGACGTGCGACCACAGCTCGTCGTAGGCAGGCCGCTCGAGCGGCACATGAGCGACAAGCAAACGTCTGCAAGACGCCATCGTGACGCGGGCTCAGGTTTGGTCGGAGACGTATGAAGGAGCGTATGACGCAGAGCGAACCTGGCCTACGAAGCTTTAAGCCCGTCCTGACCACGGTCGGCGTGCTCTACGTGCTCCTGGCGATGCGCGACGCGAGAGCGCCACCACGCTCAGCCGGGCAGCGTGGAGAGCTGCTCGGTCTTCAGCTTGGCGCGCTTGGCTTGGTTCAAAAAGTCCTGCGTCGCGTCGTGCGTCGCGCGCGCTTTCTGATCCCAGATGGCGAGCGCGAGCGTGCGCGCGTGTAGGCGCTTGGCGATGCGCTGCGTCTCTTCGATGATCTTCAGCGTGACACGATCGTACGCGTCGTCTTCGCTGCCTTGGCCTTCGGGCAGCACCAGCACATCGCCGTCGTGCGTGGCGCGAGCGATCAGCTTGTCGTAGCGGGTGCCCCACTCGGCACCGCGATCGACTACCGACGTCTCACGAAACCGTTCGATGGAAAACGGCAGGATGATACGTGTGCCGAAGCCGCGCGCTGCGGCAGCTTCGAGCAGCAGGATGTCCACACCGCACGCGCACGAGCCCACCACCGTGCGCACCGCGTGCCGGTCGAAGAACGTCTCGACCCTTGTGGACACAGCCGCGAGCGCTTCGCTCGGGAAGCGTGGAGGTTGCGTGCCAGGTGCGTCAATTCTGCGGCCCGCGAACGCCACGATGGTTTGGTCAGCTGACATGTTCACCGTCTCTCAGGAGGGGCCTGCGTTGCAGAGTGCATTCCTTTACCAGGCTACCACCCTCCGAGCAGCTCGAAAGGGGCGGCCCGGCATGGCCGCTAGACCTTGTCCTCTCCCGGATACTTCCTCGCCAGCCCCTCGAGCACACCTCTGAAGTTACCGGCCTGCAGATAGCTGCGTTCTCGATCACGCCGCACAACCACGCCAGCAGACTCGAGACGACCGATGATCTCCTCCCGCACCTCCTGGCTGTCCGCCATCAGACGAACCGGATAAAAGGCATCGACATCGGTAAACAGCCGCACGTCTGGGCCGACTGTCACAAAGAACGTTCCCGCGGGTCTGAGAGCGAACGCCATGCCAGCTTCGTAGAGAACATTCGGACGCGGCTGCCATCGAGCGTGCGCGTGCTCCCTTCGGTCTTGCGGACCGTGATGCTCTATGTGAAGCGACGAGTACTCGTCGGGAGTACACACGACGATGACGCCGTTGGCGACCGTGACCGCCCGCTCCACGATTTGATGGGTCGATGGTGATGCTGTATCGAAACGCTCTCGCCTCAGCAGGGGGCGGTCCTTGCAAACACACGGTGGTGCGTAGTGCTCGAGCTCTGCGTGCTCGCGGCGTGTTCGGCACCACACGGTAGCTCGCCGCTCGGCACGGACCATTCACGTGACGGTGGTGACGAGCTTGGCGCTCCGCGTGCGCCCGACATCGGGTTGCGCGATGCCGCCGTCCGCGATGCGCGCGCATCGGGCGGTCCGCTCGACAGAAGCCCTTCGGACGGAGTCGGTCGTGGCGCGGACAGAGCGCCTGGGCTGGGCCGCGCCGATGCGAGCGCGGCGTCTGATGCAGACACACCGACCAGCGGGCCCACCGGGGAGCTCCTCGCGTTTCCCGGGGCTGAGGGGTTTGGTCGACTCGCACGCGGCGGGCGCGCAGGCGCGGTGTGCCACGTGACGACGCTTGTCGACTCCGGCGAGGGCTCGCTGCGCGCATGCGTGAGCCAACCCAAGCGCACCGTGGTGTTCGACGTCGGAGGCTGGATCACGCTCGCGAGCGCGCTCGGCATCACCCAAGATCAGCTCACCATCGCAGGGCAGACCGCCCCCGGCGGCGGCATCGGGATTCGCGGACAAAAGCTGTCGGTCGGCGCGCACGACCTCGTGCTCCGTTTTTTGCGCGTGCGACGCGGCACGATCAAGACGCAGGACCGCAACGACGCAATGGCCATCAGCTCCAGCGCGAGCGACGTCATCGTCGATCATTGCTCGGTCAGCTTTGGCACCGACGAGACGCTCTCGATGCCGGGCGACGAGGGCATCGGGCCGCGCAACCTGACACTGCAGTGGTCCATCGTTGCCTGGGGCCTGCAGCGCAACAATCACTCGGCGGGCGCCCTGTTCACGTCGAACCAGACCACCATCCACCACTCGCTCTGGGCGTTCAACAAGACGCGCAATCCGCGCGCGCGCAGTGAAGACCCGGCGACGCGTGGCCAAGGCGGACCGCTCGATTGGGTCAACAACGTGATCTACGGCTGGGATGCGCCCGACCCTGTCGGCGAGCAGCAAGGCTGGTCCATCTCGCACGAGCCCTTCATCCTCGCCGGCACCACCAACGGTCGCCATCAAGCCAACGCAGTGGGCAACTACTTCGTTGCGCGTCGCGCAGCGAGTCATGCCTTCGTCAAGGGGAGCCCCAACTTCAGCCTCTTCCTCGAAGACAACCTGCTCGACGGCAACGGCAATCGCGTGCTCGACGTCTCCACGCAGGGCAACGAGCTGGTCGAGGGCACCGTCACTGTGCAGGCCGTGCGACTCCCCGCCCCCGTCGTGCACACCGATGCTGCCTCGATCGCGTACGAGCGCGTGCTCGAGGGTGTCGGCGCGACCGTCCCGGCGCGCGACGAGGTCGATGCGTTGCTGGTGTCCATGGTGCGCACGCAGGGAGGCAACCTGATCCAGTCCGAGCTCGATCTGGTCGCGCTCGGCATCGGAGATCAGGGCTACGGCAGCTTACCCGCGACGAGCCGTCCGAAGGACTTCGATACAGACGGAGACGGTATGCCCAACGCCTGGGAAGACGTGCAGACCCTGGACAGCGCTGATCCGGCCGATGGCCCGCGCGTTCGCACAGGCGAGGTCTACACCAACCTCGAGCGCTACCTGAACTCGCTCGTCCCTTGATCGATCGCCCGCGGCGTGCGCATCGCAGCAGCTAGCGCAACCGTCAGAACGTCGCCGTGGCCTGCGCGTACACACCCAACATCAGCTGGTCGCGCAGGATGAACCGCCTGCCCAGCGCATCGATGACCCCGCGTTCGCGAGCGTCAGGTTTGCCGCCGGAGCACACGCGGCCATCCGCCGCCTCGGCCGCGTTGTCTCGTTTGGGGCCACGACATGGGTCGCGCCCCGTGATCGCGTGATCGGTGGCCCACTGCAGCCACGAGCCGATCCCAAACCGCACGTAGCGCGCGGCCTGGATCTCCAGGCTCACCTGGCCGCCGTAGCGCAAGTACGCTTCGAGCTCCGTCAGCCCACGGAAGTTGACGCCAGCGCGCGAGGCCGAGAGCGTAGGATCGGACGTCGAGCCGAGCGCGTCGAACAGCGGGCTGTAGTCGGTGCCTCGTCCTACGTAGGTGGCGGCCAAGCGACCGTCGAGGACCAAGCGCTGGTAGCTGCCGCGGTTTTCCCACGGGATCAACGCGAGCCCAAGCGTGCCCGCGCTCTGCGAGCCAGGCCGTGCACGCCCGTATCCGTCGGGCTGAAACGCCTCGCGCGCCACCGTGCGCAGCGCAGGCCACTCCACCAAGAACGAGAAGCCCGCGTATGGCTCCGCGCGCCCGAGCCGCCGCGAGAAACGCGTCTCGAACAACAGTGCGCTGATGCCGCGACTGAGCCCCGGATGCGGATTGGTGCTGCGCGTGCCGTCGAGATAGGTGTCGCCGTCGCGGTCCTCGCTGCTCAAGGTGCCGCACGTCTTGGTCATCGTGCCCTGCTGGCAAGGCTGCAACACCTTGCCAACGGCGCGGCGTCCCTCGAAGCGCAGCACCCACGTGGGCTGCCAGCTGCGGCGCGCTTGGTTGAGGATGGCCCACGCGCCACCCACCGCGATGTAGTCGACCCCTGCCCGCGTGGGCGCCGCGAACGGCAGCGTGAACAGGGCGCTCTGCCCGGCACTCCCCTCTCCCAGCACACGCGCCGCCTGCTCCGCCGTGACGCCCCGCGCGAGCGAGAGCGTGCGCGACTCACTGAGCACGAGCGGCATGCGCACGAAGGTCATCAGGTCGCGGTAGAGCCCGACTTCTACGCCAATCGCCAGCTGGCTGGTCTCGCGCTTGCTGTGGGCGAGCGCGTGGGTGCCGCGAACGCCGTCGTCGCTGGTCTGCTCGCGGTACACGGTGCTGGTGTCGCGCAGGCGCGTGTACTCGATGTGAACGTTGACATCGAGCGGGTCGGGACCGTCGCGCGCGTCGATGACGTCGGTGTACGAGATGGTCTCGTGCATCAGACGCAGGCGCTCCTCGTCGACCTGCGCGCCAGCAGTGTTGGCGAGCAAGACAAACAGACTCGCCCAGACGACCCGTACGACAAACATCGTCGAGGCAGCATAGGCAGCGCGCCACGACACGGTCAAGGCAGCCTCGGTCACGGCTAGTAGGGCGCGAGCCGGTGGGCGCGCTCGAGCAGGTCTTTCTCGGTAGCCGTCGGCGCTCGGCCGAGCAGCCACGCGTCGAGCTGCGCGTGCTGCACCGCGGCCCACGCGCGCTCACGCAGGAGCACTGCCGCCGAGCCGGCCAGGGCGCTGCGCACGGCCTGCGCACGGGCGTCTCCCACGGCGACCAGGCGCGCGTGCTCCGCGAGCAGGCTGACCTCGCTGCGCTCTCGCTGCTGCACCGCGTCGAGCGCGTCCGCCAACGCGCGCTCGCGTTGCCCAGCATCGGTGCCCGTACGGCCCGCACACGAGGGGCCGCTCGCGAACAGCTGCGCGGCTTGGTCGAGCGTGCTGAACGGACGCGACAACGCGGAGAGGCCACCTGGACCGACACACTGCGCCGCGCCTGCCGCCAGCAGCTGGGCGGACTCTGGCAGCGCCAGCTGCGCGTGGCCCGAGACCACGACCAGCTCACCCGCACCTTTGCTCGAGACGCGCACGACCAGACGCGCGCTGTCGGCGACGTCGACACGCGCCAGCGGTGTGGCCAGCCAGAACGCGCTCTGTGTGCCGTGCACGCCGCGCGGCGCGACGTCGACGGTCAGCGCGCCTTCGTGGACCAAGAGCGCCGCGCGTCCACCCGGC
This sequence comes from Pseudomonadota bacterium, assembly GCA_041179425.1. Taxonomy (GTDB): domain Bacteria; phylum Myxococcota_A; class Polyangia; order Polyangiales; family DASUME01; genus DASUME01. Next base: position 7,295 of record JBEGTL010000011.1, on the reverse strand, counting down.
AACGCCCGCGCAAGGGCCGGCCCCGTGAGCTCGACCCGCACGTAGTCGTCGAGCGAGAGTGTCAGCCGTGCGCCCCGTGTGAGCAGCAGCGGGGCATCGTCGTCCAACGTCGCCCCCACCACGAGCGAGGTCGCACCACTCGCCACGCGACCCGTCAACGCACTGACCCGAAGCTGAAGCCGTGGTGCGGGCAACAGCGCGGTAGGCAGAGCCGTGGTCGGTGCGTCGCTCGCGCTCGCTGCGTCGGCGCCAGTCACATTCGTCGAATCGGCAGGTGCGCGCAGCCAGGCCTCGGCCGCGACGGCGGCGTCAGGACGCGACGAGCTCGTGCCCGCGTCGTGAGGACTCGGTCGCGAAGGCGCAGAACAAGCTGCGCACAGGCTCAGCAGCGCGCCCGCTGCTGCCTTCACGGAAGCGCCTCGAGCTCTTCGTCGTCGAGGTCGAGCATGTCGCTCAGGCCGAGCGCGAGCTTGCCGCGCGCCTCGCCCAGCTCGCGCGACGTGTTGCGCAGGCGCTCGGTGAGCACGCCCAAGAACTGCCACAGCAGCTTCACGCCGAGCTCGCGCTCGTGCTTGACGATGCCCAAAAAGTCGCGCCGCTTCATCGCCAACAGACGTGTCTCTTCGACGGCGCTGACGCTGGCGCTGCGCGGGCCTCGATCGATCAGCGCCATCTCTCCGAAGTGCTCGCCCGGTCCGAGCTCGACGATGGCCGTGCCGCCCTTCTGCACGCGCACGCGGCCGGACAACACCACGAACAGCTCGTCGCCCACGGCGCCCTCGGCAAAGATGGGCTCGTCGCTGACGAAGTGCCGCACGTCGGTGAGGTTGGCGATCTTGACCAGCTCTTGATAGTTGAGGAAACGAAATAGCGTCGCGGCGCGCAGCGTCTCGAGCTTGAGCTTGGCCAGCTGGTGGCGCTCGCTGGTGCGCGCATCGCTGGTGGACACGACCAGCGCAGTGATGTTGTCGTGCCCGCCGCGCTGGTTGGCCAGCGCCACCAAGCGCCCTGCCGTCTGGTCGAGCGGGCCCGCATAGATGGCGCTCAGCTCGTCTTTCTGCAGGTAGCCGTGCAGACCGTCCGAGCACAGTAAGAAGTTGTCACCGGGGAAGACATCGAGCTTGAGCGTGTCGACCTCGACGCTCGCGTACACACCGATGGCGCGGATGAGCGCGTTTTTTTGCTTCACCTGCGCGACCTGCGCGGGCGTCAGCTTGCCGCGCTTGAGCAGCTCGTTTTGGAGCGTGTGATCTTGCGTGAGCTGGTAGGACTTGTCGCCGCGCACGAGGTAGATGCGCGAGTCGCCCACGTGCGCGATGAAGCCGTGCGAGGCCACCAGCAGCAGCACGCTCAGCGTGGTGCCCATGCCGCGCTTGGTCTCGTCTTCTTGGCCGGCCTCGTGCACCGTGTGGCAGGCCAGCAGCGAGGCGTCCTCGAGCATGCGCAAGATGTCGCGCATGGCGGGCTTGCTGCTCGGGTCGGCGATCAGCGCATCGATGCGGTCTCGCCCTTCGCGCACGACGCGCAGCACGGTGTCGAGGGCGAGCTTGCTGGCCACCTCTCCGGCGGCATGGCCGCCCATGCCGTCGGCCACCGCGAACAGGGAGAGCGCCCCGTCCACCAACAACGCATCTTCGTTGTGGTCCCGGACGCGGCCGATACTCGTCTCGGCCCACGAGTAAACGCGCTCAATTTCGCTCACCGCGGGAGTGTATCACGGTGCTCAGGCACCCAATCCGGTACAAACCGCCGGGCCGAGTGAAGCTCCGCTCACCTGCCGGCTGCTCGTTCCCTGCCCGGCTGCTTGCTGGCAGAACAGCGACGTACGGCCGCTCGCGACCCGGGCGCCGCTACTGGGCGGCCAGGTGCATCGACCCCTCGACGGCGCGGGAGACCGCGATGGTGGTGAGGTGGACGATGTCGTCGACCGAGCTCTCCGGGGTGAGCAGCGCGACCGGCTTGTCCATGCCGAGGAGCACGGGTCCGATGACGTCGGCCTCGGCACCGCCAATCAGCTTGTAGGCGATGTTGCTGGCATCGAGGTTGGGGAACACGAGCACATTGGCGTCGCCCGTGAGCGTGGAGAACGGGTACGAGCGGCGCTTCTGGGCCGACAGCGCCACGTCGGCCGCCATCTCGCCGTCGAGGTTGAGGTGGGGCAGCTGCTGCTTGAGCAGGCGCGTGGCCTCGGCCATCTTGCGGGAGCTCGGCGACGGCGCGCTCCCGAACGTGGAGAACGAGAGCAGCGCGACCCGTGGCTCGATGCCGAGGTGCTGCGCAGCCTCGACGGCCTGCGAAGCGATCTCGGCCAGCGTCTCCGCATCGGGATCGATGTTGAGCGTGGTGTCGGCCAAGAGGCGCACCTCGCGGTCGGTGATGACGATGTGCACGCCGCATGCGCGCTTGACGCCACGACGCACGCCGATGACCTCGAGCGCGGGCTTGATGGTGTCGGCGTAGCGGTGCGTGAGGCCCGAGACCACCGCGTCGGCGTGCCCCTCGCGCAGCATCAGCATACCGAAGTACGTGCCGCGGCCCGCCACGATGCGCAGTGCGTCGGCGCGGCTGACGCCACGTCGTTCGCGCAGCTTTTGGTAGATGTCTGCAAACGGTTCTACGCGTGGGTCGAGCCGCGGGTACACCAGCTCCATGCCGGTGAGCTTGATGCCGGCCGCCTCGGCGCTCTCCCGGATGCGCTCGGGGCGCCCGAGCAGGATGGGCTTGCCGATGCCCTCTTCGAGCAGGATGGCGGCCGCACGCAAGATCTTGGGCTCGGCGCCCTCGCTGAACACGATGCGCTTCGGCTCGCGGCGCGCCAGCTCGTTGATGCGGAACAGCAGCTTGCTGGTGGGCGACAGCATGCGCTTGAGGCGCTCGCGGTACTCGACCATGTCGAGCTTTTCGCGCGCGACGCCGCTGTCGATGGCGGCCTTGGCGACCGCGGGCGCGACCCAGTACAGCACGCGCTGGTCGAACGGCTTGGGGATGATGTAGTCCGGCCCGTAACGAAGCAGGCCGCCGCCGTACGCTTGCTGTACGCGGTCGGGGACCTCGCGCTGGGTCAGCTCGGCGAGCGCGAGCGCAGCGGCCAGCTTCATCTCTTCGTTGATGCAGCGCGCGCCCACGTCGAGCGCTCCGCGGAACACGTACGGAAAGCCGAGGACGTTGTTGACCTGGTTGGGATAGTCGCTGCGTCCCGTGGCCACGATGGCGTCGGGACGTGCGGCGCGCGCGACCTCGTACGGGATCTCGGGGTCGGGGTTGGCGAGCGCGAAGATGATGGGGCGCGGCGCCATCTTTTTGACCATCTCGGCCGTGACCAGGTCGCCCGTGGCGAGGCCCAAGAACACGTCGGCGTTGTCGAACGCGTCGCTGAGCGAGAGCTGCTTTTCGTGCGAGGGCCGGGCAAAGCGCGCCTTGAACTCGTTGAGCGCGCTGCGGCCTTCGACGACGATGCCCTTGGAGTCGGCCATCCAGATGTTCTCGCGCCGCACGCCGAGCCGCATCCACAGCTCCATGCAGGCCACCGCGGCCGCGCCCGCGCCGAGGCAGATGACCTTGAGGTCGGGCATCTTTTTGTTCTGCAGCTCGGCCGCGTTTTTGAGCGCGGCGGCGCAGATGATGGCCGTGCCGTGTTGATCGTCGTGGAAGACGGGGATCTTGAGCCGCTCGCGCAGCTTGCGCTCGACCACGAAGCACTCGGGGGCCTTGATGTCCTCGAGGTTGATGCCCCCAAACGTGGGCTCGAGCGCGCAGATGATCTCGACCAGCTTGTCGGGGTCGTTCTCGGCCAGCTCGATGTCGAACACGTCGATGTCGGCGAACTTCTTGAACAGGACGCCCTTGCCCTCCATGACGGGCTTCGCGGCGAGCGGACCGATGTCGCCGAGGCCGAGCACGGCCGTGCCGTTGGTGATGACCGCGACCAGGTTGCCGCGCGCGGTGTAGCGGGCGACCAGGTCGGGCTCTTGGGCGATGGCGCGACAGGGCTCGGCGACGCCGGGCGTGTAGGCGAGCGACAGGTCGCGCTGCGAAGCCACCGGCTTGGTGGGGACGACCGCGATCTTTCCGGGTCTTCCTTGCGCGTGATAAGCGAGGGCGTCTTCTCGGGTACTCATGGCTCTCCGTTTCGAAGCGCGCCCTCGGGCGCGCGAGCGAAGATTAGGCCGAGCGGGAGAGGCGAGCGCGGGCAGCGCGGTCGTCGCCAGCCGGACAAATGCCGGTCTCAGCTACCCCGGTGCCACGGAGGAAGCAAGCAGCATCGCCATGCGCGGGCCCATGAGGACCCGAGCCGGGGGCGACAAACCTCAGGGAGCGCAGCAGGTCGCGGCGGAGGTCTGCCCCACGCAGTCGTCCTTCATGACGTTCCAGATGGCCTTGGCCATGGCCGCCGACCCGGTGGGCGTGGGGTGCACGTCGCCCGGGACGAACCAGTCGTCGTGACCCTCGAACACGGGCACCATGTCGACGAAGTGGCAGCGCAGCTTGCCGCCCGTGGTCTTCTCGGTGGAAGCGCAGGTCGCCTTGTACATCGGCATGGTGTAGTCGCTGATGGCGTTGGGGTTGTCCCCGCCGAGCAGCGTCCCCGGCACGATATGGGGGTAGAAGAAGTACACCACGTCGCGCACCCCGGAGTCGGCCATGTGCGCGAGCAGCTTGGTCCAACGTGCGAGCGCGTCGGCCACGATCTTTTTGCAGTGCGGCAGGCTGGGCGACATCGCGCTGTTTTTGCAGTCGCCAGCAGGGTCGAGCGTGGCGTCGGCAAGCAGGATGTCGTTGCCGCCACCGTCCTAAGAGCGCATGGCTTCTCCGTGATGCGAGCGGGGGCGGAACGCGGGGGAAAAACACGCAATCCCCTCGTCGCAGCCAGCTGGACGAAATGCCGGTACCCGCTACCCCGGTGCCACGACAGACACGAGCAGCATCGCCATCGGCGCATTGAGCCCGGCGCAATCGACGCGCGCCGCGAGCGAGGACACGACGTGCACTCCCCCGCTAAGCTGGTCCAGCCGGCGTTGACCATAGATGACCCGCCCCAAAGCCTCCAGCGCTGCCCGCTCCCGCGATCTCGCAAGCACAGCCCGAGCGTTTTCGGCACCCGCGCGCGGGCACGTAGCTGGCTACTGCTGGCGTGCCTGGGGTTTGGCGTCTGGGTGCCCACGACGCGCGCTCAAGAGGTCGGCGAACCTGCGTCCTTCCGTCCGACCATCGAAGAAGCGCTGAGCGAGTACGAAGCGGGCAACTACCCCGAGGCCAGCGCGCTGTTTGCCAAGGCACACGCGCTCTATCCCAGCGCCCGCACGCTGCGCGGCCTGGCCGTCTGCGCATTCGAGCTACGCACCTACGCCAAGAGCATCGGCTACCTCGAGAGCGCCCTCGCCTCCACGATCCGGCCGCTGGAAGGAGCCATGCGCGCCGACCTCGAGCGGCTGCTCGCACGAGCCTACAATTTCGTCGCGACCGTCAAGCTCGAGGTCGAGCCGGCAGTCGCTCGCGTCTCGGTCGACGGCGCGCCATACGTGCCCGTCGGCGAAGTTTCACAGCGGCTCGACATCGGCCGCCATGAGCTGACCTTCAAGGCGGCCGGGTTCGTAGACGAGCGTCACCCGTACACCGTGGAGAGCGCAGGCGCGCTGGAGCTGAGCGTGCACTTGCGACCCCTCGCACCAGCGTCAACGAGCGCAGCGCGGCCTGAGGCCGGCGCTCCGACGCCCGCGCGGCGGCGCATGCCGTGGGGGCTCGGTGGCTCCGCGCTGGCGCTGGGTGTCGGCTGCTTCGCGGCGGCGAGCTCACTGAGCCTGCACAAGCAGGACCTGGCCGAGAAGTTCGTGAACACGTTCACCCGGTCGGACCGGTACGTCGAGGCGCAGGCCGAGTGGCGCTCTGCGCGGGTGCCCCCGTACGTGGTGGCAGCCGCCGGCTCGGCCGTGCTGACTTTGGGCGCACTCACGGTGCTGCTCTCGGCAGAGGGCGGCCGTGCTCCGCGCTGGATAGGCTGGGTCAGCGGCGCGGCCGGGGTCGGGCTGGCGAGCTGGGGATTGTACGACATCGTGCAGGGCGGCCCGTGCACAAGCCCCGACGAGCGAACCTGCGCCATGGCGCAAGGACAACTCGACCGCGGTGCCCTGGTGATGCTAGGCGCCCTGCCCCCACTTACATTTGCCATCACCAGTCTGCTGGGTGCCGCGCTCGCCCCAGATCGCGACGGCACGGCGCGCTGGACCGTTCACCCTCTCGTGATGCAGCAGGGGTCCGGCCTCCAAGCCAAGGTTCGCTGGTTCTGACTGGTTGGCCAAAGAGGTCTTGTGCAATTCTCGATCGCGACTCTCCTATTCGCAGCGCTCACGATGAGCGCGTGCAGCGCCGATGACAACTCCTGCGAGTCGCGAGGCGGGATCACTCTCCGCGGCGTCTGTGAGTGCCCAGCGGGGTCCGACCAGGACGGCGACACGTGCCGCAGGCGTAGCGCCAGCGCGGCCGAGGAAGACGCCTCGGGGAGCGCGCGCAGCGATGCCGGAAACGGTGCAGGAGTCGACGCTGCACTCGGACCCACGATGGGGACGCGCGACGCCGACGCACGAGCGGACGACGCGAGGCCATCGAGGCCATCGAGCCCGTCCGACGTCGCGGACAGCGGCTCCGCGGCAGCCACGCCAGACGCCGCCACGGGGCCCACTGCCGACGCGAGCGCGCCAGCAGCCTGCACGCCCAAGGCGGAGACCTGCGATGGCCAAGACAACGACTGCGTGAAGAACGCTTGCAACATGTGCGGTGCGGTGCCCGCCGAGGTATGCGACGGCGTCGACAACGACTGCGACAAAGTGGTCGACGGCCCGGCTGCCGCAGCCGCCTGCGCACGGACGTCGGCCGGCAAGCCGCACTGCGATTCGGCCGCGAAGACGTGTGTCGCATGTCAGACCGCGACGCAGTGCGGGACGAACGAGACCTGCACTTCGGGCGCATGCGTCGCGGCGCCGCGCTGCGGCGATAGCAAAGTCGACGCGGGCGAGGAGTGCGACGACGGCAACTTGAACAGCACCGACGACTGCATCGCCTGCAAGCGGGCACGCTGCGGCGATGGCAGCGTGCAGGCGAGCAAAGAAACCTGCGATCCGGCTCTGCTGCCGTACACCGAGTACACGTGCGACCGCCTCTCGTGCGCGAAGCGCGACCTGTACCTGAGCTGCACGCCATCGACGAGCGGCGAGTGCGGCGGAGCCACCGGCAGCGGGTACTGCGCATACGGCTATTGCTCCCCACGCTGTCCGGGCAACACGAATGCGGAGTGCCCCAAG
>JBEGTL010000010.1:0-39663 GCA_041179425.1 Pseudomonadota bacterium | reverse complement strand
GTGGTCGTCATCCTCGGCTTGCTCGCGGCCATTGCGATCCCAGCGTTCGTGGCGTACGTGAGGCGCGCCAAGACGGCCGAGGCGTACGAGCAGGTCAAGCAGGTGTTCAGCCACGCCGCGGTCTACTACGCGCGCGAGCGCCCCGGCTTCGGGATGGCCGATAGCGCGATAGCCGCTTGCGCGGTCGGGACCTCCGACAACAAGGTCACGCCTAGCCCGCAAAAGCAGGCCGGCGACTACGCTGACCCAGGATTCGCCGCGCTCGGCTTCAAGTCGTCGCCGTCGTATTTTCGATACGAGCTGGTCAACCTGGATGGTTCCCCTCGCTGCGGTGTGCCGGCGAGTACCCCGCTTTACATCATCCGCGCGCGCGGCGATCTCGATGGGGATGGCGACGGCTCACGCATCGAGCTGGCCTCTGGCAGCAACAGCGACAACGAGCTGTACCACGCGAGCGGGTTCTTCGTGGAGAACGAGACCGAGTGACACGGCAGAGGCAGTTCGATCCGGCAGGTGTGCTCAGCGGCGAAGGACGACGAACGGTCCCGCGCGACCCGCAACCCGGAAGCCACCTTCGTGCTGTGCACGACGTAGCTGTTCGTTCACGCACGCGCCGTTGGCGGAGCAGCCCTCTCGCACCACGATGTGCTCGGAAGACAGCGCGCTGGTGACGGGCTCTTCCCAGCGCTCCAGGCCGGTCTTCTGCAAGAGTGTTCCGTCGAGCCGACACAGTAAGGTCAGGTCCGTCCGGTCCATGACGTAAGGCGCCGCGCACGCGTCCGCCGCGACGCTGCCCTCGCGTGAGACCAGTGCAGCGAGCTGCTCGTGCACGGCGGACATCCGTGCGCTGGCAACGAGGGTCTGCGTCACGGAAGCAGGTGCGGGAGCATTGACCGCTGTCGCCGTGGCGACCCACAGCACGCATGCCCAGCCGAGCTGCCGCGGAGCGCGCACCTCCAGCTGACGGAGTGCGTGAAGCGCTCCGAGCGCGGCCACCGGGACGAACAAGAAGCCGTACTGAAAGTCGATGCCCTTCACCAGCAGCTTGGGCGAGAGCCCCGCGGCGACGACCCAGGGCGCGCCCGCAAACCACGCGATGGGATGCAGCCAGCCGATGCCGAAGGTGCTCAGCGCGCGCAGCGCCGTGGTCTCGGCCGCGAGACCCCCGTCGACGGGGACCGAGCCGTGCAGCGCAACGTACGACTGCCAGCCCGTCCAGCGGGGGAGCCAGACCATGTCGAGCGCCGCCACCAGAGCGCAGCCGGCCGCGACGATCAGTGCGGAGCGCGAGCGCTCACGAAGCGCCCAGTACACCCACAAGAGCGCGACGGTGAGCGCCGCGACGTCGCGCAACGAGACGGCAAGGATGGTGAGGACGAGCGCCGGGATGGTGCGCCGTCGCTCGTGGGTCCACGCGAGCCCGAGGAGCAGAACGGGAAGCGCGCACTCCGGATGGAAGTCGAAGCGAGCGGCGTGCGCGAGCGCGCGGGACGAGGCCAGCACGGCCGCTGCGCCGAGCCCGGCGTAGGTGGGAAGACCGAGCGCACGGCTGAGTCCAAACATCGTCAAGACGCTCGCGCCCGCAAGCAGACTCTGCAGCGCAAACATGCCCAGCGCGGCGGGCTCGCTGAGGCGTGTGAAGGGCGCCATCAAGAACATCGCGAACGCACCGTGGTCGGCCCACACCGGACGGTCGACGTAAGCCGCACTCGTCATCGAGAGCCCGTGCGCGGCACGCCACATGGGCTGGACGTAGTTGGCGAGATCCCAGGCGCGGGAAGCCCCACTCAGGTAGCGCTGCGACGCGCCCACCATCATCTCGGCACTGGTGATCGCCGACAACGCAGCGGCGCTCCACCAGGCCTGCCGGAGTGTTGGCGCCCCTCTCGTCCACAGCGCGACGGCGGCAGCGAGCAAGAGCCAGCTTGCGTCGACATAAAAGAACGTGAGCGCCCGGCTCGAGAGTGGGTGTCCGGGCGGCGCGATCTCGCTAGTGATCGTGCGCGCGACGAGCCAGCCCGCGAACGACACCCAAGCGAGTGTCCGACACCACGCGGGGCTGGGGGCATGCACGGCAGCACGCTACCACGGAGGCCCGCGGCCACCGATTTACGAACGACTACTCGCCGAGGAGCGGCTCGTTCGCCGCACCCGCAGCGGGAGCGTTCGCTTCGTTCGACCCGCCGCGCAGCTTGTGGAGGTTGCGGCGCATCTTCGCGTCGTGGGGGAAGCGCGCGATGCCCGCGATCAGCAACGCCTCTGCCTCGACCGCGCGTCCGCTTGCGGCGAGCAGCTTGGCCAGATTGTTGGTGGCTCGCCGCGCGACCTCGACGGGGCCTCGTGGCGAGCGGCGAAGGACCTCTCGAAATGCGCCCTCTGCACCGCGCATGTCGTCGCCGGCCAGCAGCGCCATCCCCAGCTGATAGGGAGCGCGCGGGCTGTCGTGCGTGCGCAGTGTGGCCTCGGTGAACAACAAGGCCTCGTCCGCGAACACCACGCTGCGCTCGAAGGTCAGACCCGCTAGCACCACACACATCGCGCCTGCGACTAGGGTGGTGGCGCGGCTGGCTCCCCTCCGCGGACTTGTTTGCGCGTTCGCCAGGGCGTGTGCCAGCAAGAGTGCGGGCCCGAGCAGACTCAGCCACAGGTAACGGTCTGCCATGGCGTTCTGCAGAGGCACGAGCACCTGCGCCACCGGTGCGAGCGGAACGACGAACCAGGCCCAAGAGAACAGCACGAGACATGCTCCACGCCGAGCACGCAACACGCCGATGACCAGCCACGTCGAGAGCACGCCGTAGCCAAGCAGCGCGCGAAGGTCCCAAGCGTGGAGGGGCGGCACGTCGTAGACGATGCTCAGACCGCTCGGCCACAGAGACTGCTGCAGGTAGCGCAGCCAGACCGGGCCCATACTGATCAGCGCGTGGTAGCGAGAGCCGCCCAGCGGCGACCCGACCATGCCGACGAGTCTGCCCACGTGCACTTGCACGAGGAGACAAGAGAGAACCACGAGCGTCGTCGCGCTCGCTACCCATGCCCTCGGTCGACGTTGCAACACGACATCTTGTAGCCACAGCAGCGGCAGCACGACCACGGCCATGGACTTGGCCAGGCAGGCCAGCACCGCCAACACCGGCACCCACGCGCGCGAGTGTGGGGTGTCGCGCGCGTGCGCGTGCAGCGCTGCCGTCACGAAGAGCAGCGCGAGCAGGTCTTTTTGTCCTGCCAACCAGCACACGGACTCGGCGTGCATGGGGTGCAGCGCGAAGAGCCAGCTGGCGAGCTCGGTGCCGAGCCCGGGGCCCCAGACTCTGCGCAGCGTGTCGCGTAACAGCAGCACGGCGGCCGCAAACATCAGTACGCTGACCACGTGCATGGGCAGCGGCGACACGCCGAAGGCACGCGCCTCGAGCCAGACCAGCGTATCGCGCAGCGGGAGATACTCGGCGCCGAGCTGGATCCGCGTGGCAGGGGAGAGGTCGACAAAGAAGTGCCAGACGCTCTGTGCGCCGGGGCCGCGCAGCCAAGGATTGTCTACGATCAGCCAGCGGTCGTCGTAGGCCAGAAACGGGGCGGAGAACGACGGGGCGTAGCTCGCAGCCAGAGCAGCCACCATGGCGAGACCGAGTAAGATCTCGCGGAGCGAGGTGCGTTCTCGGAGAGCCACGACCCGAAGTCTACAAGATCACTCGTCCCCGCTGCGGCGAAATAGCCAGAGCTCACGGCGCACGCTGCAAGGCGCGGGCCTCCCCGGCCAGCGAACGCTCGAGGAGCGCAAGGCGACCTTTTTGCAAAACAGAGAGCTGGTCTTGCCGAGCCGACAGCTGACGGAGCGCGGCGCGCGCGCGGTCGAACGCGCCCAGTGCGTGGCTCACGAGCGCCAGCCGGTAGAGGGCACGAACGTCGTTCGCGCGCACGGACAGCAGACGCTCGAGGGAGACGGACGCAGCGGCGTAGCGGCCGGTTTCGAACGCGAGCTGACTCTCGAGCGACAGGCCCTCGACGACGTCGTCTTCCTTGTCGCTCGCTCGCAGTCGCGACAGCTTGGCCAGCGCGCGCACCCGTGTCGGCGCGGACAACCACACGGTGGCTCCCACTTCGCTGGCGACGGAGCTTGGGTCTGCGGCGACGTGGAGAGCGTGCGCCTTGTGATCGAGCCAGCGCGATGCTCGGTCGTGGTTCTGCTGCGCGTGTACGCCTGCGCGATGCTGGTACAGCTCCTGGTCGCCCGCTTTGTACAAGAGCTGCCACTCGGCAGGCGCGAGCAGCAGCGGGAAGGTGGGGCCACGAAAGATCGCGAGCTCGAGACCCCAGCGCCGAAACGCTTCGTTCATCACTTCGGGCCGCGTCTCCGCGTGCTGCGACGCGAGAAAGATGGGCCACTGCTCGGGTGTCAGATCTTGGCGGGTATCGACGAACACGTGCAGGCGCGGCCACAGCCGCCAGATCAGGTAGCCGCCCCAGCGCCCGTCATTGAGTGACCCGCCCTCGATCTCGGCCTCGGACATGAACGTGGCGAGCTCTTCGGGGAAGGCGTTGGGGGCGAGGTCCTCGGCGATGATCTCGGCTGCCTCGCGGATGCCTCCGTAGCCGACGACGACGTGATCGTAAAAGGCGACGAACAACAGCGCGGCGCCGAGCAGCGGTATCAGCCGCGGCGTACGGGCCGGCTGTGCAGGCGCACCGAGGGGTCGCGGAAGCAGCAAAAAACACAGGGGCACCAGACACAAGAATGCGTTGCGGACCGCGTGCTGCGAGAGCACGAGCAGACCGGCACAGAGTATCCACTCTGCCCACGGTGCGTGCGTCAGGCGCTGCCCGCGCATACGCCTGTGTTGCGCGAGCGCGTACGCCACCATGACGGCGGTGGGCCCGAGGGCGATCAGCACGTGGCTCGGCGACCAGCCGTTCTCGAGCATGGTGTAGCTCGGCCGCCACTCCTTGTTGCCGGTCGCCAGCTGGGGTCCGATCGCTGCGGAGAACGCGCCGAGTCCTGCGATGAAGGCTGGACACATCAGCACGCCCACACAGGTAGCCAGCAGCAGTCTTGCGTCGGTGCGTGCGCGCGCTCGAGGTGCCGTGCCGAGCCGGAACGACAGCGCGGAGCCCGCCGCCAGAGCGCCGAAGCAGAGCACCATCAGCAGACTCTCTCCGCTGTGAATATTGGACCAGAGGCAGGCGACCACACCCGTGAACAGCCACGCGCGCGGTCGGTCGCGCTGCGTGGGGTCGACCAACATGGAAAGCATCAATGCGACGAAGCCGAGGGCGGTCGCAGACGGGCGCTGCTGAAAGCGGTCCTCGAACAGCACCAGCGCGAGCGCGCAGAAGGCAAAGCGCAGCGCACGACTGTGCAGCAGGCGGCCGCTCTGCCGCTCGAGCAAAACGAAGCTGCCGCTGAGCATCAGCACCTGAAAGACGCGCACACCACGAAGCTCGGCCAGCTGGTACACGCCGTACACGAGCAGCTCCCACAGCCACTGAAACTGTACGTAGGGGCGCTCTGGGTGCACCGACGAGAAGCTGTCGACCTGCAAGATCGTGTGCTGCGCTGCGATCAGCTTGCCCAGCTCGAGGTGCCAAAAGAAGTCGACTGCGAAGATCGGCGCGTAGGCGAACAACGCGACCAGCGAGAGCAGAACCGCGGTGCCGAGTACGGAGAGGGCACGGGCGCACGCAGCCCCTGGTGCTGCGTGCGTGCGCGGCGCGCCGCTTGCGTTCGCAGCACGGCCCGCCCCGACCCTGTCTGAGCCGCCCTCCCCCATTGGCGTACGACGATATCACGCACTCCTCGAGATCAACTTTTGTCGCTGCGCGGGCGACAGGCTTAGAATCGCGCAGTGCACACCCCCAAGCGCGGCCTCGGTTTGCTCGCCATCGCCTCGGTGGTCGTGGCGCTGGGCGTGCGCACGCTGCGCCTGGCTGCCGTGACGCAACACAAGGCCGGACAGCACTACGAAGACATCTACTACCTGCCCAGCGCGGCCTGGCTGCCGGTGCTCAGCCTCGGTTTCCGTCAGGCGCTGGCCGATCTGATCTGGTGCAAGTCACTCATCTACTTCGGCGAAGAGCTGGGGCACCGCGGCCAGGTGCAGTACGTGTTCGCGTACACCGATGCCGTGCTGGCGCTCGACCCGAGCTTTCGTTCTGCCTACGTCTGGGTCGCGACCGCAGCCATCTATCGCCCCGTGGCGGTGAGCCTGGAGAACGGACTGCGTGCCGCACGCTACCTCGAGCGTGCGACGCAGCGCTGGCCCAACGACGGGGAGCTGCAGTGGGACTACGGGTCACTCCTGCGCTTCGAGCTGGCGCCCCTGGAGCCAGACCGCGCAAAGAAGCGGGCGCTGCTGGAGCGCGCGGCTCCGCACCTCGAGGCCGCCGCCAGACTCGGTGCCGGTCCGCCCTGGCTCGCACTCAACAACGCCGAGCTGCTCAACAAGCTCGGACACACCGAGCAAGCAATCCGCCAGCTGGAAGAGCTCCACGCAACGGTGCAGGAAGAAGAGGTCAAGCGAGAGATCGAGCAGAAGCTCGACCGGCTGCGGCGCGAGACGTACGTGCAGGCGATGCAGGTGGCCGACGAAGAGTTCGAGCAGACGCGCGTACGGGCGTACCCCTTTCTCTCGCCGGGACTGTTCTTGTGGGTAGGCGACAAGTCCGAAGTCGGTGCGTACGAACATTTCGTGGCCGACGGCTTTTTGTCCGATCGTTGAGGCATGTCGCGGAGCACGTGTGTCGCTTGCGAGCGACGCCTGACAGACACGAACAAGAGTCCGCAAACTATTACGTGAGCACGCTCAATATGCGCTGATACGATGTCCGATGGTTTGGGCACGACTTTGGGGTCTGGTGGTGCTCGCGAGCGCACTCGATCTGAGTACATCCCTCTGCCTCCACGGGGCCGACCGGCAAGCGTCGTTGCCCGAGCGACCAGCCTGGTTGCTCGGCGTGCAGCTGGCGCTGCTTCCGTGGCTCGGTCTGTACGCAGCGCGCCCCTGGCCTGTTTTGCGGCGCGCCTTCGCCGAGCTTCCGATCTCCCAGCTGGGCAAGCTGACCATCGGACTGCTCGTCGCGGTGCAGCTCGGGCACGTCTGTTTTCGTACCGAACACTACCCGTTCTCGGCCGTGACCATGTTCAGCGACTACGTGCCGGAAGACCGCGCGCCTGTGCAGCTCACCCACTTGGTGTTCATCGTCGACGGCGAGCACGGGCCGCGACCCATCAGCTTTCTTCGAGAGGGCAACCCCTATTTTTCCGAGTACCTGACCATCGACTACAAGACCGGCTGGCTCCTCGGCACCTTCGGACAGTCTGGCGCGCGGAGTACGGCGCGCGTGGCCGGCATGCTGAGGCGCGCGGGCGGTCGCAATCCGAGGCTGGCGCGCGTCCAGCTCGACGCACACGATGGAACGCTGCGCGTGCTGTCTGAAAACATGCCGACCGTCGACTCGTCTCCACGCACACCGTGAGCATGCCGGCGAGCCACATCCTTGCGCGGTTGCACACGCCAGGCTCCCCGAGGCAGCTCGCGCTCGTGCGCATCGCCGTGTGTGTGCACGTCGCAAGCGTACTGATGTCGCCAGCGTTGGACGCCATCTTTGTGGTGCCCGCCCACGTGATGCCCTGGGCGGAGAGCGCGCTTCCCCTCGGCATCGAAAAACTCGCCACCAAGCACGTGGGGCTGATTGCAAAGATCGGATTCGTCGCCGCACTCTTCGGCGCGTTCGGTCTGCTGAGTCGGCTCGCGCTGGCGATCACCGGGCTGTCTTTTTTTCTGACGCAGGACGTCTGGTTCAGGATGTCCTTGTTCCACGACGACTGGCTCTACTTCAACGCGTATCTGTTGATCCTCGCGTGTAGCCCGAGCGCAGACGCCTGGTCGCTCGACCGCGTCCGAAAGCGAGCACGCGGCGAGCCGCCCGCGCGTGGCAACGCCGCACATCGCCTGGCCACCGAGCTGATGGTGCTCTGGTTTTCTGGCGTGTACGTGGCCGCTGGCGTGGCCAAGCTGTTTCCGCTGGTCAAGGTGTGGGGATGGTTGTCGGGCGCGCGCGCCCAAGCCTTTGCGATCGACTTCCTGCTCGACAGTCCGATCTACTGGATGACGCACGCGCCGGCCTTCGACTACCCGAGCACCCGCTGGCCGTTCGCGCTGGGCGCCTGGTACACCATCCTGACCGAGCTCGGCGCAGCGTCGCTGGTGCTCACCACGCGCTACCGGTGGCTGGTCTTGCCGGCGATCGTCGGGCTGCACCTGAGCGTCTTGTTGTTCGGCATCCCGGGGTTCGTACAGACGGCATGCATCGCGATGACCGTGTTCGTGCCTGCAAGCTGGCTTGGCTCGGACGAGCCAGCATCACCGTGAGCGTCGCCGTGCCTACGGGGTGTGCTCGGGGTCGATGGGACCGAACGTGGGAATCGCGGGCGGCTCGGGCGTGCTGAGCGTGGCGTGCGGGCGCATGCCCATCAGGTCACCGATCACCGTGTCGTGCTCGTCGGCAAACACAGTCTCGCGACCAAAGAACGTGTACACGCGAACCTTGCCGAGCTCGGGGTGCACCATGTCGGGCTCGCGCAGCAGCGTGACGAGCTCGATCTTCTCGAGTGCACGCACGTCGAGGATGAGCTCCCGTACTTTTTGGTTCTCGCGAAGCTTGGCGCGCCGCAGCCACATGGTGAGGACGCCTCGGCCGGGACCCACGACGGCGACGGGCCGACCGCCCTTGAGCTGCTCGAACGAGACCGCTCCGCCGGGCGCGCGGCGCTTGATGCCGACGGGGTCGCTGCGCAGCTCGTAGCGCCTCAGCTCGGCCTTGGCGCCCGCATCGGGGAGCATGGGCACGGTCATGCGCTTCCAGAGGCGCAGAGGCAGCAGGTGCTCGTCGTAGACCACCTCGAAGTCGGTGGTGCCGAGCGGCCACTCCTGGCGCGAGCGAAACGTTTGCTGACAGCCCTGGTCACGCAGCGAGAAGCGCTCGACGATGAACTTGTCGGTGTGCGCGGGCCCCGAGCGCAGGTGCTGCTCGGCGAGTAGCCGCCCCGGCGCAGGCTCAATGCCAGCGCACTGCGGATACCCGAGCTCGGGCAAGCTCTCGACCGGGATGTGTTTACGCTTAAAGCGCTCACAGCCGGGGCCGAGAACGGCGACGAGCGCCAGCAAGAGGATGCTGACGCTCGTGGCGAGACCGGTGCGCTCTCGCGCCGCGTACATGCTGGAGATGACGCGGACCTCAGTGGTGGGCTTCGCCGCCTGGATCGCCGTGCTCGCCGCCGTGTCCGTGGCCGCCCTCGAGTTTGATCTCTTGGTACTGGCCGCGGCCGGGGGCCGTCTCACCCGTGGGTGCGTAGACCTTGGTGCCGTAGGACTCGTCCCACTGACCGCGGTGCTGCGTGTCGTTGGTGGTGTAGACGAAGAACACGCCGATGAAGAGCAGCGAGCCCACGAAGATGAGCACGTTGAAGCGGTTGTCGTCCTTCAAGTGCATGAAGAACATGGCCACCAGCGTGGCCTTCACCGTGGCGACTGCCACCGCGATGAAGAAGTTCCAGTTGCCCAGGTGAACCCGCGACAGGCCTACCGTGAGCAAGGTCAGGCCGACCAACGCGGCGAAGATCTTGACGTAGGTAGCGGCAGGATGGACGTGGACGTGGACCATGCCATCGGCGTGGCCATCGTGTGCATGGGCGTCGTGATTGCTGCTCATGGCGGCCTCAGTCGATCAGGTAGAGGAAGGGGAACAGGTAGATCCAGATCAGATCGACGAGATGCCAGTACAGAGCCACCAGGTCGATGGGCGTAAAGAACTCCGCGCTGAACTCGCCCTTTTGGTTGCGCAGCCAGATCCAGAACAACACGCCGATGCCGATGATGACGTGCAGACCGTGGACGGCCGTGGCCATGAAGTACACGGAGAAGTAAGCGGCCGAGCCGGGCGGGAACACACTCGCGTGCGTGTGGCCGGCGACAGGTGCGAAGTAGCTGCCCGGGAGCAGACCCGCTTCGAACTTGTGGGCGTACTCGAAGTACTTGATCACCAAGAACGCGAATGCGCAGGCAATCGTGACCAGGATGTAGAGGCTGACCTCACTCTTCTTGTCAAGCTGCGCAGAGCGGACCGCAAGCACCGCCGTCAAGCTGCTGAACAGGAGGACCAAGGTATTGACCGTGCCCATCTTCCAGTCGAGCTCGTGCGAGCAGACCGACCAGGCCTCCGGGTACCACAGTCGAAAGACCAGGTACGCCATGAAGAGGCCCGAGAAGAACAGCAGCTCCTGGCCGAGAAACAGCCACATCCCGAGCTTGGCCGCGTCGAACTGCTGGACGGGCGTCTCGAAGTGGTGCGCGAGATACGGCAGGCCGTGATGGCCGTGCAGCTCGTTGTCGTGTCCGTGTCCTGCTTGTGTCGTCATGAAAGGCTCCAGCCGTTCTTCAGGTCTTCGCCAGTTCTTCTTCGGTGGCGAGATGGTAGTCGTACGGACCGCGACGGATCACCGGGGTTACCTCGAAGTTGTGCGGGTGCGGCGGCGTGGTGGTCATCCACTCGTAGCCGACCGAGCCCCACGGATTGCGCGGCGCCTTGGGTCCGTTGATGAGCGACTTGATGAACATGAAGGCCATCAAGAAGAAGCCGAGGCCCAGGATGAGCGCACCGATGGAGCTGAAGCCGTGCAGCGGGCGGAAGCGCTCGAGGTAGTCCCAGTAGCGACGGGGCATGCCCTGCGAACCGAGCACGAACTGCGTGAGGAAGGTGAGGTTGAAGCCGATGAACACCAGCGCCCAGGCGACCCGCGCCAGGCTCTCGCTGTACATCTTGCCCGTCATCTTTGGCCACCAGTAGTGGAGACCACCCACGAAGCCCATCACCGTGCCGCCCACCATGACGTAGTGGAAGTGCGCCACGACGAAGTAGGTGTCGTGCAGGTGCACGTCGACGTTGAGGGTGCCGAGGAACAGACCGGTCAGTCCACCGATGGTGAACAGGAACAAGAACGACAGCGCCCAGAGCATGGGCGAGTCGAGCGAGATGGAGCCCTTGTAGAGCGTCGCGGTCCAGTTGAAGATCTTGACGCCCGAGGGAATCGCGACGAGGAAGGTCAGCGCGCTGAACACCATGGTCGAGTACTCGCTCATGCCGGCGACGAACATGTGGTGGCCCCACACGAGGAAGCCGAGCAGCGCGAGCGACACCGAGCTCATCGCGACGAACATGTAACCGAAGATGGCGCGCCGCGAGAACGTGGCGATGATCTCGTTGACCACGGCCATGCCTGGCAAGATCATGATGTAGACGGCCGGGTGCGAGTAGAACCAGAAGAAGTGCTGGAACAGCACCGGGTCGCCGCCGAACTTGGGATCGAAGATGCCGAGGTGGAACGCGCGCTCCATGGTCAGGAGCAAGAGCGTGACCGCGAGCACGGGCGTCGCGAGCACCTGCACGACGCTGGTTGCGTACGTGCCCCACACGAACAGCGGCAGACGGCGCCAGTGCAGGCCCGGCGCGCGCATGGTGTGGATGGTCGTGACGAAGTTGACGCCGGTGAGGATCGACGAGAACCCGAGGATGAACACACCGAGCGTGGTGGAGATGACCGACGTCTCGGTGCTGGTGCTGTACGGCGTGTAGAACGTCCAGCCCGTGTCGACCGCATTGGTGAGGATGCTGTAGACGAGGAAGATGGCGCCGATGCAGTAGATGTAGAAGCTCAACAAGTTGAGCCGCGGGAAGGCGACGTCTTTGGCGCCCAACATCAACGGCAAGGCGAAGTTGCCAAACGCGCCGGGGATGGCCGGGATGATGAACAAGAAGACCATCGCTGCGCCGTGCAGCGTGAAGGCCTTGTTGTACGCCTCGGGGCCCATCACGGTCTCACCGGGGAACGCGAGCTCGAGGCGAACCGCGAGCGCGAACAAGCCACCGAGCAGGAACGCGGCGAGGACCGAGCTCAAGTACATCAAGCCGATGCGCTTGTGGTCGAGGGTAAAGAGCCAGCTCTTGAGGCCACGCTCGTGGGTCAGGTAATTGGGCGTTTCGCCCGCAGTCGTAGCGACGGTGCTCATGGTCAACTATCTCCCAATCACTACTTGACCGACTTGATGTAGGCGATGAGGGCGTCGATCTTCCAGTCTTTCAGGACGAACGCGGGCATCACCTTACCTTCGAAGCCTTTCACGATCTTGGCCTGGGGTTGGAGGATCGACTGGCGGATGTAGTTCTCGTCGACAGGGTTTTGCGAACCGTCGGCGAACGACTCGTTCTTGCCGTACAAGCCCTTGAACGAGGGACCCACCAGAGCCGCACCGGTCACCGTGTGACAAGTGCCGCAGGCATTCTTCTGGAACAGCTCTTTGCCGACCTCGGCCAGGGGCTTGCCCTCGGGCGCGCGGTCTTTGCCTTCGAGGAAGGCGGCGTAGTCGGCGTCGTTGACGATGTGCACCTTGGCCAGCATCTGCGAGTGGCTGGTGCCGCAGTACTCGGTGCAGAACAGATCGAGCGGCTCACCGCTGACCTTGTTGCTTTTGGCGTCGTACGTCGACGTGGTCTCGAGCGCCGTGAACCACACGGACGAGTACATGCCGGGGACCAGGTCGCGTTTGACCCGAAACTCCGGGATGAAGAACGAGTGCAGCACGTCCTGCGAGGACATCACCATCTTCACGGGCCGCGAGACCGGCACCACCATCTCGGACGGCGATGCTTCAGTGTCGCCCGGATAGTAGAAGTCCCAGGCCCACTGCTTGCCGCGCACGCGCATCTCGATGGCGTCGTCGGGAGCGACCATCGCCTTCACGTAGCCCTTGAACCCGTAGTGAAACATGGGGATCAGGAGCAGCAGCGGCGCGAACGTCCAGAACAGCTCGAGCACGTCGTGATGACCCGGCGGGGTCGAGTGCGGGTGCTTGGTCGCGCGGTACTTCCAGATGCACCAGAGCGCGACGCCAATGATGGCGACGAAGAAGAAAACGCTCACCCAGAAGATGAAGTAATACATTTCGTCGA
Source organism: Pseudomonadota bacterium (assembly GCA_041179425.1). Classification (GTDB taxonomy): domain Bacteria; phylum Myxococcota_A; class Polyangia; order Polyangiales; family DASUME01; genus DASUME01. The sequence goes on along the minus strand of JBEGTL010000010.1, from coordinate 26,664 downwards.
TGCTGGCGGCGAGCGTCGACATCTGGCGTGGGAGCTGAACGGTGGCTTCTTTCATGACCTTCAGACCTTACGGCTGCGAGTTGAGACGCACCCGAGATGTGCCCTTCGTATCGACTCAGACCGAGTGCGCGCTCTCGTGCAGCGCTTTAAGTTCGCGTGCGCGTCGCGCGCGATGTTCGCGACGCCAGAACAGAAACAGGAACGCGCCCATGATGAGGACCGTGATCGCGCCGGCGATGCGCATCACGTTGCGCGCGACCAGCACGTACTTGGCGCCGATCGGGTCGTACATGTAGCAGTACAGGATCATCTTCTCGATGGTGGAGATGGACCTGCCCTGCGACGCCTCGAGCAGCCCTAGACGAACGTCGTTAGGGTCGAACGAGAGCCCGTACAAGTAGCGCGCGAGATCCCCGTTGGGCTTGAGCAACATCAGCACGGCCGGGTGCGCGAACTGCTTCTCGCGCGCGTCGTAGCGGTACTGATAACCGACGGCGTCGGCCACGCGCTTGATGTTGGCCGGGTCGCCGGTGAGGAAGTCCCAGCCCTCGGCCGACTTGCCGTAGAGCGCCAGCATCTGCGTGCGCTTTTTGGCGGCGATGGCCGGCGTGTCGTTGGGGTCGATGCTGACGGTGACGGCGCGGAACTCTTTGCCGAGCGTCCAGTCTTGCGCCTTGAGGCTCTCGACCTCGGCGCCGAGCACCATGCTGCACACGACCTTGCAGTTGGCGTACGCCAGCGTGAGCACCGTGGGCCGCTTGCCGTCGAAGAAGTCTCCGAGGCGCACCTGCTTGCCCGTGTGATCGCGGAACACCGCGTCTTTGGGCAGTGGCTTGTCGAGCTGCTCGCGTACGTCGACCCCTTCGAGCTCGGCGGGCGTGACCGCCACCTGCGCGAAGGCGCTGCCCGACCCGAGCACGCTGCTCTGCAACAGCAGAGCGGCGCCCAGGGTCAAAGCGAACCCTCGGGCGAGCGAGCCAAGGACGGTACAGACCGCCGTCGACGCGCGCTGGAGAGCGCGCGAGCGAAGAACGGTCGACTGACGCAGACAGCTCGGCATGATCAGGGCTTGCCCTTGGCTTCGCCGGCCGAGCCGACAGGTGCTGCTTCTTTGGGCGCGGCGGGCGCGGGAGCGGCGCCGCGCTGAGCAGGAACCGGAACGCGGCCCGTAGAGGTGTTGGTGGTGGTGACGCCTGCGCCCGCCGAAGGCGAGACGTTGCCACTCTTGGCGGGCGCCTGGACCGCACCGCCGGCTGCGCCAGCAGCGCCTCCTGCGGGGACAGCCGTCGCCGGCTCGGGAAGCGTATCAGGCGCAACGGGCGCTGCAGCCGGAGCCGCGGGCACGTTGCGCTGGAGCTGCGTCCAGCCACCGATGGCGGGCTTGTTGGCGCCCGGCTCCGGCGTGATCACCGCCGACGCGCTGCGACCACGCTGCACGTACAAACGTTTGGCCGCCTCGATGTCGAACTTGGCGAGCTCGGCCTGATCGTGCGCCTTGGCGTCTGCCGCGCCCTTCAGGCCCACGGTGTAGACCTTCTCCTGGAACTCGGCGTCCATCATCTTGCCGAAGTAGCTGTTGAGCAGCTGCTGGGCACCGAACAGGAACACGACCGTGAGGACGCTGTAGAAGAAGATCACGCCATTGCGTGGCGGACTGTCGTCGTAACCTTTGGCTGCCATGACGAACCTTACCCTTACGCGTTCACGAAGTGGATCGAGCGGTCGAGGCGCGGATCCTTGATGGGGATCAGCGGATGTTTGGTCATGCGGTAGAGGACCAGCGTGAAGTACAGACCACCGACGGCCATCATGCAGGCGAGGTCAGCCAGGCCGGGGTTGAGCCCCTGGCCGTAGTAAGGCATCACCAGCCAGTAGACCATCACGAAGTGGAAGAACAGGATGATGGAGCAGCCGATGCCGAGCGGCGTGAGGGCACGCTTGGCGTTGCGCGAGATGAGCACGAAAAAGGGCACGATGAAGTGGCCGAACAAGATGGCCATGCTCCAGGCCTTCCAGCCGTCTCCGCCGAGGCTCCAGCGCTTGTGGTAGTACGTGGTCTCTTCCGGGATGCTCGCGTACCAGATGAGCATGAACTGGGAGAAGTTGACGTAGGCCCAGAAGATCAAGAAGCCGAACTGCAGCTTGCCGAGGTCGTGGAAGTGCTCGACCGTGAGCGCACCCTTGAAGTGCCCCTGTGAGCGCAGCGACAGCGCGAACAAGATGGTCACTGCAAACAACACCACGATGCTCTGCGCAAAAAAGTTCACGCCGAAGATGGTGCTGATCCAGGTGGGCTCGAGCGACATCAGCCAGTCGAACGACGCAAACGTGGTCGTCAGCGCGAAGATGGCCATGAACACCGGTGCAACGCGCGCCGAGCTTTTGGTCAGCTCCGGATCGCCGGAGGCGTCCTGCTTGATGGAGTTGGTGTAGAGCTTGCGCGAGATGAGCACCCACGACGCGAAGTAGATCAGCGCGCGGATGAAAAAGAACGAGTTGTTGAGGTACGGCGTCTTCGCCGCCATCGTCTGGCCGTGCTTTTGGTGCTCGGCCGCCTCGATCACACCCTCTGCGGGGATGTCGCCGACCATCTCGCCGCCGCCGGAGTGCTCTCCGCCGTGGGCCTCGCCCTGGCCTTCGTGGGCCGCGCCGTGCTCGGCGCCGTGCTCCGCACCGTGACCGCCGCCGTGTGCGTCGTGCGTCCACGGGTAGAGCTGCTCCATGTTGAGCGCGATCGGGATGAACAGCAGCACGAACAGCCAGATGGGTCCGTGCAAAAACTCGGTGACGCGACGAATGGTCACGCTCCAGCCGGAGCTGGTGAGGTACTGCAGCAGGCCAAAGAACACGCCACCGACCGGGATGGTCAGGAACGCGATGTAGGCGTACAGGTACGAGAACGCAAAACGTTCGTGATCGGTGAACGCGGCAAAGGCCGAGCCGATGATGCCGAACACCGCGACCGCGGCGGCGAGCTTCCAGGCGTTGGCCCAGGAGCTCTGAGGATCAAGGCGGTACGACTGTTCCGCCGCGTTGGGCTGGGCTTCACTCACTGTGCGACCCCTGTGCTGTTGGCCTGGCTGACTTGTAGTGCCCGGACGTACGCGACGATGGACCAGCGGTCGTCGACCGGGACGGTCTGCCCGTAGGGAGGCATGTTGTTGGCGCCGTAGCTGATGGTCTGAAACAGCTGACCGTCGCTCATCGTACGCAGGCGCGCTTCGTGGAACGAGGGCGGCTGGAAGGCCTGGTTCTTGGCGCGCTGAATGACGAGGCCCTTGCCCGAGCCGAGGCCGTCATGGCACGGCACACAGTAGATGCCGTAGCGGTTTTGGCCGCGCGTCACGAGCTTCTCCATGTCGCCGACGCGCTGGACGACCGCGATCGGGATAGAGTCGACGAAGCCCGTGCCGTCGCTGGTGCGCCCCTCGCCGAGCGTCGGCGAGATCTCGAACTCACGCGCGACCGTGCCGGCAACCGGCTGACGCATCGTGCGCTTGTCCTCGAAGAATGCGCTGTAGGCCTGCGGGTTGTAACGCGGCTGAAAGTACATGTTGCGCAGGATGGCGACGGGCGGCTCTTGCGAGATCTCGCCCCGACAACCCACAACAGACAGCGCCGCCAGAGCGAGCGCAAAGAGACTGACGCGACTCATGTGGTTTCCTCGACGAGCTCGACGTGGGTCGGGTGAAGACCTTCGAGAAAGCGACGCGTCGACGACACGTCGAACTGCGTGTCCGCGGCCTCGACCGAGATGAAGAACTTGTCGGTCGAGAAGCCCTTGAAGCGCTCCGACTCGAAGATCGGGTGGTTGTGGCGCGGCAGCTGGTTGAGACCAAACATGCCGAGCACGCAGCCGAGCGCCGAGAACAGAATGGTGAGCTCGAAGCAGATGGGGATCATCGAGGGGATGGAGATGGGAGGCTTACCGCCGATGATGATCGGGTACTCGTAGCCGTTGGCCCAGATCATCAGCGCTGCAGCGCTGGCGAGGCCGGTGAGGCCCATGATCAGGACGATCCAGCCGAGCGGCGAGTCGCCGAGGCCCATCGCCGCATCCATGCCGTGCATGGGGTACGGCGTGTGGACGTCCCACTTCTTGTAGCCTGCGTCGCGAACCTTCTCGGCGGCGTGGAGCAGCGCGTTGGGGTCGTCGAACTCGGCCAGAATCAGGGCCGGGCGCGTCTTGGTCGGTGCTTTTTGAGTCGGCGTTGACATCGCTGTGTCCCCTTATTCCGCCGGAGCGTGCGCGACTGCCGGGACGGCATGCGCGTGGTCGTCGTGGGCTGCGTGGTGCGGCTGGGCGTTGGGAAGGACGCCCTTGACCTCGGCCATCGCGATCATCGGTAGCCAGCGGATGAAGAGCAGAAACAGCGTGAAGAACAGACCGAGCGAACCTGCGTAGATGCAGATGTCGATGATGGTCGGGCTGTAGTTGCCCCACGACGAGGGCAAGAAGTCGCGGTGCAGCGAGGTCACGATGATGACGAAGCGCTCGAACCACATACCGATGTTGATGAAGATGGAGACCACGAACATCACGGGGATGCTCGTGCGCAGCTTCTTCCACCAGAACAGCTGGGGTGAGATGACGTTGCAAGTGACCATCGACCAGTACGCCCACCAGTAAGGACCGGTCGCACGGTTGATGAACACGTAGCGCTCGTACTCGTTGCCCGAGTACCAGGCGATGAAGAACTCCATCGCGTACGCGTAGCCAACGATGGTGCCCGTGGTGAGCATGATCTTGTTCATCAGCTCGAGGTGCAGCATGGTGACCAGCTTCTGCAGACCAAACACCGCGCGGGAGATCAGCAGCAGGGTCATGACCATGGCGAAGCCGGAGAACACGGCGCCCGCGACGAAGTACGGCGGGAAGATGGTGGTGTGCCAGCCCGGCATGACGCTCGTGGCGAAGTCGAAGCTAACCACCGAGTGCACCGACAACACGAGCGGGGTCGAGATGGCGGCCAGGATGAGATACGCGCGCTCGTAGTTGCGCCAGTGGCGGTTCGAGCCACGCCAGCCGAAAGCGAAGACGCCGTACACCGTCGCGCGCACCTTGCTGGTGGCGCGGTCGCGCAGTGTGGCCAGGTCGGGGATGAGGCCGACGTACCAGAACAAGAGCGACACCAAGAAGTACGTGTTGACCGCGAACACGTCCCAGATGAGCGGGCTCTTGAAGTTGGGCCAGATGCCCATCTGGTTGGGGATGGGCAGCATGTAGTACGCGTGCCAGATGCGGCCGACGTGGATGCCGGGGAAGATCAAAGCGCAGATGACCGCGAAGATGGTCATCGCCTCGGCAAAGCGGTTGATCGACGTGCGCCACTTCTGTCGGAACAGGAAGAGCACCGCGGAGATCAGCGTGCCGGCGTGACCGATACCGATCCACCAGACGAAGTTGGTGATGTCCCAGGCCCAGGCGACGGGGCTGTTGTTGCCCCAGGTTCCGACACCTACCCAGGCCAGGTATGCAATGGCCAGCCCCAGGACGCCGGTGAACGCGGCCGCCGACAGGAAGAGGATCCACCAGCCGCGCGGCGCCTTGGTCTCGGTGACCCCACTGACGGCATTGGTGATCGACTGGAAGGTCGTCGCCTCGGGCAAGAGGCGTTGCTCGCCGATGGCAAAGATAGGACCGTCACTCATCCCTGCATCTCCGGGTTCAGATTGCGGATTTTCGCGAGGAAGCTGGTGCGCGGCTGCACGCCGAGGTCGGGCAGCAGCTTGTACTGGCGGTCGAGCTTGTTCAGCTTGGCCACACGGCTAGTTGGGTCGTTGAGGTCGCCGAAGACGATGCCGCCAGCACCGCACGCCTGGGCGCACGCGGTCTTGATGTCGCCGTCACGAAGCGGACGATTGTCGCGGCGCGCGGAGATCTTGGCCTCTTGGATGCGCTGCACGCAGTACGAGCACTTCTCCATGACGCCGCGCATACGCACGCTGACGTTGGGGTTGTACTGCATGCGCCGCGTCTCGGGGACCTGACCGGTGAAGTCGAGGAAGTTGAACCGACGCACCTTGTAGGGGCAGTTGTTCATGCAGTAACGAGTGCCGATGCAGCGGTTGTAGGCCATGTCGTTCAGCCCCTCGGGGCTGTGCGCCGTGGCGTTGACCGGGCACACGTTCTCGCACGGTGCTTCTTCGCAGTGCTGGCAGCCGATGGGCTGGAATGCGACCTGCGGGTCGTTGACGTCTTCGCCCACGAAGTAGCGGTCCATGCGCAGCCAGTACATGTCGCGACCGCGCGCGACCTGCTCTTTGCCGACCGACGACACGTTGTTCTCGGCCTGACACGCGACCAAGCAGGCATTGCAGCCCGTGCACGCGTTGAGGTCGATGGTCATGCCCCACTTGTGACCCTCGTACTTGACCTCTTTCCACAGGGGCAGCGTGCTGACCATGGGCGAGCGGTACTCGGCGAACTCGGGGTTCTTGCGGTACTCGTCGAGGGTGCCGTCGATGGCGATCGGCCGCCCTTCCATGCTGTGGGTCTCTTGCGTGACCGACACCTTGTAGCGACGACCGGTGGGCTCGACCTGGAAGCCGTCGCCGAAGCCGAACGCCTGCACGGTGCGGATGGGGTAGACGTTGAAGCCGGCGTGGTTGCCGTAGCGACCCGCCACCGTGCGACCCCAGCCGAGGTGCAGCGTGATGGTGTTCTCGGCCTGGCCAGGCAGCACCCAGGTCACGATCTCGACGCTGTTGCCAGCCGCGTCTTTGATGTTGACCAGGTCGTAGTTGGCGATGCCGAGCGCCTTGGCAGTCGCGGGCGCGACGTAGGCGGCGTTGTCCCAGCTGACGCAGCTGAGCGGGTCTGGGAGCTCGAGCATCCAGGGGTTGTTCGCGTGGCGACCGTCGTACAGACCGGGATCGGGCGCGAAGTTGACCTCGATGTTTTGCGGACCGAGCGCCGCCGGTGCATCGACGATGGCCTTGAGCGCGCTGGCCACGCCGGCAGCGTCGAGACCGACACTGGCGATGGGCTGTGCGGTGAGCTCGCGAATGATGCCGAGGTGCAGCGCGCTCTTCCACTGCTGCTCGAAGTCGGCGCCGAACACCTCGCGTGCCGTGCTGCGCACCAGCGCGTGGCCGCGCCAGTAAGGCAGACCCGCGAGCAGTGCGACCAACTCGGACGGCGTGCGGCCGCCGTGCAGCGGCGCGATCAGCGGCTGCTGAATGGCCAGCGAACCGTCGTTGGCGCGCAGGTCGCCCCAGCTCTCGAAGTCGTGTGCCTTGGGCACGTGCCAGGCCGTGACGTGGGAGGTCTCGTCGCGGTACTCGGACAGGTGCAGGCTGTTCGGGACCTTGGTCACCAGCTCGGCGAACTTGAGGTTGGCCGGCGCCGTGAGCGCGGGGTTGCCGCCGAGGATGAGCAGTGTGTCGACGCTGCCCGCAGCGAGCTCGGCCGCGAGGGCCGTGATGCCGTCGGTCGCGCTCTCGGCGCGCTCGTCGAGTGCGGGCACGAGGCCCACCGTGCGGCCGACGTTGCCGAGGGCGTGGTTGAGGGCAAACGCGAGCGCGTGCACGGCGGCGGGCTGACGCGTGCCGACCACGATGAGCGACTGGCCGCGTGCGGCGGCGAGCTCCTTCGCGACGGCCTTGATCCACTTGTCAGGAACGCCGGCCGGCGCCTTGGCACCGGTGACGCCGCTGCGCAGACCGTCGTAGTTGGTGCCGGCGTCCGCGCCGTTGACGAGCACACCGAGTGCGCCGAGCTCTGCCGTGAGCGCCTTGAGGTAGGCGCCAACCTCGCGTGCGGGGAGCCGCAGGCGATGGTCTGCATTGGCGCCGGTGACCGTGAAGCCGGGCTCCACGACGTACAGACGACTCATGCTGTCGCGCGGCGAGCCGAGGCGGCGTGCATCGGCAAACTCGCGACTGGCGCGCACCGAGCCAGGCTCAGCGCACAAGAAGTCGGAGTCGAGCGAGACGATGGTGCGCGCGCGGCGGTAGCCGAACGTGACGTCGGCGACGGTGCCGAAGGCTGCCTTGAGACCCGCGCGTCGATTGTCGGCGCTGATGGGTTCGTAGCTGTAGACCTTGGCGCTCGGGTACTTGGCGGCGAGCGCCTTGGTCACGCGCAAGAACGTGGGCGACTGCGACGGCTCGACCAAGACACGGAGCTTGGCGCCGCCGTTGGTCGCGGCCTGTGCGGCGAGCGCACCGAGCGCAGCGTCGAGGTCGTGGTACGTGGACTCGGCGAACGCGCCGTCCTTGCGCTGCGCGACGTTGCGCGAGCGGTCGGGGTCGTACAGGTCGAGGATGCTGGCCTGCGCGTAGCCATCCGTGGCACCGAGGCTGGTGGGATGGTTGGGGTTGCCTTCGACCTTGGTCGGACGGCCCTCGTGCGTGGTGACCAACAGGCCGATGGTGTCGCCGGCCGAGCGCGCGACCGTGGCGTAGTGCAGCGCGATGCCGGGCAGCACGTACTCAGGCTGGCGCGTGAACGGCAGGATCTTGTCTTCGGGGCGGCGAATGCAGCCCTCGAGTCCGAGCAACGCACCCGCGGCACCGGCGACGCCCATGAAGGAGCGGCGATCGACACGCAGACTGTCGCTCTTGACGGCGACCTGGTTGAGCAGATCGGAGCCGGACACGCCGTCGGGAAACTCTGCCTTGGCGCGCTCTTGAAACGCGACCGGGTCGGCTTTCGCCTCGAGACTCGTCCAGAAGACCTTGCCACTCTGGGCAGGCTTCGAGAACTCATAAGGCTTACGCTTGCTCATCGGTGACACCCCGAGCAGTGTTGTGGCGGATTGACTTGCGCAGCTGCGGCAATGAGCTCGGCCTCATCCTTGGGCGGCTCCCAGCTCATGTTGGTGACCTGATCCTTGGGCCGGATGTGCTGTCCCGGGTCGCGATGGCAGTCGAGACACCAGCTCATGCTGAGCGGCTGGTCCTGACGAACGACTTCCATCTGGTCGATCCGCCCGTGGCAGCTCGTGCAGCCGACGCCGACCGCCAAGTGCACGCTGTGATCGAAGTACGCGTGCTCGGGAAGCTTGTGGATGCGCACCCATTCGAGGGGCTTGTCCGACTTCCAGCTGTCGCGCACCGGTTGCAGGCGCACCGAGTCGGTCTTGATCACCGCATGGCAGCCCATACAGGTCTGCGTGGGTGGAATCATCGCCTCTTGCGAACGTTCGATGTTCGCATGGCAGTACCGACAATCGATACCCAGCTCTCCGGCGTGCAGCTTGTGGCTGTAGGCCACGGGCTGCACCGGCGCGTAGCCGACCTGCGTATTCCAAGGCGAGCCGTAGTACCAGATCGCGAACGTGAGCCCTGCACCGCCGAGCATCGCGGCCAGGGCAACGAGCAGAGGCACGTAGTTGAGCGACCGAGGAAAGAGTTGCATCCGCGTTCTTCTCGGGTGAGTGGAGACAAGACCCGAGGCCGAGTTGGTCCAAAACCAGTCGACCCGATGGTTGCTTTTTCGAAGACACGTCTTCGAGAGAATGAGAGGGACTTCTGCTGAAGTCCTTCTCGCGCGTCCCGGCCCTAGGGCCGTCGGAGGAGGCAGTCAAGGGGCTCACGGCACGGTGCGCCTCAACCTTGAAAAAGCGGGCGGTTTATCCACCTGAAAGTTCGCAGCGTCAAGCGACTATGTGAATGAACCCGGCCGCCTATCGCTGCGAATCATCCGCAATTTGACTGTGCACAACCACCTTGCACAGGCCGTCTTGCACCGATTGCGGGCAATCCCAACGCGCGGACGACGTGTGCACCGCCGAGGGCGGCAGGCGGGACGGTCAAACGACGGCGCACGAGCCTGCGCAACAACGGCGCTGCGACGCGCGGCGAGCGATCGCAAGCCGCCACTCGGGCGACTGTGGTGCGCAAAAAAGAAAGACGCGTGTCATGTCGGTTTGCGACGACCGAAGGGGCAAGCGGCCCGGCACCCAACGTGGGTCTGCGCTCTGGGTCGTACGCGTGCCCGTACGCGATCCCTTTTCGCCGTGGCGATCGGTGGCGCACGAGGGGCGAAACGGAGGATCGTGTACGGGCACGGGCACGGGCACGCGTACGACCCGGACGAGATCGGTGGAGATTGGCCCTGCGGCCCGATCACACTTTGACGGATCTCGTTGCCGGGCCTGTAGACTAGCCCAGTGAGTTCGCCGTCCGATTCTCCGGCGCCTGAAAGCGTGGGTCAGTATCGGCTTATGGGCCGAATCGCCGTGGGCGGTATGGCGGAGGTGTATCGAGCGGCAGCGCCCGCGCCGGCCGGCGCGCAGCGCATCGTGGTGGTCAAGCGCATGCTCCCGCGCATCGCCAGCGATGCCAGCGCGCGCTCGATGTTTGCCGAAGAGGCACGGCTCGGTGCGCACGTCCGGCACAACAACGTCATCCAGGTGCTCGACTACGGCGAGTCCGAAGAACACCCCTACCTGGTGCTCGAGTACGTGCAGGGGGTCGACCTGTGGCGGCTGATGCGCTTTTTGACCCGCACCGGCCGCGCCCTGCGTGTGTCCGAGGCGCTCTTCATCGCGCGCGAGATGCTGGCAGGCCTGCACGCCGTGCACGAGGCGAGCGATGACGCCGGCGTGCGGCTCGGCGTGGTGCACCGCGACGTCAGCCCGAGCAACGTGCTGCTGTCGATTCACGGCGAGGTCAAGCTGGGCGACCTGGGCATCGCACGCGCACGCCTGCGCGAGAAGTTCCCCAACACCGCCATCAGCGAGCGCGCCAAGGGCAAGCTCGGCTACCTGGCGCCAGAGCAGGTACGCGGCATCGAGTCCGATCGGCGCGCCGACATCTTTTCGGCGGGCGTGGTCATCGCCGAGCTGCTGATGGGCCGCCCGCTGTTCGCCGGTGGCAGCGAGCTCGCGGTGCTGCTGGCGATCCGAGACTCCAAGGTGCACCCCTTCCTCGAGTTCGCGCTGCAGCTGCCCGACGGCCTGGGTGAGCTGATCGCCGACGCGCTCGCACAAAAGCCCGCGCGCCGCCACGCGAGCGCCGAGCTGTTCTCGTCGCGCCTCTTGCCCTACCAGACCGAACCGGCCGAGACGCTCCGCGAGTCCATCGCGAAGCTGGTCATCGAGGCGATGGACGCTGGACCCGGCAAGCTGCCCATGCAGCTGACCCCCACGCGCACCGTCACCGACCCGAGCCAGATGCTCGAGCACTACGCGCGCGTCGATGCCGAGGGCGAAAACGACGGTCTCACGCCCGTGCAAGACGCCATGCTTCACGCGGCGCTGCTCGAGCCCACGCCGGTGCCGACCGGTGCGAGCTACGAGGTGCGCACGACCAGCGGGGCGCGCTTTGGTCCGTGGTCGTTTGCGCAGATCGTGCAGGCGCTCTCGACGGGTCAGATCGGTGCCCTCGACAAGGTCTCGGTCGACCAGGCGCCCATGCGCCCACTCACCGAGGTGCACGAGCTGTCGCGTCACTTGCACTCGTCGACCACCACCTCGGGCGACTTCGCCGACGAAGATGGCGCGCTCCGGCTGTCCGGAGAGATCTTGCCGCTCGAGGGCGGCGGCATCGTGCAGGCACTCGGACGCGCCGCCGTCGAGCGCATGACGGTGCTCATGCTGTGCGAGCTCGGCGGGGTCCGCAAAGAGGTCTACATCAAAGATGGCGCGCCGGCGTTCGTCACCAGCAACCTGGCCAGCGAGCTGCTCGGCGAGTCGCTCGTCAGCAAAAACGTGATCTCGCGCAGCGAGCTCGACATGGCGCTCGCGGTGATGCCGCGCTTCGAGGGACGCCTGGGCGACACGCTCAGCGCCCTGGGCTTGGTCGAGCCGGTGGTGCTGTTCCGGCACATCGGCGAGCAGGTGCGCGAGAAGCTGCTCGACCTGTTCCTGTGGCAGGGCGGCGTGTGCACGCACTACCAGGGCGTCGCGCCGCCGCCGAGCGGCTTCCCGCTCAACATCGACGGCTGGGACGTGCTCGAAGAGGGGCTCCGCAGGCGCATCGCCGCGGGCATGGAGCGCGACCGGGTGACGTCACTGCGCACACGCAGCATCGTGCCCGCGACCGGCCCCGCGCTCACCGCCATGCGCTCGAGCTTGCCGGCGCGCCTGAAGCGGGTGCTGACCGCACTCGACCGACCGCTCACCGTGCCCGAGCTGGTGCTCAAGCTCGAGCCCGAAGACGACCCCGATCAGCCGCTGCACGACGCGCTGCTGCTGCTACACATCGGCGCCGTACGCTTCCACGGCTGACGCGAAATGCGCGGCGCGCATTGCCATTACGCAGCAAGGGAGCAACTGTAGGCGCTCATGTTTTTGGGGGGACGCACGCGAGCGCACGGGGTTGTCCGGCGACCGGGCACAGCACTGCTGGTGCTGCTCGGTTGCCTGATTGCGCTGCGCGGGCAGGCCCAGGTGCCGCTGCCCGTACCCTCTGCCGAGGTGCCCTCGGTCGAGGTCACGCTCCACGACAGCTCCGTCTTCAAGCTGTATCGCGGCGAAGGTTCGCTCAGCGTCGAACAACGTGCGCAGCGGGCCAGCCGTGCCCTGGCCGAGGTGGTCGAGAGCACGACACCCGACGAGGTCGGCATCAACGCGACGGCCGAGCGCGCGACCATCGTCGTGGGTGCAACCCCGGTGGTGGAGCTGACGCTCGAAGACGCTGCCCTGGCAGGCGACTCGTCGCTCGACGTGCACGCCGCCACCATCGCCTCACGCGTGCGCACGGCGCTGGTCCGTGAGCGCGATCGCTCGCGCATCGCCAACACCGTGTTCTCGGTCTCGCTGGTGGTGTTCTTCGGACTCGTCACCGTCTACCTGATGCGCAAGCTGCACGACTACGCGGGGCGCTCGCGCCGCTTCCTCGTCGTGTCCCTGCACCGCGTGCCCGCGCTTCGCTTGCAGCGCCTCGAGGTGCTCGGGCCGGCGGCGGTGCGCAGCCTGGGTCTGTTGCTGGCGAGCCTGCTGCACGGCCTCGGCTTGTTTGGGCTCGCGTACACCTGGCTGGTGCTCTCGCTGTCGTTGTTCGGCGGCACGGGGCCCTACGTGCAGCGACTGACGGGGCTGGTGCTGTCGCCGCTGTCCGGGCTGGTCGCGCGCATCGCCACCGAGCTGCCGCTGTTCGTGGTGATGTCCATCGCGGGCGCGCTGATCGCCGTCATCGTGCGCATCGTCGAGCTGTTCTTTGCCAGCGTGGCGCGCGGCGAGACACACCTGAGCTGGCTTGCGCCCGAGATCGCGCAGGCCACCAGCACGGTGGTACGCGTGGGGCTCGTCATCTTCGGCCTGGTGTTCGTCGCGCCGGTGATCACGGGCCAGCCCGACGGGGCGCTCTCGCGCACGGGCGTCATCATCTTGTGCGCGCTCGCGTTGGCGAGCACCCCCCTGTTGGCCTCCATCGTCGCGGGCGTGGCGCTGGCCTTCGCACGTGCGCTACGCCCCGGCGATCGGGTCGAGTACGGCGGGCGCACAGGTCGCGTCGCCGACGTCGGCCTGGTGGTGCTCACGCTCGAGGACGACGAGGGAGGCACCATCCGGGTGCCGCACGCGATGTCGCTGTTTTTTCCAACGCGCATCCTCAAGCGAGACGCCGCATGAGTCCGATGGCGCTCCTGCTCGTGCTGCTGGTGCTCGCGTACATCGGCAGCCTGTGGGCCGCATCCGGCCGTCGGCGCGCGTTCGGCTCGCCCTCCGGCATCGAGTACGTGGTGCTGGGCGCGCTGCTCGGGCCGGAGGCCCTGGGCGCGCTGAGCCGCGAGGCAATGACCGCGTTCGAGCCGGTCGCGATCGTGGCTCTCGGCTGGATCGGCCTCATTTTTGGGCTCGAGTGCGGCATGGTCGGCGAACGTCGCGCGCCGCTCGGGCGCATGAGCCTCGGCTTGTTCTTCAGCGTGATCACGGCCGGCGCCGTGGGCGGCGCGAGCTACCTGCTGCTCACCACGCTGCACGTGGGCGAGGCGCTGAGCTTTTGGCTCAGCTGCGCGCTGGCGTTGGTGTCGGTCGAGACCACGCGTCATGCGCTGCAGTGGATCAGCGAGGAGCACATGCTGTCGGGCTCGCTGGCCGGGCTGGTGCTCGACCTCGAAGCCGCCGACGACGCGCCCGTGCTGCTCGCACTCGCCTTTCTGTTTGCACTCATGTCCGGGCAACACGAGATCTTTGGCCAGCAGATCGTGCCGCTCGCGATGGCGGCCGTCACCATCGGCTCCGGGCTCATGCTGGGCGGCGTCTCCGCCTGGCTGATCGGCAAAGCGAGCTCTCCCGTCGAGCGCTGGACCATCTTGCTCGGCTCCGTGTGGCTCGCCACGGGCATGGCCAGGAGCCTCGGTCTCAGCGCGCTGGCGGCGACGTTCACGCTCGGCGCCACGCTGAGCGCATTCAGCCGCGACGCGCGCACGCTGCGCGAGCAGCTCGGCCGCACCGAGGGTGCCGTGCTGTTGCCCGCGCTGCTCTTGGCGGGTGCCCACCTGGTGCGACCGGAGAGCGAGATCGAGGTGCTGCTGATCGGCATCGCGCTCGGGCTGCGTGTGCTGCTCAGCTTCCTGTTTGGGGTGGGGCTGTCGCTCAAGCGCCGTGAGACGCGCGGCCTCGGGCTGTGGATCGGCGCCGGCATGCTTGCCCCGGGCTCCCTCACCGTCGTCGTGGGCTTTGCGATGACCCTGCGCTGTCCGCCCGAGATCGCGCGCCCTGCCCTCACGTTGGCTTGCGTGGGGACGCTGCTCGGCGAGTTCGTCGGGCCCCGCGCGCTCAAGCAGATCTTGCACCGCTTCACCAGCGCGCCGCCGCAGCCACCGCCGCCGCGGCCCAGCCTGGAGCAGGTGTAGTGAGCGGGGCAGGTGCGCCCGCCAAGGGCTACGGCGTGCGCGCCGGGCAGGTCGTCGCGCTCGGGATCATGGTGGGACTCTTCGCGCTGCTCACCAACATCGTGCCGCACGCGGGCGGCAACGGTGTGGTGGTCGCGGTGACCGGCTTTCTGCTGCTCGCTGGCATGCTCACCAGCGACCTGTTCGAGATCGTCAAGCTGCCGCACCTCACCGGGTACATCGCGGCGGGCGTCATCGCTGGGCCGTACGTGCTCCACTTCGTCGATCACGCCACGGTCAAGCGGCTCGAGATCGTCAACACGCTGGCGCTGGCGCTGATCGCTCTCGCTGGCGGTCTCGAGCTGCGCATTGCCGACGTACGCAGCCTGGCGCGCAGCCTCGGCGTGCACACGCTGGTGCAGACGTTGCTCGTCCTCACCACGCAGGCTGCTCTGTTCACCGCGCTCGGTGCGCACGTCGCGTTCACCAAGAACCTCGGGCTCAGCGAGCTGATCGGCGTGGGTCTGTTGTGGGGTGTGCTGGCCGTCAGTCGCAGTCCGTCGGCCACGCTGGCCATCCTGTCGCAGACGCGCGCCAAGGGGCCGCTCGCGCGCTTCTCGCTGGCCTTCGTCATGAGCTCCGACGTGGTGGTGCTGGTGCTGATGGCCGCCACGCTCGCGCTGGTGCGCCCCATGATCGAGCCCGGCAACGCCGTGTCGCTCAAGAGCCTGATGTCGGTCGGCCACGAGCTGCTCGGCTCGGTCTCGCTCGGCACCACGATCGGCCTGTTGTTGATCGTGTACCTGCGCCTGGTGGGCACCCAGATCTTGGTGCTCATCGTCGCCATCGGCTTCGCCCTCTCCGAAGGCCTTCGTTACTTGCGCTTCGAGCCGCTGCTCACGTTCCTCACGGCCGGCTTCGTGGTGCAGAACCTTTCGCTGCAGGGCGACAAGCTGCTGCACATCATCGAGCAGACGGGCAGCGTGGTGTTCATCGTGTTCTTCGCGACCGCAGGCGCGCACCTCGACATCCCGCTGCTCGCCAAGATGTGGCCAATCGCACTGGCTCTGTGCGCCGGGCGCTTCGGCGCGACCTTGGTTGCGCACCGCCTCGGCTCGCGCTGGGCGAGCGACGAGCCGTTCATCAAGCGCTGGGGTTGGGCGTCGCTGGTGTCCCAGGCGGGGCTCACGCTGGGTCTGTCGGCCGTCCTCGCGCGCACCTTTCCCGCGGTGGGCGATGGGCTCCGCTCCCTCGTGGTCGCCACCGTGGCCATCAACGAAGTGGTCGGGCCCATCTTCTTCAAGCTGGGCCTCGAGCGCGGCGGCGAAGTCCGCTCGGGCCACGAAGAAGGCTGACCCGGCGTCGACGACCACACGCCCTCGACGCGTCGTGAAGCTTGCTCCCGACAGACCAGGATGCTACCCCGCGAGCGCTCTTGGTGGCTGCCGCAACGTCCGTCTGGCGGTGCCCCGCACCTTCCGCCGCCGCTCCCGGCACCGCGACGTCGCACGGCGCGTCGTGCGGCACCAGAGCTTCTCGTTTCAGGCACCCAGGCTGTCGACTGAGCGTTCACGAGGGTCTCATGCGTTCCGCGTTCAGGATGACAGGCAAGGTTTGGGGTCGGCCTTTGGGGTCTTGCCGGTGAGCAAACGTCCCCCGAAAGAAGCCTCCGTGGCAGCGCCCGGCAGCGAGCCGAGCGAGCCGGTGCGCAGCGTCGCTTCGCGCGGCTACGACCTCACGCCGCTCACGGGCATGCGCGATCTGCTGCCCCCGGAGTCGCACGCGCGGCGGCGGGTGAGCGAGCAGCTGCAGGGCGTGTTCGAGAGCTACGGCTACGACCTGGTGACCACGCCGTTGTTCGAGCGCGTCGAGGTGTTCGAGCGCGGGCTCACCCTCGACCCGCGCGACCTGCTGCGTTTCGTCGAGCCCGACGGCGGAGAGGTCGCCGCGCTGCGTCCCGACATGACGCCTCAGATTGCGCGCGTCATCGCCACCCGCCTCGGCGAGTTCCCCGCGCCGTTTCGGCTGCGCTACGAAGGGACGGTCATCCGTCGCCGACGCGGCCGCGCCCGCAGACAGCGTCAGATCGCGCAGGTCGGGGTCGAGCTGGTCGGGCTCTCGGGCGCCGAGGCCGACGTCGAGGTCATCCGCCTGATCGCCGAGGCCGTCACCGCGACCGGCCTCCGCGAGTTTCGTATCGAGCTCTCGGAGCTCGGCGTGGCGCGCTCGCTGCTCCGCGATCAAGCGCCGGAGCTGGTCGCGCTGGCCGCCGAGTCGCTCTCGCGCAAAGACGAAGCGCAGCTCGACAAGGTGCTCGCCGACGCCGGCGTGCCCGAGGCGGCGCGCTCGCGGATCAGCGCGCTCGCCCACCTGCACGGCGGGCTCGAGGTGCTCGATGTCGCCGAGACGATCGTGCGCGGCACCGACGCTGCGCAGCACGTGGCCAACCTGCGCGAGGTCGCGCGCGGTCTAGTGGCGCTCGGCTTGGGTCCACACCTCGGTGTCGATCTTGGCGAGCTGCGCAACGAGGCCTACTACACCGGCGTCAGCTTCACGTTGTTCGCCAAGGGCCCCGGCCAGGCGATCGCCAGCGGCGGTCGCTACGACCAGCTGCTCGCGCAGTACGGCGCCCCGCAGCCGGCCACCGGCGCCGGCATCGACGTCGAGAACCTGCTCTCCGCGCTCGACAGCGCCGGCCTGCCTTGGCGACAGCGCGATGCCGTACGCGTCGTCGTCGCCGGCCCGGACGACGCGGCCGTCGAGGCGTTGGCCCAGCGCGTACGCCAGGCCGGCGTCGCCGCGGCCACGCTTCTGCGCACCGATGCGCGAGAAGCTCGTGCGTACGCCCGCGCTTGGGCGTACGACGTCGTGCTGCTCGCGTCCGCAGAGCCGTCCGCGTTGCGCAGCAGCGACGGTCAGACCCGCGAGCTCCAGGCAGAGCTCACCATCACGGACATCGACGCGCTCAAGATCTGGGCGCGTGACACCGAAGCCACGCAGCAGCCGTATACAGAGGAGTGAGCCATGGCGGTCGTAGTCGTAGTCGGGGCCCAGTGGGGCGACGAAGGCAAAGGGAAGATCGTCGACATCTACACCCAGCATGCCGACATGGTGGTGCGTTTCGCGGGCGGCGCGAACGCAGGCCACACGCTGGTCGTGAACGGGAAAAAGACCATCCTGCGGCTCATCCCGTCAGGCGTCCTGCATCCCACGCCGCGCATCGTGCTCGGCCAGGGTACCGCCATCGACCCGGAGGTGTTGGTCGGTGAGATCGACCTCTTGCGCGAGTCGTGCGGGCTCACGCCGCAGCGCCTGTTGATCTCCGATCGCGCCCACATCGTGCTGCCGCACCACGTGCAGATCGATACGCTGCGCGAGCGGACGGCCAAGGCGATCGGCACCACCAAGCGCGGCATGGGCCCGTGCTACCAGGACAAGGTCGCGCGTCGCGGCGTGCGTATGTGCGACCTGGTGCACCCCACACGCTTCGTCGAGCGGGTGCGCGAGAACCTCGAAGCGTGGGAGCCCATCGCGCGCGCACACGGCGAGACGCTGCCCAGCGCCGAGCAGATCGAGACGCAATACCGTCCGTTCGCAGACGCGCTTGCACCGTTCGTCGGCAACGCGGGCCTCACCGTGTACGACGCGATCCGCGCGGGCCAGAACGTGCTGTTCGAGGGCGCCCAGGCGACGCTGCTCGACGTCGACCACGGCACGTACCCGTACGTCACCAGCTCCAACACCACCGCGGGCGGCGCCTCCACCGGCGTCGGCATCGGTCCCACGCTGATCGACAAGGTCGTGGGCATCACCAAGGCGTACACCACGCGCGTCGGCGAGGGACCCTTCCCCACCGAGCTGTTCGGCGCCCAGGGCGACGACCTGCGCAAGGCTGGCCACGAGTTCGGTTCGGTCACCGGCCGTCCACGTCGCTGCGGCTGGCTCGACCTGCCGGCGCTGCGCTACGCGGTGCGCATCAACGGTCTCGACTCGTTTGCGATGACCAAGATCGACGTGCTGAGCGGCCTCAAAAACATCGCGCTCTGCGTAGCGTACGAGCTCGACGGCGAACGTCTGCTCGAGCCGCCCGCCGACGCCGAAGACCTCGCGCGTGTGAAGCCCATCTACGAGGTCTTGCCCGGCTGGGAAGGCGACCTCAGCGGCGTCAGCACCATCGAAGACCTGCCGCGCAGCGTGCGCGCGTACATCGAGCGCGTCGAGCGCGAGGTGCACTGCCCGATCAAGCTGCTCAGCGTAGGGGCCGACCGCGAGCACACCATCACGCTAGGCAATCCATTTATCTGAACTTGGACGCCTGACGCGCCATCCGTCCAAGTTCGGGCGAGGCTGTGGTGGGGAAAGACAGAGTGCGTGCAGTTGCGATCAGGCTTCGTTCAGGGCTTGTTTAAGCGCGTGAAGGCACTTCTCCGCGCGCAGCCCTAGTGCGCTGAACAGGCGTGCTCGTCGTGGTAGCGTCTGGCCATGCCGCTGTCGTCGTTCCATCCCGCGGTTGCGCGCTGGTTTGGTCGTGAGCTTGGTGAACCGACCGAGCCGCAGCGGCTGGCCTGGCCCGCGATCGCGCGCGGAGAGCACGCGCTGATCGCTGCGCCCACCGGCTCGGGCAAGACCTTGGCTGCGTTCTTGTCGGCCATCGACGCGCTCGTGCGCGAGGGGCTGGAGCACGGCCTCCCAAACGAAGCGCGCGTGCTCTACCTGTCTCCGCTGCGCGCGCTCAGCCACGACGTCGACAAGAACCTGCAGCTGCCCCTCGCGGGCGTGGCGCGCGAGCTGGTCGCCATGGGGCTCAGCGCGCCCGTCATTCGTACCTGGGTGCGCACCGGCGACACCACCCAAAAGGCGCGTGCGCAGGCAAAAAAGAGCGCGCCGCACATCGTGGTCACCACGCCCGAGTCTCTCTACGTGCTGCTCACCAGCGAGAGCGGCCGGCAGATGTTGTCCACGGTGCGCACCGTGATCGTCGACGAGATCCACGCGTTGGTGCGCGACAAGCGCGGCTCGCACCTGGCCCTCAGCCTCGAGCGGCTCGAGCTGTTGGTCGCGGCGCAGGGCCGCACCCTGCAGCGCATCGGCCTGAGCGCCACCCAAAAGCCCATCGACGAGGTCGCTCGCTTTTTGGTGGGCGCGCGCGACGTGCCCTGTCGCATCTTCGACGCCGGGCACACGCGCACGCTCGACCTGGCGCTGATGCTGCCCGACTCCCCGCTCGAAGCCGTGATGAGCAACGAGATCTGGAGCGAGCTGTACGAGCGGCTCGTCGCAGAGATCGCGGTGCACCACACGACGCTGGTGTTCGTCAACACACGACGCACCGCCGAGCGCGTCGCACGCCAGCTGAGCGAGCGCCTCGGCGAGGGCACCGTCAGCTCGCACCACGGCTCGCTCTCGCGTGAGAAGCGGCTCGATGCCGAGCAGCGGCTCAAGGCAGGCCAGCTCAAGGCGCTGGTCGCCACCGCGTCGCTCGAGCTGGGCATCGACATCGGCGACGTCGACTTGGTGTGTCAGGTCGGCTCGCCGCGCTCGCTCGCGGGCTTTCTCCAGCGCGTGGGGCGCTCGGGCCACAACCTGCGCGGCACACCCAAGGGCCGCCTCCTGCCGCTCAGCCGAGACGACCTGGTGGAGTGTGTCGCGTTGCTCAGGGCGGTGCGCGCCGGCGAGCTCGATCGGCTGCGTATCCCCAGCGCGCCGCTCGATGTGCTCGCCCAGCAGATCGTGGCCGCGTGCAGCGCCCAAGACTGCCACCTCGATGCGTTGTTCACGTCGTTCACGCGCGCGGCTCCCTACCGCGCGCTCCCACGCGCGCAGTTCGACGCGGTGGTGCGCATGCTCGCCGACGGCTTTTCTACGCGGCGCGGTCGGCGCGCCGCACTGATCCACCACGACGCAGTCCACCACGTCATTCGTGGTCGTCGTGGCGCGCGTTTGATCGCGCTCACCTCCGGCGGCGCCATCCCGGACTCGTTCGACTACCAGGTGCTACTCGAGCCCGACAACGTGCCGGTGGGCACGGTGCACGAAGACTTCGCCATCGAGAGCATGGCAGGCGACGTCTTTCAGCTCGGCAACGCGAGCTATCGCATCCGCAAGGCCGAGCCGGGTCTGTTGCGGGTCGAAGACGCGCGGGGCCAGCCACCCTCCATTCCGTTCTGGGTCGCGGAGGCACCCGGTCGCAGCGACGAGCTGTCGCGCGCCGTCTCGAGCTTGCGCGCCTCCGCGGAGAGCTGGCTCACGCTTGGGCTCGAGAGCGCGATCGAGCGGGGGGTCACCGAGCTTTGTCTCGAGCCGCGCGTCTCCGAGCAGCTGTTCTCGTACTTGTCTTCCACGTGCACCGCGCTGGGGACGCTACCCACCTGCGACAAGATCGTCCTCGAGCGTTTCTTCGACGAGACCGACTCCATGCACTTGGTCCTGCACGCGCCCTTCGGCACACGGATCAACCGCGCCTTTGGGCTCGCGCTGCGCAAACGGTTTTGCCGCAGCTTCAACGTCGAGCTGCAAGCGGCCGCCACCGACGACGGCATCCTGCTCTCGCTCGGTCCGATGCACAGCTTCGCGCTCAGCGACGTGTTCGGCTTCTTGCGCAGCGCACGCGTTCGCGACGTGCTCATCCAGGCGCTGCTCGACGCTCCCATGTTCGGCGTACGCTTTCGCTGGAACGCGTCGCGCGCGCTCGCCATCCCGCGCCAGCGTGGCGGCAAAAAGGTCCCGCCACGCTTTCAGCGGATGGCGGCCGACGACCTGCTCGCGGTGGTGTTTCCCGATCAAGTGGCGTGCGCCGAGAACCTCGCCGGCGAGCGCGAGCTGCCCGACCATCCGCTCGTCCACCAGACGCTCGACGACTGCCTCCACGAGGCGATGGACATCGTCGGACTCGAGCAGCTGCTCCTGCGCATCGAGAGCGGCGAGGTGTCGTGCATCGCACGCGATCTGAGCGAGCCCTCCCCACTCGCCTACGAGATCGTCAATGCACGTCCGTACGCCTTCCTCGACGACGCCCCGCTCGAAGAGCGCCGCACCCAGGCGGTCAGCCAGCGCCGGGTGCTCGACCCCAAGAGCGCACGCGACCTCGGCGCGCTCGACCCGGCCGCCATCGCGCGTGTCGTCGCCGAGTGCAAACCAGACGCACGCGACGCCGACGAGCTGCACGACGCGCTGCTGCTCTACGGCGCGCTGCCCGAGAGCGAGGCAACCCAGAGCGGTTTCACGTCGTGGTTCGTCGATCTGTGCAGCACCGGGCGTGCCTGTCTGCTCGCGCTCCCCGACGCACGGTTGTGCATCGCGGCCGAGCGCGTGGCGCTCTGGCAGCTGGTCTCGCACGAGGCCGTTCGCACGCCGCCCATCGCGCAGCCAAACTCGGTGCCGCTGACCCTGAGCAGCCGCGAAGACGCACTGCGCGAGGTGGTGCGCGGCCGCCTCGAGGCCGTCGGCCCGACCACCGCGACCGAGATCGCAGCAGCGCTCGGCCTCAGCGCAGCAGACGTCGAGCTCGCCCTCGCGCTGCTCGAGGTCGAGGGCTTCGTGCTGCGCGGTCAGTTCCGCGCCCACGTGAACGCGCTCGAGTGGTGCGAGCGCCGGCTGTTGTCGCGCATCCACCGCGCCACGCTCGATCGTCTGCGCAGCGAGATCGAGCCGGTCTCACCGGCGGTGTTGATGCGCTTCTTCGTCGAGTATCAGGGACTGAGCAAGAGCCAGCAGCGACGCGGCAGCGAGGGCCTGTTCGCAGTGGTCGAGCAGCTGAGTGGCTTGGACCTCGCGGCCGGCGCCTGGGAAGCCGACGTGCTGCCCGCCCGGGTCGCGGAGTACCAGCCCACCTTGCTCGACCAGCTCTCGTTCAGTGGCCGCGTGGCGTGGGCGCGCGCCGCCGAGAACCGCGACAAGCGTGCGCAGGGTCCCATCCGCACCACGCCGATCGCACTGTTCGTCCGCGAGCAGCTGGGCGCGCTTCGCGGCAACGAGGGCTTTTCGTGCGAGTTGTCGCTGTCGGCACAAAAGGTCAAAGTGCAGCTCGAGGCGCGTGGCGCGAGCTTCCTCAGCGACCTGACGCGCACGACCAAGCTCGAGCGTAGCGAAGTCGAAGAGGCACTGGGCGAGCTGAGCGCCTGCGGCCTGGTCACCAGCGACGGCTTTGCGGGACTTCGTGCGCTGCTCTCGCTGGCCAGCGAAGCTCGCTCGCACAAACGCGATGCCGAGCCGGGACGCTACGCGCTGATCGAGCGCGAGGTCGGAGACACGCCGCGCGACCTGACCCTCACGGCGCGCACCCTGCTCAAGCGCTGGGGCGTGCTGTTCCGCAAGCTGCTCGAGCGCGAGTGCGCAGGCGTGTCGTGGGGCGCGCTCGTGCGCGTCTTGCGCGACCTCGAGGCCCGGGGGGAGGTGCGCGGCGGTCGTTTCGTCAGTGGCTTTGGCGGCGAGCAGTACGCGCTGCCCGAGGTGGTGAGCCAGCTGCGCAAGCTGCGCCGCGAGCCCCCGACCGGTGAGCTCCTCACCATCTGTGCATCCGATCCCCTCAACCTGGTCGGCATCATCACGCCCGGTGCGCGGATCGCCCAGCTGCCGAGCACGCGCATCCTGCTGCGCGATGGCGTGCCCGTGGCCGCACGTGACGGGAGCGGCGTGCGTTGGTTGTTGGCCGAGCTGCTCGAGACGCCGGCCGCCGAGCGTGCACGACTCGAGAACGCGCTGCTGGGCGAGCGTGTGCGCAGCGCACCGCGCGCCGCCGTGGCGCTCAGCGCAACGGCCTGAGCCGCGGCGTCGCGCTCAGCGCACCTTGCTGAAGTCTGGCGCGCGCTTCTGCGCAAACGCCGCGAAGGCCTCACGGGCCTCGGGCGAACTCAGCTGCTTGACGAAGTGACCGCCCTCGAGGTCCATCCGCACACGCAGCGCCTCCGGGTCGCGCATGAGTGCCTTGGTGATGGCGACCGCTGCGGGCGGACGCTGGGCCACGGCTTCGGCCGCGGCGCGCGCTCGTGCCCGCAGCTCGGCGCGCGGTACGACGGCGTTGGCGATGCCCCAGGCCACTGCCTTTTGCGCATCGACCGCCTCCCCGAGCACAAACATCGAGAACGCGCGCGTGTGGCCGATGCGGGCCGGGAGCAACAAGCTGGATGCTGCCTCGGGTACCAGCGCGAGGTTGACGAACGGCGTGGTGAGCAACGCGTCGTCGGCCACGAACACCAAGTCACAGTGCAGCAGTAGGGTGACGCCGACGCCGACCGCCTTGCCCTGCACGGCGGCCACCAGAGGCGTCTTGGCCCGTGCGAGCGCGACCAGCAGCGGGTTCTCGCCGGGACGGCCCGCGTCCTCGGCCTGCCCATTGCCGACGGCCGCAAAATCGCTCAGGTCGTTGCCCGCCGTGAACAGGTCGCCCTCGCTCTGGATTAAGACACAGCGCACTTCTGGGTCGTGCTCCGCCGCGTCGATCGCCTCGCCGAGCGCCCGGTACATCGCGCGGGTGAGTGCGTTCTTTTTCTCCGGCCTGTCGAGCGTCAAAGTCAGGATGCCGTTCGACTTCTCGCTCCGCACGTGCTCCGCCATACTCTTCTCCTGTTGCGCGTCGGCACGCGCGTGTGAGCCAGGCCTCTTGGACGAGTCCGTTTTGGCTCGCGCGCCGCGCGCCAAAACACGCGCTTCGACATGCGCACCGAGGCTGGTCCACCTCCTTATACGCGGCCAGACGCCTGCGCGCATACGCGGGCCGCATCCGGGGACATGCGGCGGCAGAGCTCAGCGCAGGCCGAGCGTCGCGGCAGCATGGACGGCGACCGTTCGCGAGACAGTCACCCCATCGCGCGCGTGCCGGTGCTGCTCGATCTGACGGTCGAGACTGTCGAGCACCTGATCCACGATCAAGTAAGGCTCACCGTTGAGCGCACCGGTCACGACGGCGTGGCCACACACCGAACGCGCGGCGTCGGTAAACAAAAACGGCCGCTGCGGATCGGCGGTACGAATTAGATCGCCACCACCGAAGTGGATGCCCCAGCGGCGGTAGAGTGGACCGAGCGTCTCCAAAAAAGCGAGCTCCGCCGCAGACAGCGACGTGGCGTACGAGATTCCGCTGTCGGCGATCAGACTGTTGTCGCTGGGCACCCGGCGCGCGACCCGACAGGGAAAGCCGGCCGCGTCGCGCGGCACTTCGCCGTCGATGAGCAGAAAGCGGACCTCGCCAAAGTCCCTGCGGTCGGGGAGGACCTCTGCAAGCACGAGCTCGGCCTCGGCGGCTGGCTTGCGCACCGACGGCAGGTATTCCTGCGCGACCATGTCGCCGTGAAGCTCGATCAACCTCGTCCACTCGTCCGCATCGTCGACCGCGTGCTCGCGGTGCTTGGTGACCGGGTGGGTCTCGAGCGCGCTGATGCCAACCCCGTTGTTGCCGTGGAGCGGCTTGGCGATCACGGTCTCGGGCATGCGCAGCTCTTCACGCACGAACTGCACAGCCGCCACGGCGCGCTCGTGCGCGCTCGCTCCTGGCGCACACAGGCTGGTGTGAAACGAGCGCGGCACGAAGCGTGGATCGACGAGCCCCGGAATGACCTTGGAGCCAAAGCGCGGGTCGAGCGCCAGACGCGGCGTAAGGTAGACCAACGTGTCGGGCTCGACGACGCCGAGCGCGCGCAGCTGCTGGGCGCTCTGTGCGGGCTCGCCGCCCTCCTGTCGCCACACGACCGCGTCGAGGTCGTTGACAACCAGCTCGCGCGGGGCCGCCTCGCGGTGGCAACGCGCCGAGCCGAGGTGTGCACTCGCCTGGTAGTTCGCGCGCTGGCTGCGGTAGTGCGCGTAGGGCGGACCCACGAACGAAAGCACACGCTGCGCTTCGATGCGCACTTCGGGCGCGCGCGCACCGCGTGGCGACACGCTGGGCGTGGCGTGCGGATACGCTACGTACACTTCGCCGCCGCTGGCCTGTGCCCGCACGAACGCGCGCTAGAGCAGCGCGTAGCCGGTCTCGGTGACCGGGTAGCTGGACGACTCGATGGGGTCGATAAAAAAGAGCAGACGGTGTGCGCGCTGGCTCATGGTGCCTCGGATGCGGTGCAAAGGGCGCGCAGACGACGAAGGCTGCGCTCAGGGTCGCTCGACGCAGACATGGCGGCGACCGGCGCGGGCAAGCGCACGCGGTGGTAGAGCTCGGTCGTGTTCAGCACAGCGCTGCAGAATCGCGCGGCGTCGCCGAGCATGCGCCGAGGCGCGCATGGAGCTCCGCAAAGGTCGAGCGGCTCGCCACGCCCCGCGTGGAAGGGGCGTCGACCGGACCTTCGTCGAACAGCTCCGACAACAGGCGATCGCACGCGCGGTCTGCGGCCGGCCAAGACACCGTGGCCACACCCATCGCCTGCGGTGCGTCGCGCCGCTTGCCCGCTGCGGGCACACGCAGCGCTAGACTTCGGCCCGCGTGGACCGAGCGATAACGGAGCTGACCTACCATAGAGCCGCGGCACCTACCTGTAGCCAAAACTAGCGAGGCCACCTCCCACCCGCAAGGTGTTTCGTGGCACAGGTCACTTATTGACGCGGTACACGCGGAACGGCCTAGCCCCCGCGGGCCATCGCGCGCCTCGGCTACTTGCTCGCGACCCGACCGACGAGGGCGCCTTGCGCGGCCAGATACGCGCCACCCGGCAGGTAGCGCGCGAGGCCGGTCGCCCCGTAAAACGCGGTCAGCATCTTTGCTGTCTGCACGGCCTTGGTGACGCGGATGATGTCCGCGTTCGCGCCGAGCGCGAGCGCTCCGCTCTCGACCCACGAAGTGTGTCCGCCTTCGAGGTAGACCAGGCTCGCCGGCGCGGGGCACCTCGATAGAAGTTGAGGGCGGTGTCCGCGCGTACGCGAGGCGGGTCAGGCCACCAGCGCAGTCAGCTCGATCTCCACCTTGGCACCGCGCGGGAGGGCCGCCACCTGCACGGTCGCACGCGCGGGCG
>JBEGTL010000009.1:0-40510 GCA_041179425.1 Pseudomonadota bacterium | reverse complement strand
CGCGCTCCGACTTGGCGGATGCGAAGCGCACGTTGTCGCGCTCTCGCAGTGCCGTGCGGAAGCCCGTCCAGCTCGTCAGCAGCGCCGCACCCGAGATGCGCTGGCTCAAGGCCCGAGGCATCACCCGCTTCGTGCTGCGGACCAACAACGCCGTGGCACTCATCGACGCGGCCTGCGCGGGGCTCGGCATCTCTCCACTGGCCCGCGCCGCAGCGCTGGCGAGGCCCGAGCTCGAGCCGGTACTGCCCGACGAGCAGATCGCGAAGATCGCGCTGTGGCTGGTCTTCCGCGCTTCGGAGCGCGGCTCGCCAAAGATCCGCGCCGTGGCCGACGCCCTACTCGCCGAGCTCGGCGAGCTCGAAGAGCTCCTGCGCGAGTGAAGCGGATAGGAAGAACAAACGCTACCCATGCCCTCCCCGGCGCTCATAACCTTCCTTGCGCGAAGTCCTGATCGCGCGGCGAAGGCCCCGAAGGGCCGAACGGCGGCCGGAACAAAGAAGGTGACGCTCTCATCCGGCGCAGAGAGTGAGATCGGACCCGCGTAGGTCGCGCCGGGGGCTAGCTAGGAGAGCGAGTCAGCACCTCGCAGCCGACGTCGGTCACCAGCACCGTATGCTCGAACTGCGCTGACAGCTTTCCGTCTGCCGTCACCACCGTCCAGCCATCCTCCAAGCCTCTCGTGTCGGGCTTTCCGAGGCAGATCATCGGCTCGATCGTGATCGCCATCCCCGGGCGCAGACGAATGCCCTCTCCCTTTCGCCCGACGTGCGGCACATGCGGCTCGGTGTGCATGCGTCTTCCGATGCCGTGACCGCCGTACTCGCTGACGACCGAGCAGCCCTCCCGCGTCGCGAGCTCGACGATGGCGGCACCGATGTCTCCGAGGCGTGCTTCGCCCCGTACCGCAGCGATGCCGGCCCACAGACAGCGCTGCGCAACGTCGACGAGGTGACGAGCCTCGGGGCTCGGCTCTCCGATGCAGAAGGCGAAGGAGGTGTCGCCGTGAAAGCCGTCGAGGCACGTGGTGACGTCGACGTTGACGATATCCCCGTCGCGCAGCAGCTCGTGCGCAGAGGGGATGCCGTGACAGATGACGTGATTGCGACTGGTGCACACGGCGGCGGGAAAACCTTTGTAGCCGAGCTGACTCGGCGTGCCTCCGAGCTCGCGCGTGTGCTGACGGACCCAGCGATCGATCTCCAGCGTCGCGATGCCAGGGCGCAGGCGGCTCCCGACGTGGGCGAGTGTGGCGGCCGCTGCCTTGCCGGCGGCGCGCAGCTTTTGTTGTTCGTTTGGACTGAAGCGTTCGATGGCCACACCCCTAGTTTGTGGTGCGCCTCGCCAGCTGGGAAATACCTCTTTGATCTGGCTCCCGTCCCATCGCAAAGTAGGCGTTCGATGAGCTTCTCGCAGGTGCACTACTTCGTCGCAGTCGCAGAGGAGGGCAGCGTGACGCGCGCGGCCCGCCGGCTCCACATCTCGCAGCCGCCGCTCAGCCGGCAGATCCGCAGCCTCGAAGACGAGCTCGGCACCGAGCTGTTCATGCGCTCGGCGCAGGGCGTGCGCCTGTCGGCGGCGGGCGAGACGTTTTTGGTCCACGCCCGCAGCATCCTCGCCCAGGTCGAGGGCGCAGCCCACGCGGTGCGCAGCCTGGCAAAGAGCTGAGCGGTCGGTAGGGGCGGCCCTCCCTTACGAAACGCCCGTCTTGAGCGTGCGCCGGATGCTGGCCGCGATGGCGATGAGGGTGTCCTTGGCGGGGCTCGCCGAGCGGTAGGCCAGGACGATGGTGCGACCGGGCTTGGGCTTGCTGAAGGGGATCACCGCGAAGTTGCCGCGTCGGTTTTCGATGGGCAGCGCCAACGTGGGCAGCAACGTGACGCCCGCGCCACCAGCGACCATCTGACACAGGGTGGCCAGACTGGTGGCGCGAAACTCGAGCTCTTCGGTCTTGGCGCGCTGGCAAAACACCAACGCTTGCTCGCGCAGGCAGTGGCCGTCGTCGAGCAACAGCACGTTCTCTCCCTCGAGGTCGTGCAACGTGACGGGCTTTTTGCGGTCCGCAAAACGATGCGTGCAGGCCACCGCGAGGACGAACGGGTCGTCGGCGATGGGCTCGGTGACCAGGTCGCCCAGGTTGGCCTCGAGCGCGAGCACCGCGGCGTCGAGCTCGCCCTGCTCGAGCTTGTCGACCAGCACGCTGGTCTTTTCTTCGCGGTACACGAGGGAGAGCCGCGGGAAGGTCTTGCGCAGCAGCGGTGCCGCATCGGGCAACACGTAAGGCGAGATGGTGGGGATGACGCCGAGTCGGAACGTGCCCGCGAGCGGGTCGGCGTACTGCTGCGAGGTGGACACCAGGTCGTCTGCATCGCGAAGCAACAGCCGCGCGCGCTCGACCAAGTCGGAGCCTGCGGGCGTGAGCAACACGCCGCGCCGATCGCGCTCGAACAGCGCGACGCCGAGTGCACTCTCGACTTGTGCAATCTGACTGCTGAGCGACGGCTGCGACACGTGACAAAGCGTTGCCGCGCCCCGGAAACTCTTTGTGCTGGCGACCGCGACGACGTATTGAAGTTGACGCAGCGTGAACGGATGGGGCGCGAAGGCCATGATAGCCTCACTCTATCACGTCGATTGATATTGTGTGCCTGGACATTCCTTCGATCGGGCGCAAGGTAACCACGAGCCTTGAAGGTGGCCGTCGATCATGTCTTCGCTCGAAGCTCTCTGCGCTGCGCTGCCCGAGGTAGCCAACGACATCAAGCTCAACTTGTTGAGCGTGCTGACCGGGCCGCTGACGCTGAGCGAGGTGCAGCGCTGGGGCGTGGCGCTGTCTTGCGCGTACGCATCGCGCGAGCAGCGTGTGGTGTCCGCCGTGCTGGCAGAGACATCCAAGCTCGACGATGCACATCACATCGTCGACGACGCCAAGGCGGCCGCGGTGCTGATGGCCATGAACAACACGTACTACCGGTTTCGGCACTTCATCGAGAAGCCGAGCTACGAGACCAAGCCCGCGCGGCTGCGCATGAACCGGGTCAACCAGCCGGTCACCAGCAAGCTCGACTTCGAACTGTTCGCGCTCGCGGTCAGCGCCATCAACGGCTGTGCGACCTGCGTACGACACCAC
This sequence comes from Pseudomonadota bacterium, assembly GCA_041179425.1. Taxonomy (GTDB): domain Bacteria; phylum Myxococcota_A; class Polyangia; order Polyangiales; family DASUME01; genus DASUME01. Next base: position 37,383 of record JBEGTL010000009.1, on the reverse strand, counting down.
GAAAAGGTGGTGGTCTCGGGCGGCCTCAGCGAGCAACAAGTCAACGATGCCATCCGCATCGCTGCGACCATCCATGCGGCGGCCGTAGCGATCGAGATTGGGCGCGACACCTAGCGTGTTTTTGTCGCTGCGCGTGGTCTTCTGCGCGCGAGGGAGAGTCGGCTCTCACCACGAGTCGACGTCAGTTTACAAGCAGTGTCGAAGGGAGATCTGCCATGTACAACAGTCCTAGTCGCTTGTCCGAGCAAGCCCGTCAAAAGGTCGCCGAGACGCTCAACACGCGCCTCGTCGACGGCCTCGATCTGCACAGTCAGATCAAGGTTGCCCACTGGAACATCAAGGGCCCGGGCTTTGCGGCCCTGCACCCGCTGTTCGAGTCGTTTGCCGTCAGCCTCGCCAACCACAACGACTCGATCGCAGAGCGCGCCGTGACGCTCGGTGCGCGCGTGTACGGCACGGCTCGCTACGTCGCGCAAAAGTCGCGGCTGCCCGAGTACCCGGCCGAGACTGCCAAAGACACCGAGCACGTCAGGCTGCTGGCCGAGCGCATCGACACCTACCTCGACGGCCTGCGCGAGTCGCGCTCCGTGGCCCACGAACAGAAAGACACCGACAGCGTCGACCTGCTCACCGGCATCATCACCGAGTTCGAGAAGCACGGCTGGTTCCTCAAGGCTTCGCTCGAGGCCTAACTTCGCACTGCGACGGTGTTGCCCCCGCGTTGCGGTTGTACAAAAATCGCCCTCAAAATCGCGCGGGAGAGCACCATGAGCAACGCAGTCGAGCAGATCGTCGCGAACTATGCCGGCGAGAGTCCCGGTGTGATCGGGAACCTTCGTCGCCTGCTCCATACGGGGACCCTGGCCGGCACGGGCAAGCTCGTGATCCTGCCCGTCGACCAGGGCTTCGAGCACGGTCCGGCGCGCAGCTTCGCGCCCAACCCCGCGGGCTACGATCCCGAGTACCACGTCAACCTCGCCATCGAGGCGGGCTGCAATGCCTACGCGGCGCCGCTCGGCTTCATCGAGGCGGTCGCCCACAAGCACGCGGGGCGCATCCCGTTCATCCTCAAGGTCAACAACTCCGACTCGCTCGGCGGACCCGACCAGCCCTGCTCGGCACTCACCTCGGGCGTGCACGACGCGCTACGCCTCGGCGCCACGGCCATCGGCTACACCATCTACCCGGGCTCCAGTCTGCGCAACGAGCAGTACCAAGGCATCCGCGACCTCATCGCCGAGGCGCGCGACGTCGGCCTGCCGACGGTGCTGTGGTCGTACCCGCGCGGCGCAGGCATCTCCAAGAATGGCGAGACCGCGCTCGACGTGGTGGCCTACGCCGCGCACATCGCTTGCCAGCTGGGCGCGCACATCGTGAAGGTCAAGCCGCCCACCGACTTCATCGAACAGAAAGAAGCGCAGAAGCCGTACGCCGAGGTGCCCAAAGGCACGCTGGCCGAGCGCATCCAGCACGTGGTGCAGAGCTCGTTCAACGGCAAACGCATCGTCATCTTCTCGGGCGGCGCCGCCAAGGGCAGCGACGAGGTGCTCGAGGAGCTCCGTCAGATCGCCAAGGGCGGTGGCTTCGGCAGCATCATGGGTCGCAACGCGTTTCAGCGCTCGCCGGCAGACGGCAAGAAGCTGCTGCAAGACGCGATGGCGATCTTCAAGAAGGGCTAGTACCTTCGCCTGCGCCGAGCACGCCCGAAGTGGGCGGCGAGCAGCAGTGTGAGCGGTCCCACCCCACTCGGAGTCGCACCCCCCACGCTGCAGCCATCGCCGTGTGCGGGCCGAATTGTCGCGATGGGCGAGTGCTCGACCGGGCGCCACGGGGCGATCGTGTCGAGCGCGCAATGCGCCGTACAGGGCAGTTCGCCGTCACAGGCTTCGCCGGTATCTACCACGCGATCACCGCAGGTGGGCGCACGACACGAGGTACGACAGGCGTCCGCAACGGTGTCGCTGTTGGCTTTGCCGTGGTCGCAGGCCTCGCCGGGGTCGAGGACACCGTCGCCGCAGCCGATCATGGTGCAGTCGAGCCGACACGCTCCCTTGGCTGTGCCCCCGTTCGTCGCGCCTTGGTCGCAACTCTCTCCTGGGTCGAAGACGCCGTCTCCGCAATGAGCGGTCACGCAGGTGGTGCGGCAGGCACCGGGGGTGGCATCGCTGTTCTGCGAGCCGTTGTCACACGCCTCGCTCGTATCTGCCACGCCGTCCCCGCAGCTGGGCCTCTTGCAGCTGGTCCGGCAGCGATCGGCGATGCGGTCGTCGTTGGACTCGCCCTCGTCACAGGCCTCCTTCCCGTCGAGCCGACCGTTGCCACACAGCACTGTCCATCCCAGGTCGCGGAGGACGGGAACTGTGAGGTCGAGGTCATCGACCGATGCCCCGGAGGCAGACGCCTCCATCAACAAGTCGGGCCTCGCGAGCGTGTCGAAGTGCGAGATGCTCGAACCTCTTGCGATGGGCGCGGTTGCGTACAGTAGCGGCCGGCCGAGCGAGTCGGCTCCTTCGAGCTGTTCTTTTTGGCTGCCCAGGGACGCGACGATGCGACCCCGTGGTGCTGCGCGCGCGATCGTTGCCGCATCGGAGTTCGACACGACCACGATTGGCAGGGCGACAGGTGTGGCGACCCCATCGAGCGGGGGCACCGGCAAGCGGTCGTTGAACTCGAAGGGCAACACCAATGCGGCGACCCCGATGACCCGCGCGCGCTCAAACAGCTCGTTCGGTGAGCACCCGGTGTTCGATGGCAGGATCGTGTCCTCGATCAGCAGTACGGACGAGGCCTGGTTGGCCCGCAGATCGCGCATGTTGCACAGGTCCGCGCCGTAAGTCGTGGTGACCACGCCGGAGACCGGTGACTGCGCCGGGCTCTGGCCGAAGTCAGTGTCGCTGATCCACCCTGAAAAACCGGCGATCGCAGGCTCGAATGTGAGCGAGATGGCTCCGGCGCTGAGCCGACGAGATGCGACGGCATGGGTCTCGGGTCCATCGAAGACCAGACGCCGAACGTTCACTGCGGACTTCTTTCGCTCGTCATTCGAGAGCTCAGCCCAGGTTCGGTCGAGGTCGAGGTCACGGATGTGCGCGCTGAATACGTCCGGTCCGTCGGGAGACATGGTGCCTCCCGAGTCTAGATAGACGCTGGATGCGAACCCGAGTCCGTGTGCAAACTCGTGCAGCAGGACGGCGAGCATGTGGTTGTCGTGGGACCTCGGAGGAGGCGCTTCGAACCCGTAGTACGCGCGCATGTTGCGACAGCGGCTGGTGTCGAGTGAGCTGTTGATGCCGACCCGGAAGTCTGGCGCGTCAGGGTAGCGATCGATGCCGAGTAGACGGTTTGCCAACGCGCTCGGGTAGACGAGTGGCTTGCCGTCAGGCTGTCGAATCGATATCCAGTGCCCGGGTGTGGTCGCCGCGACCGTGTAGCCGTTGGGATCGCACCCCATCTCTTCGAAGTAGACCTCGACCTCGATGGGGACCTCGCTGTCGAGGTACTTGGCCCAGGTTGCAATCGTGCGGTCGAGCATCCGCCGCCGCTGCTCGCCCAGTGTGGTGCCTGGGTTGCCACCCTCGGGCGTGCGCGGAGTAGGGTCAGACAGACCGTCGTCTGTCTCCACGATCTCGAACGTCGCGCTGGCTTGTGCGACCGAGGGCCACAGCAGAGCGAGCGCCAGCGAACCCGTGCGTAGCCGCTTCACCGTCGGCCCTTGGCGAACATGTCGATGACTTCTTCGGAGTCATGGGTGCAGTGCCCGCCGTACGTTCCGTCAGGTCGCCTGACGCGGATGCTCATGTGCTGGAATCCTGAGACCACCTCGACGTCGTGCAGACCGTCAGGTCGCGTGCGGATGCGTAGGTTGTCAGGCGAGCGTGAGAGCGCCTGCCGGATGTGGGCGTGCGAACGCAGCGACAATGCACGGTCTGTCTCCGCACTGCGGCGCGCTTGCGACTCCAGACTCTGCTGCACCGTAATAGGCCGCGAAGCAGAACCCTCGAGATCCGCACAGGCAACGAGGAGCGAGCACAGGGACAACAGTGGTGCGCCCACGTGCAGCGCGTACGCGCGTCTCACTGGCACGCGGTGCTGCAATTGGTGATGACGCACTGGGTCCAGACATTGTCCAGAGCCACGCCGTTGGGATTGCTCGTTCGACAACTTGCAAAGCAAGCCGAGTTGCCCGATGCGCAGCTCTGGAAACAAATGTTCAGAGCCCTGCAGGCGGTGTCGGACAGGCACGCGTCTCTCGAGGTGCAGCACTTGCTCCGCTCGCAAGTTAGGCAGGCGGTATCGTTGGCGGTAGGGATGCACTGATTGGGCGTGGGCGCCGTCGCCGAGCACGTGCCAGTGGTTGCTCCCGTGATCGTGGTGTTGCAGTAGGGGGCCGACGAGCAGCACTCGGAGTTCGAGCTGCACACGGCGTTCGCCGCCTTGCACGGGGGAGTGGCAGAGCACTTGCCGGTCGTCGCGCCCGCAGTCGCGGCCAAGCAGTAGGGCGCCGACGAGCAGCACGCTGAGTTCGAGGTGCATGTCGCGCCGGCCGCTGCGCACGCCGGGGTGGCAGACGTGCACACTTCCTTTGCGGCGCAGAAACCCTGGTCCGAGCAGCAGCCGGTGTTGCATTGCGCAGCGCTGGTGCAGGGCGTGCCGCAGGTTTGGAAGTTGAGTGGCGACGCGGTGCTGCCGACCGTGACGCCCACGCACTTGTTGCCCTGGCGGCAATCCTTGTCGCTGTCGCAGAACCGATTGCAGAGGCGGTTGGCGCACGTCAGGCCCGCCGCACAACCGGGTCCCGTCTTTTCGTTACAGGGAACGCCTTCTTGCCCAACGTCCGGAGTGACGCAGGCGATCGTCGGGACGGTCCCGGAGCTGTTGATGCCGCACGCCATGTCCGAGCCGCACCCGCACTGGTGCACCAAGTCGCAAGGCGCGCCTGGAGCCGATGGCGTGCACACGCCGCCGTCCTTGATGGAGACCGGAGCAGCATCCGGTGGCACAGGAATCGGGATGACGTCGGGTAGGGAACCATCCGTTCCGCCGTCCAGACCCGCGTCTGCAACGGGCGGGCTGCAACGTGGCGGACTCCAGCTTGCGGTCGGGAGTGGACTGTCTTCGTCGTCCAAAAGGCCGATGAACTCGGCTACCGGAATCGTCCCGCAGGTGCCCTCGCAGACCGAGTTCTGCATGTGGCCGTAGCAGGTCTGACCGGGCAGCTCTCCGCAGTTCTTGGCCTTGCACACGCGGGCCAGGAAGACGGGAAGGTTGTACGTCTTGCCATCCATGAACTGCGCGCGCGCGCGCTGGACGACCTGCGGGAGCCCGTCGGGGCCGATGCCCTGCACGACGATCACGACCTCGCTACGTGAGCCCTTCGTGATGACGGTCGGCCGCGCGAGGTCGCTGGCCGGCTGGATGGGAAAGTCTAGCATCGGCGCCTTGTCGAGGTCGGCGCCGACCTCGAACACCCGCAGGTGCACGCTGGTCAGCTCTTGCCCTACCGTCAGGTCGCTCTTGATCGACACGGCGATCGCGGTGGCAGGAGAGGCTTCGTCCGCCTCACATGCTCCCATCAGTACGAAGAGTGCGAGCAAGAGTCTCGAGGTTTTCCAGGTCATCACGTTCGTCTCCATCGGTCGGTTCAGAGCAATATGGGGGCGGCACCGGGCTCTGAGATGCCGGTCGGTACGAGTTTGCGCGGGGCCGGTCTATCAGTGAGACATGCGCGAGTAGATGGACGGCGCGACGTGCAGATTCGTCAGACGTAGCAGTGGCAGAAGGTGTACGAGCGAGGCGAGCCCTAATCTGCGCGCTTCGAGTCGAATGGATTGCCGACGGGCGGATCTTCGGTGCCGCCACCTCCGCGACGTGAGACGCCGATCGCGACACCGGTGGCGATGACTGCCACGGCCGCGACGCCGCCCCACAGCCACGGGTTCTTGTAAAGCGGCTTGCGATCGTCGTGATGAGGGAGAGGGGGGTCTGGTGGGCCGAACCTCACCGGACCGGCGGCCTTCCCGCTCTCATCGCGCGGAAGAACGATGCGCACGGTCTCCTGTTCGCCACCGATGAATTTCTTGACGAGCTTCTCGGGTGCGTACCCGTCGGCGCGGAACTCGAAGGTGTGCGCGCCACTCTCTAGAACCAAGGTTCGCTGCGGACCGAGCTGGATGGGCACGCCGTCGACCAAGACCACCGCCGCACCCGGGTCGACTGCGATCTCCAGCCGCGCGACGAAGCTGCGCGCGCGCTCGAGCAAGCGTTCGGTCTCTGCGCGCAGCTCACCGTCGAGCGGCTTTACCGAGGACACCAGTGCCTGTTCTAGCGACGCCATGCAGTCGCCGTAATTGCGCAGCTCGAACTCGGTCATACCCTTTCCGCGCAGCGCCTTCGCGTTTGGATAAAGGGCGATCGCCTTCGCGAACAGGGCGCGTGCTTCGGCAAAGTTTCCTAGGTCGTACTCGCGCTTGGCATCGTCGACTACCAAACGGTACGCCGCTGGTTCCCCGGCGTTCGATTGCTCGGGAAGACGCGCGGGCACCGGACCTTGGGCCGCCGCCACGTTGACGCAAGCCGCCAAGCTGAGCAGGGCGAAGAATGTCCACGCTCCGCTTTTGCCGTATCCGTAGTCTGACAACCGTCTCATAGTCTCTCCTTGAAGCGCCTGGCGAGGTCGGGGCCGCAGTCTGCATGGACGGCAGGCTCGGGCAGAACGTCAGAGCTCACGCGCGCAGTCATTGCCACGAGTCGATGGCTGGGGCCGCTGGGATCTACAAGAGAGCAATTATTCGAGTGGCCGGGCTGTAGTCGTCTGACAGATGCGGCATCGCCGCCGTCCATGTGATAGGCGCGTTGTCGCGGAGGTTGTTTGAATGAACCATGCCTATCCTCAGCCCGGGACCATCCTGGCCGAACGTTTCCGAGTGGGAGAGGTCATTGGGCGCGGCGGTATGGGCGTCGTGCTCGCTGCCGAGAACATCGTCACGCGCCGCCGGGTCGCCATTAAATGGCTGCGCTCCGACCTGATCGACAACGCCGAGGCGGCCGAGCGTCTGGTGCGCGAGGCCAGCGTCGCTTCCCGCATCCGCCATCCCAACGTGGTCGACGTTTTCGACGTGCTGCGCGATGGAACCTCCATCTTCCTCGTGATGGACTTGCTGCAGGGCGAGTCCATGGAGGTCGTGCTCCATCGCGGCGGCATCCCGCTGCACGAGCTCGTGGCCATGTTGCTGCCGGCGATGCGCGGCGTCGCCGAAGCCCACCGGCAAGACATCGTTCATCGCGACATTCATCCCGGGAACATCTTCCTGTCGCGCGAGAGCCACGACCCTCGTCCAGTGCCCATGGTGTTGGACTTTGGCATTTCGAAATTCGGAAACGTGGGAGCGGAACAGCGCGCCCTCACGCGCAGCAACATGTGTATGGGCACGCCCCTCTACATGTCTTACGAGCAGCTGTACAGCGCGCGCGACGTCGACGCGCGCACCGACGTCTACTCCTTCGGCGTGATCTTGTACGAGGGACTGACTGGCAAACCGCCCTTCGACGGCGAGTCGTTGATGGAGGTCGCCGGCAAGATCACCGCCGGCATCCCCGTCCATCCCAAGAAGCTGCGTCCCGAGATTCCCACCGCGCTCGCCGAGATCGTGCTCTGGGCGATGGCGCGCAAGCGTGAAGACCGCATCCCGACGATGGAAGCGTTCATTCGCGAGCTCGAGCCGTTCGCCACCGAACGCGCCTTCCGTGCACAGATGACCGATGTCGAACAGGTGCTGCCAAACGTCCCACGCGCCGAGCGCTTCGCCGAAGCCATTCCCATCGACGACGAAGTCGAGTCGGTGGACACGCCAGCAGCTCCGCTGCCTCCGCCCCTTCCATCGGGACGGCCCTCGGCGGAGCCGATCGCGCCACTTGCCACACTCGCGAGTCGCCCTGCGCTGTCCAAAGAAGTCGATACGCTCGGTCAGCGGACCAGCAAGCTCGCGCAGAGCATGCGACCGCCGCCCCCCGACGAGCGGCGTCGACGAACTACGCGTCTCGCTGCGGCCGGCATTGCGTTGCTCGTGGGGGGGGCTGCCGTCGTGTGGAAGGTCTCCGAGCACGGGACCTCGCAGCAACCACCAGCCGCAAATGTAGCGTCTGATCCGAGCGACTCGGCTCTTCCCGCCGCCCAGCTCGATACACCCCTGGCCACGGCGCCAGCGTCGGGGGCATCGCAGGCGCTTCCTCCGCAGCACGCGGCGGACGCGGCAGGCCGTCCGGATGCAGCGGCGGCCAGCAGCACGCAGAGCGCACCCGGCGCGAACTCTAAAGATGCGCCAGCCAGCATCCCTGTGGCGTCGGTCGCCTCCCGGCGAGCAAGCGGGACAGCGGCCGTGTCGTTGACACCGCGGCCGCCCATCAAGAGCAGACCAGCGCAAAAGGCCACGCCTCCGCTCCCGCCCCGGCGAGCCGGCGAGCTGAAGATCAAAGACCTCTATTGATCACTCTCCACGCTCACTCGGGCCGGCGAATCGATGACGTAGGCGCGCGATCAAGCGGCGCAGTAGTTTCTGCGCGCTGACTTCGTCGGGCAGACCGAGCGCGAGGGCAATGTCGGCCGGGCTCTTGTCTTCGGCGTAGTGTAGCTGGAGCGCGCGCACTTCGTGTTCGTCGAACTTCGCGAACACGTAGGCCAAAATCTCCGCCAAACTGAGTGCGCTGGTGATGCCGAGCGACTGCGTGATCGACAGCCGCAGCGCTTCTTCGTCCAGCTGGCTGGCCTGCGAGTGGAGCTCGCGTTTGCTGGGCAGGGAGCGCACCCCCAGGACCGCTTCCTTGGGCGCGCGACCGAAACGACTTCGTAGGTGGTCGCGAATCGTGAAATCGACTGCTCCGTAGAGCCAAGAATCAAAGCTCTGTGGGTGTGTCAGTTCACGTTGCGCGAGGTAGCGCCTGAGGTTTGCGTAGTCGTCACGCGCGAGTCGCTCGAGCGTGGCGAGCGTGACTGCACTCAGCTCGTCGCTGGAGTCGGCGAGCCCTCGGCTACGCATGGCTTGGTGTCCGCGCGCAATCTTGTGGATCTCGGGCGTGATGCGTTCCATCAGCTCGCGAAAGGCGCCATGTTCGTTGGTTACCGTGCGTCGAACCAGCGCGTCGAGCTCCATGGGCGGAGTGTACAGCGTCTTCACGAGCGCGCGCCGCCTGTCGTCTCGCTCTGTAGGGCTCGGGCTCGCGATCGCTACCCCCGCTGTTCAGCCGATGGTATGTGTCGCGGCAGACTGTCGTGAAGGAAGGGCTCGGTTGTGGAGACGGATCTACGCGGCACGCTGTTGGATGGTCGCTACAAGCTTGGCGAGCTGCTTGGAGCTGGCGGGATGTCCATGGTTTACGAGGCGGAAGACCACAGGCTCTTGCGCAGCGTAGCCATCAAGGTCATCCGTGGGCGGAGCTCCCACGAGCTCGTCGAGCGACTCTTTCGCGAAGCCAAGGCCGCTTCACGCGCCGATCATCCTGCAGTGATCACCGTCTACGCCTACGGCTCCGATGCGACCACGGGACTCGACTACTTGGTGCTCGAGCGACTGCGTGGGTCAGACCTGGCCGCGCGCATTCGTGAGCAGAGGCGGCTTCCGATCGATCTGGTGACACGCATCGGCATCGAGGCGGCCGACGCTCTCTCGGCCGTGCACGCCGCGGGTGTGGTGCACCGCGATCTCAAGCCGGCCAACATCTTCCTCGCACGGCGCGGGATGCGCGTCGACGAGGTGAAGTTGCTCGACTTCGGGACCGCCAAGCACTTCGATCTGCAGACGCTCACGTCGCCGGGGCAGGTGCTCGGCACCCTCGCGTACATGCCGCCCGAGCAGATGAAGGATTCCAAACACATCGACGCAAGGGTCGACATCTACTCGCTCGGCGTATCCCTGTACGAGTGCCTGGTCGGCGACCTCCCCTTCTCGTTCGAGTCAGGTGCGCAGCGTGCAGCCCAGTTGCTGCTCGGCTTGGTGGAGTGTGTGCCCGTACAGAGTGCCCGCCCAGACGTGCCGCGCGGCCTGGCCGAGGTGATCGACCGCGCCATTGCGCGTCGTCCGAACGACCGCTTTCCCACCGCGAATGCGATGCGCAAGGCGCTGATGGCTTCGCAGCTCGGGACCACCCTGCGCGGATAGTCACGCTGCTCGGCGGCGTGTGCTGCGACGTCGGCCCGCCAGCACGAGCAAGGGTAGTGCGAGCAACCACGCGCTGGCAGCGCTGGCTCTGGTGTCTCCCCCCTGGGTCACGCTGCAGCCCTTCTTTTTGGCGGGCTGCGCGGCGGGGACGACGGGCTGCGTGGGTGCCGCGGGGGCCGGGGCAGCCGTGCCTTCGGCCGGTGTCGCAGCTTTGTTTTCGATGTGCACGGGGGTCGAGCCTGCGCCGAGCACCTTGAGGTCGTCGGCGGCGTCGGCGAGCGGCTTGGTGCGACTGCAGCTGCTGACGTTGAGCTTCTTGTCGTCGCTGCTGCGCGCGTAGACCAGGTAGCTGGTGTCTTTGGCAAAGCTGTAGCCGCACGCCGCGCTCTGTGCGTTGGTGTAGACCGCGATGCGCTCGTCGCTCTCGACACCCTTCCACGTGCGCACCACGGCCAGCGTGACGAGCTTCTCGCCCACCGAGGGCTCGCCAGCCGAGGGCACGTCCTCGATGGACAGCACGCGCCCCTCGAAGACGGCCGTGGCGTCTTCGCGCGCGGCCTCGACGGGGGGGAACATACACTTGCAGGCGTGCGCGGGGCTGCTCGACGCGACGCTCACCGCCACGGCCACAATCGTAGAGAGCAGCAAAGAAACGCGAGAGATAGAGCGAATCATGCATGGACCCTACCGTGCTCTCTGCGGCATCGCCAAACGGGAAGACCGGCGTAGAGAGCACCTGCACATCTGCCCCTCTCCAAACGTTGACAGGTTTCTGATCGCCAACTACATAAGGCGCCTCCCGCATGCCGGGGGGAGAGGTGGCCGAGTGGCCGAAGGCAATCGCTTGCTAAGCGATCGTAGGTTTTAAACCCTACCGCGGGTTCGAATCCCGCCCTCTCCGCCAGAAACATCAGTTCGTTCCAAGGTCTGATGTTGACTCTGAGAAACTTGTGGGCCATATCCCCGCCCCCTGCGCCCGTAGCTCAGTTGGATAGAGCGTCGGTCTACGGAACCGAAAGTCGGAAGTTCGAATCTTTCCGGGCGCGCCACGTAAGTCTGAATCCTCGAAGAAGCAGGAGTCGAAAGGCTCCTGCTTTTTTCGTTTAAAGTTCGTATCGAGCCGCGTCACAACAGACTGGCCCGCGTGATGACAGACCAGGACGACGCCATTTTTCGCGCAGAGGCCCAAGGGCCCGCTTCGACGGACTCGCACTTCATGCGCGAAGCCCTGCTCGAGGCCGAGCGCGCCAAGCAGCGTGGTGAGGTCCCGGTGGGAGCGGTCGCGGTGCTGGGCGATCGCGTCATCGGTCGTGGACACAACCTGCGTGAGACCTCACGCGACCCCAGTGCGCACGCCGAGCTGATCGCCATGCGCGCAGCGGCCGCCTACCTCTCGAGCTGGCGTCTGATCGGTGTCTCGCTCTACGTCACGCTCGAGCCGTGCCCCATGTGTGCCGGGGCCATCGTCAACGCGCGTGTGGCCCGCGTCGTGTACGGCGCCGACGACCCCAAGGCTGGGGCGGTGCGCTCGCTCTACAAGCTGCTCGAAGACAGCCGGCTCAACCACCGCCCCGAGGTCGTGCCAGGCGTGCTGGCAGACGCGTGCAGTGCGCAGCTCAAGGCGTTTTTTGGGGCGATCCGAGCTAAACGTCAGACCTGACGGTCGTGTGAACGCGTGCGCGGTTCGACCCGTACGCAAGACCGTCGCAGGTGGCGCTCAGGGCATGCTGATGGTCGCCTGAGGAGCCTGTTTGACGTAGATCGCGGTCATCGTGATGCCTCCCCAGTTGGCATCTGCGCAGTCGGTCCTGCCATTGAGGTAGATGACGTTCTCGCCTTTTTTGATCGCAAAGACACGAGAGGCCGTCTGCGAGATCCCCAGCCACGCACCACCGCCGAGCTGGGTGGGCAGGTTGGCGTTGATGGCGTTTTGCGCGTATCCGGTGAGCACACAGTTGGTGTTGGCGCCGCACGTCGACATCCCGGGCGTGAGACCGAGCAGGGACTCCACCCGACACTGGGCGGGGGCGGTGGAATCGAACGTGTTGCGGAACCGGATCTCGTAGCTCGCAGTCGCCCAGACGAGACCATCGACCGGCGACGTGAACGTCAGGCGCGCGATGTGTCCATCGGGCTGGATCGCGCCTTCGTACTGCACGACAGGCTGGTAGTTGCTCCACACGTAAGGGATGCCTCCGCTGGCCGCCCCGGCCAACGCGGCGAAGCTCGAGTTGAGGTCGTCGGCCGTCAACACATCGCCGGACTTGAAGACCTTGACCGAGGCTTCTTGCGAGAAGCCACTGCGCAGCCCCACCACCATGACCACCGCGACGATGGTTACGTAGAGCAGCTTTTTGAAGAAAGACGTCTGCATGGGGAACCTGTCTGCGCGAGAAAACGCGGCTCAGTGAAGCGTGCACTGCCCGATGCGCGAGACACCCACCACGCAGGTGGTCTCGGTCGCGGCATCGGGTTTGAAAGGGGCACTCGGCCCGCCTGCATCTTTGCCGCCGTCGCCGGCTGGCGGCTTTGCCGGACTGGAGGGCCGGTCGACTGGGCCGGGGCCGTCGTCTCCGCCGCCTTGCTCCGCGCCAGCGTCGCCTGCCGGGACCTTTGTGCCGTACGAGGGCTTGGTGCACCCAGCGGCGATCACCAACAGCACGATCATCTTTACGGGCAGTAGCGTCCGAAGCACGACGAGCCTTCCAAACCCACGCAAACAACGCGCAGCAGACGCGAGCATGGATCGCCTCGCGCAGCGCAGCGAGCCCGATCGCCTACCACTGTGGGTGATCGCGCGCCGTGTTCTGTCGCCCCTTCGCGCTCCTCGACTGACGCGTGCGCGGAGACCTGCGAGCTTAAATTAGGGTGGCCCCACCACACGCTGGACGCCGCGACCGTTGCTCCCTTCCGGGCCTGGCGGGGTTAGCGGGCCAGCGTTGGCAGGACCGTAAACACGTGCTGGTAAGCGCGTGACGTAAACTCTCGAAGCGCGCCCGAGCGATCAAAAACAAGTGCTGTTTGACGCGCGTGAGCGAAAAGAGACTCGGCGGAGAGAGAGGGATTCGAACCCCCGGAACCTTTTGGGCTCACACGATTTCCAGTCGTGCACCTTCGACCGCTCGGTCATCTCTCCTCGGGCGAACAGCCCCTGGCGGAGGGCACGGGATTCGAACCCGCGGTACCCTTGCAGGCACACCGGATTTCGAATCCGGCGCCTTAAACCACTCGGCCAACCCTCCGCGGCCGAAGTTAGCAAAGGGATCAAGGGTGTCAAAGGTTGGCACCATCAATCGCCACCTGCGGCACGAACTTGTTCGGCCACGTCGGACTCGGCTGGCCTCGGGCGCACCCTGAGCAACACGCGGTCGAGCCCCCCTTGCGCGCGCACCCACTCGCCGAGCTCGGTCATCTTGGCGTCGAGGTCGAGCTTGGCTTCGTAGCCTAGGTCGAAGGTGGCGCGCGACACGTCGAACAGCGCGCTGCGCCCCGCGCGCAGGACCTCGGCGCGCGCGGCCCCCTCGGTGCGGCGCAGCCAGTCGTGCACGGCAGCGCGGAACAGCGCGTAGGACAGCGAGCCCACCAGGCGCAGCGGCGCCAGGCCAAGCGCGCTGAACAGGCGCGTGTAGAACTCGCGCGCTTCGAGGAACTCGCCGTCGGTCACGTAGTAGGGCCGGCCCGCCACGTCGGGGGCGACTGCGGCCAACGACGCCGCGCGCATGAGGTTGTCGATGTGGGTGGTGGCGACGATGTTGCGCCCGCCCCCAAAGAGCGTGAATCCGTCGGAGCGCACGGCACGTACTAGACGCGAGATGCCGTCTACATCGTCAGGACCCCAGAGCAGGGCAGGGCGCAGCGCCGTGACCTCGAGCGTCTCGTCGCTGTGCGCGAGCATGAGCTCTTCGGCCATCAGCTTGCTACGCGCGTGCGGGCCGGTGGGCGGCGACGCGAGCACACGCTTTTCGTCCCAGTGCATGCGGTCGTCGCCCGACAGCGAGACGTCTGCGCAGCTGAGGTACACGATGCGCTTGACCTTGGCGAAGCGTGCGGCGCTGACCACGTTCTCACTGCCGGCGACGTGCACCCAGCGCAAGACCACGCTGGGCGCGTCGACGTCGGCGATGCCCGCCGTGTGGAAGATGACGTCGCAGCCGCCGTGATCGAGCGCTGCCCGCGCGACCTGGGTGGGGTCGGCCACGCTGCCCTCGGCCACCGCGTACTCACCCGGAACGCGTGCACGCATGCGCTGCGGATCGCGAGTGAGAGCGGTGACGCTGTGCCCTTCGCGAAGCAGCGTGCGACACAGCGCGCTGCCGACGAACCCACTGGCTCCTGTGATGAGTGCGCGCATTGTCACGATTGGTAACCCGGTGCGGGCAGCAGGCCCAGGAACTACCACAGAGTTCACGGGAGTGGAGACGATTGGCCCGGAGGGAGCGAAGTTTTCAGCAGCGCCGAGGGTACGGTATCATCCCACGGCTCTTCTCACGGGAGACGAGCAAGGAGAATCGCGCAGTGCTCACACGCCGAACACGGCAGACGCTAGGGATCTGGATCCTGGTCGGCGTAGCGACCCCGGTGCACGCGCAATCGACGCCCGCGCAGGCCGCACCTGCGCCCGCGCAAGTCGCGCCCGCGCAAGTCGCGCCCGCTCCAGTGGTGCCTGCACCCGCCGCGCCTGCACCCGCCGCGCCTGCACCTGCGCACACCAAACGCGCGCGTGCCAAGCCGGCACCGGCGACCCCTGTACCTGCGCAGGCAGAGGTCGCTCCTCCCGCCGCGCAGCCTGCGCCGGTCGTGTCGCCCGCAGTACCCGAGGCAACGCCTCTGGTGGTCGACCCCAACGCACCGGTCACGGCACCGAGCGATCAAGAACAAGAGCGCAACCTCGACACCGAGGCGCGCGAGCGCTTCGAGCTGGGTCGCACGTTCTACGAGGCGGGTCGCTTCCAGCAGGCCGCCGAAGAGTTTGCCGAGGCGTACAAGCTCTCGGGTCGGCCGCAGCTGCTCTACAACCTGTACGTCGCCAACCGCGATGCCGGCAACTGGCAGATGGCCACCGACTCGTTACGCGGCTACCTCGACAAGGTGCCGGACGCGCCCGATCGCATCACGCTCAACGCGCGGCTCGAGGCGCTCGAAGCGCAGAACGCAGTGCGCAAAAAGGAGCAGGCCGAGGCCGAAGAAGCGCGCAGGCGCAACGCGGTGGTGATCACGCGCCCCGTTCGAGTGCGCTCCAACATCCCGTGGATCATCGCTAGCTCGGGCGGCGCGCTGCTGGCGGGCAGCATCATCACCGGGGTGATGGCCAAGAGTAAGGACGACGATCTCGACAAGGTCTGTGCGGACGGCGGCAAGATCTGCCCCGAGTGGCAACGCTCGAACGCCACCAAGGCCTACGCACTCGCCATCACTACCGACGTGTTGTGGACGGTGGGTGCCGCCGCGGCCGTCACGGGCTTGGTGCTCTGGTACTCAGGTGCGCTCGACACCAAAAAAGACGTACCCGTCGCCAGCTTCGGCGTCACCCAACACGGTTTGTCCGGCTCTCTGACGGTGCGGTATTGATGATGCGTAAGACTGACACATCGCTCTGTGCGCTCGCGCTGCTCGCCGGCTGCACGCTCTCCACCGAGGCGGGCGATCGCGCCATCGCCGATCGCCTCGACCTCGACTTCACGCTGTTCGCGATGATGCCTCATCGCGGCGATCAGCTAGACGTGGCGCTGGTGCATCCCGTCGATCCCAGCCTGTCCATCCCGCTCAGCACCGCGTTGGAAAGTCCACCACGTCAGTATCAGCTGCGTGCGCGAGCGAGGATCCTCATCCCGGGCGAGGAGTCTGAGTCTCTGTTCCCGCCCATCACGGTGCCGCTGCCTGGCGTGATCACCGACGAGCCGTTGCAAGTTCTGTTTTACGTCGACACCAAGCTCGACAACATCGTCACGCCGCTCACTCTGGACCTGAAGACCCAGGAACACACGTGGATCAAGCCGGTGCCCGAGACCGGAGAGCTGAGCTTTACGCATCAGTTCGATTTTCAGAACTACTACGACTCCTGGATCATCGGGACCGGCGACATCATTCTCGATGTGCCTACCGGTGTGTCCGCTGCGGCCACCGACTGCCTCAATCAGCAGGTCAAGACGCTCGCAAAAAAGACCATCGACGTGCGCATCGTGTTCAACGCCCAAAAATCGCCCAGGGTCGTCGGCTACTTCAAGATGTACGCGACCAACAAGTTGCCCACGCTTCCCATCAAGCTTGCGGGCATCGCGGACAACCAGAGCAAGTACATGATCAGCCCCGCCATCGACGGCGTGCCGGCGCTCTCGTCTGAGAGCGCCGAGGCGACGGAGGCCGGTCTGACCATCCCCTTCACGCAGTGGTTTCCCATCGACCCCACGGTGCTCGCGGGCTGCCTGGCCATGTAGCAAGGCCGCGCCGCAGGGTAGCCTGCGTCTCCAAGTTAGATCTTACTGTCTGCTCAAAAACCGCTCCCAGCACGGAGCGCTCCCGCACAGGCGCGGGGACGCCGTCTGGTTTGAAGTTGACGTAGACGGAGATAGTTCCGGACACTCTCGCTCGGGGTTCTTGCACCGTGGCTTTGGGCCGCGCGAGTGAGGCCGTCGACCCCAGACCTTTCTTCGCTCGCGCGCCGGGGGGCGCGCTTCGACACGAGGCGAAAGGAGAGCCATGGCCACGCGCCAGAGTCCGCAACAACGAACACTGAGCGTGCACGCTGCGATGCTGGTCGGCCCGGTCATCTTTGCCTGCTCGGACAACAACGATCGCCTCGCGGCCCCGCCTCGGGCCGACCGCGTCCTGGCCTGGCTCGCGATCGCGCTGGTCTACCTGCTCGCGCGCTGGGTCTACGCGGCACGCCGCCCCACCGAGCGCCGAGCGACCCGCCGTTGACGTTGACGGCGACGTTGACGGCGACGTGAACGCCTTCGGCGATCCGGCATCCGAGAAGACTTCGCTGGTCTCGGGCTGCTCCGTCGCCATCGCCGTCAACGTCAACCTCAACGGGCGGGGACGGGCACGGGCACGCGTACGTTTCTTGAGCCATGGACAGGACACGCGGGTTGGGGGATGTTCTGCGCCAGCCCGAGCCGGAGCCATGGTCGCGAGCGAGTACCCCACCCTGACGACGGTTCGCCTGAGGCCCCTGCTCGCCGTGCTGCGCAAGCGCGGTGTCGACATCGACGGCCGGCTCAAAGAGTGGGGCACCGACGAGGCGACGCTGCTCGACCCGCTGTACCGCATGCCTCGCGTGCAGGTCCTGGCGCTGCTCGCGCACCTCGGGCTGGCGCACCAACCGGGGGAGCTGGGCCTGGACACCGCCGATGCGCTCGAGACCAAGGACCTCGACGTGATGGGGCACCTGCTGGCGTCGGCGCCCACGCTCGGCGCAGCGCTGGCGGCGGCCATTCAGTTTTTCCCGGTCATTCACGAGGGGGTCGAGCTCGAGCTCAAGCTGCACGGCAACGAAGCGCGCGTGCAGCACCGCATCTCTGGCGGTAGGGTGCAGCTGCCACCGGTGGTGGACTTCGGCATCGCGGTGCTGGTGCGCGTTCTTCCCGCATCTGCAGGTACGGGCTTGGTGGACCCGGCGTCGGTCTTGACGGGGGCCTTGGTCCCCGCGTCGAGGGGCGTCTTGGGGCCGCTCGGCGCATCGCCCGAGTCGTCAGATTTGTCCGCGTCGGCAGCCGACTCGTCCTGCTCGTCGTCGTCGCCTGCGCTCGGATGGGTGTCGGGCTCGGTCTTGATCGGCGTGGGAGCGTCGGCTCCACAGCTTACCGAGAGTCCCAGAAGGGCCGACAAGATCGCCAAGGCGCGAAGGGTTTGGGGCAGCGAAGAGGGGAAAGCCATGCCCGCGAACATAGGACGCGGCGCTTACAAGCGGCCCACCCTAGCGGTCACCTGGATCGATGCATTCGGCCATCCTCGAGCGCCGGCAAAAACAGCGAGGCGAAAGACGCCGCTGTTTTAGAAGTGAAAACGCCGGATGCTGACGTTCATCAAGAGGCCGATGCCGATCATGAACGTGAGCACGCTGGAGCCGCCGTGCGAGAACAGCGGAAGCGTGATGCCGACCACGGGCAAGAGGCCCATCACCATGCCGACGTTGATGATGGTGTGGAAAAAAAACATTGCGCTCACGCCGACGGCGAGCACCGCGCCAAAACGATCTTTGGCCTGCGACGCGACCTTGAGCCCACGAATGATCAAGAACAGGTAGGCGCCCAGCAGTACCGTCACGCCGATCAAGCCGTGCTCTTCGGCGAAGATGGCGAACGGGAAGTCGCTGTGCTGATCGGGCACGAACCCGTACTGGTTTTGCGTGCTCTGCAAGAAACCCTTGCCCCACATGCCGCCGCTGCCGATGGCGACCTTGCTCTGGTAGGCGTGCCAGCCCGAGCCGAGCATGTCTTTTTCGGGCTCGGTGAACGAGCTCCAGAACGAGAGCGCGCGCTCTTTTTGGTAAGGCTCGAGGATGAAGGCCCAGGTGAGCGGGATGGCGGCCGTGAAGCAGACCGCAAGCGTCATCAACGACTGCAGCTTGAGGTTGGTCAGCAGCATGATGGAGCCAAAGATGGCGCAGCAGATGAGCGCGGTGCCGAGGTCGGGCTGCTTGAGGATCAACACCATGGGCAGGCTGAGGATGAGCCCGGGCGGCACCAGGTCGCGCAGGGTGCGCCCCGTGGTCTTGGGATCGTTGTGTAGGTACTTGGCGAGCGCGATGATCAAAAAGATCTTCATCAGCTCGCTCGGCTGCAGCGAGAACGCGCCGATGGACAGCCAACGCACCGAGCCACGCACGCTGCGCCCGAGGGCGAATAGTAAGATGAGCAGCGACACGCCGATGCTGTACGCGACCCAGCCGTGCCGCTCGTAGTGGCGGTAGTCGATGGCGGCGACGATGGCGGCCACCACTGCGCCCAGCGCAATCCAGTAGATCTGCGTGAGGTAGATGTCGACCATGCTGGCTTTGCCTGCGCTGGTCGCGCTGTACAGGTTGGTCACGCCCAAAAAGGCGATCACACCGATGGTGATGAACAGCGGCCAGTCGAACTGCTCACGAATGCCGCCGCGGATGGTCGCCATCAGTGGTTCCCTTCGGGCGTGCGCACCGGGTCCTGTCGGTTGATCAACGAGGTCTGGCCATTTCGCTCGCCAAAGTAGTGGTGCATGGCCTCGACCGCGATGGGCGCCGCATTTTTGCCGCCGCCGCCGCCGTGCTCGACCATCACCACCACCGCCAGCTCCGGGTTGTGCGCGGGCGCCCAGCCGGCGAACCAAGCGTGTGCGCGGTAGATGTACCAGGACTTCTTTTCGTCGCCCTTCTCGCGCGTGTGCTGCTCGACCTGCGCCGTGCCGGTCTTGCCCGCGACGGCCACCGGACCGTCCGCGTAGTGTGGGTCGAACGCGGTGCCGCCCTCGCGGTTGACCACGTTGTAGAGCGCCTCGTGCACCAGCTTGAGGTGCTGCGGCGACAATGGCAGGCGCTGCTTGATCTGCGGCATGAAGTGCTCGAGCGGCGTGCCATCGGGCGCATTGACACTCTCGACCAGCTGCGGAACGTAGAGCGTGCCGCCGTTGGCGATGGCCGCGTAGGTGAGCGCGAGCTGCATCAGCGTGACGCGCGTGTCGCCCTGGCCGATGGCGGCGTTGAGCGTGTAGCCGACCCGGAAGGTGTCGCCGCGCTCCTCGTACCAGTTCTTGGTGGGGATGAAGCCGCGCGCCTCGGTGTTGATGCCGATGCCGGTCTTTTCGCCGAGGCCCAGGTTCATGGCCATGGCCGCGATGGCGTCCATGCCGGTCGCCTCGGCGAGCTTGTAAAAGTAGATGTTGCACGAGCGCATCAACGCTTCTTTGAGTGCGATGCGGCCGTGTACGTGCTCGCAGCGAAAGCGCCGCTGGCCAAACTCGTACACGCCGGTGCAGGTGACCTCGGTCTTCTCGTCGACGGTGACCGCTGCCAGCGCCGCCAGCGCGCTGACCGGCTTGAACGTGGAGCCCGGGTAGTACGTCTCGAACAACGTCTTGTCGATCAGCGGACGAAACGGGTTCTCGTTGAGCTCGGTGGCGCGCTCGACACTCAGCTTGCCGCTCATCTCGTTGAGGTCGTACGAGGGCTTGGAGAACAGCGCTCGCACCTGGCCGCTGTGGATGTCGACGACGACGGCGGCGCCCGACGGATGGCCTCGAAATGCGCGCTCGATGCTGCGCATGAGCTCCATGTCGAGCGTGAGGGTCAGGTCGCGGCCGGGCACCGGCTCTTCTTCGAGGTTGTCGGTGCCCTGCACGTCGGCGCGCGGCGTGAGCTTGCTGCGTCGGCCGCGCGCGTCGACGAACACGCGCTTTTTGCCGCGCTGCCCGCGCAGTAAGGTCTCCCAGCTGCGCTCGAGGCCGCTGCGTCCGATGGTGTCGCCCGCGCGGTAGCCGAGCTGTTGTTTGTCGCCTAGCTCGTCGGCGGAGATCTCGTTGAGGTAGCCAATCGCGTGCGCCGCCAGCTTGCCGTAGGCGTAGTCGCGCACGGGCACGCTGATCAGCTCGATGCCGGGCAGGTCGCGGGCGTGGGTCTCGATGGCCGCGAGCTGCTCGCGCGTGAGGTCACCCAAGATCTGGAGCTGGTGCGAACGACGGCGCGTGGGCACGTTGTCGAGCTGCGCGCGGAGCGCTGCCTGGGCGGGCGGGTCGAGCCCGAGCAGCTCACACAGCCGACTCACGTCTTCTTCGCGATGCAGCTTGGTGGGCGTGGCGAACAGCCGATAGGCGGGCCGATTGAGGGCGATCACGCGGCCGGCCACGTCGCGGATGATGCCGCGGGTGGCAGGCATGCTCTGCGTCTTGAGGATGTTCTCGCGCGCGATGCCCGCGTACGTGTCGTAGTCGTACACCTGCAGGTAGAGCACGCGTGTGAACAGGAGCGAGAACGCCGTGACCACGCCGAGCGCCATCCAGCGGTAGCGCTTTCTGAACTCGCCGACTTCGCGGCTGACGCTCAGTAAGTTCACGTGAAGCTCGCGGACTCGTCCCGCCGACTGCGCGTGTCGACGCGACGCACCAGCTGAAACACGAACGGAGCGAGCGCCCCGGTGGACAGCGAGGGAGCGACGATGGCCACCAGCAGGTGGCGCATGCTGGACGCTTGAAACGACTCGTCGGGCCGAAAGATGCTGCGCAGGGCCACGATCAACACGGCACCCAGGCCGGCGACCAAGGCGGTGATCAGCACCTGCGACACGCGCCCGCGCATCAGCAGACGCAAGCTGCCTGCGCGCACGGCGATCAGCGTCGCAATGTGTACGAAGGTCATCAGGCCCATCGCGTGACCGGTGGCAGAGTCGACCAACAGACCGAGCGCGAACACGAGCACGGCGGCACGTCCGAGCGGGACGTCGGGCGCCATGCCGATGTAGAGCACCATGGGTAGGATGAGGTTGGGCATGAGCGGGCCGAGGCGCGTGATGGTGCCCACTGCCGCCTCGAGCACGATCATCGAGAAGCCGAGCAAGAGCAGCAGGAGCTCGCGGGTCACGGCGTGGGCCCTTTGCCGCGCGCGGCCGGCGCTGTGTTCGGGGTCGAGCCGGCAGTGCCGTGGGCGAGCGCCCCTGCCTCACGCGCGCCCGAAGTCAGGATGAAGACCTCTTCGATGCGCGCGAAATTGACGGCCGGTGTGAGCTCCGCCAGCTGGTACAGACCGAACTCTTTTTTCTCCACGTTGGAGACCGTGCCGACCTGCAGGTTGGGCGGAAAACGTCGGCCCAAGCCGGAGGTGATGACTTGATCGCCGACCTGCACCTCGTCCGCACGCAAGAGGTACTGGATGCGCGCCTTGTAGCCCTCGCTCTCGCCCGTGCCGCGCAGGATGCCGCGCGAGCCCGTGCGCTGCACCACCACGTCGACCGCACTGCCGTCGTCGACGGTGAGCATCACGTCGGCGTAGCGGTCGTACACACGCGACACCTGACCGACCAGACCGTCGGTGCTGACCACCGGCATGCCGCTCGCGACGCGGTCGTCGCGTCCGCGGTCGAGACGCACCCGGATCACACGAAACAGTGGGGAGATGTCCTTGGCGATGACGCGCGCGCTGATCGCCTCGCCACGCAGCTCTTCGCGCAACACCAGCAGCTGACGCAGGCGCGCGTTCTCGCGGTCGAGTGCCTCGAGGTCGCGCACCTGCTGCTTGAGGCGGGCGTTCTCGTAGCTGAGCCGGTCGTTCTCGCGGCGCACGTCGACCAGGTACGTGTACTCCTCGATCAGCGTGGACGCGCCGCTCGCGACCTTGACCGCAACCCACTGCACGGGCGCGCTGACTTGCAAGAGCCAGCGATCGAAGATGGACGTGCGCGAGGGGTCGCCCAGGTTGGCGCGCAAAAAGAAGAACGGCAACGCGAGCAGCAGAATGGCGACCAGCTCGTCGCGGTAGCGTTTGAAAAAAAGCACGCTGCGCTCCCCTTACTGGATGGTCACGTTCCTCAGTAGCTCCGGGTGATCGAGAGCCTTGCCCGAGCCGAGCACGACGCAGCTGATGGGGTCGTCCGAGACGGTGACGGGTAGGCCAGTCTCTTCGCGCAGCAGCACGTCGAGGTTGCGCAGCAGGGCGCCGCCGCCGGTGAGCACGATGCCCTTGTCGACGATGTCGGCGCTCAGCTCGGGTGGAGTCTTCTCGAGGGCGAGCATCACCGCTTCGACGATGGCGTTGATGGGCTCGCTGAGCGCCTCGCGGATCTCGGCGCTGTTGACGACGATGGTCTTGGGCATGCCGGCGAGCATGTCGCGACCCTTGACCTCGCACGTCTCGACGCGCTCCTCGGGGTACGCGCTGCCGATGGTGCACTTGACGCGCTCGGCGGTCTGCTCGCCGATCAGCAAGTTGTACTTGCGTTTCATGTAGCTGATGATGGCCTCGTCCATCTTGTCGCCGCCCACGCGCACGGACTGCGAGTAGACGATGCCGGCGAGCGAGATGATGGCGACCTCGGTGGTGCCGCCGCCGATGTCGACCACCATGTTGCCGCTCGGCTCGGTGATGGGTAGGCCCGCGCCGATAGCGGCTGCCATGGGCTCTTCGATCAAAAAGACTTCGTGCGCGCCTGCACTCTCGGCGCTCTCTTTTACCGCGCGCTTTTCGACCTCGGTGATGCCGAAGGGCACACAGATGATGACCCTGACCCGGCCGCGGTGTGCGCGCTGGATGAAGTAGCGCAGCATGGCCTCCGTGATCTCGAAGTCGGCGATGACGCCGTCTCGCAGCGGGCGCACCGCCTCGATGTTGCCAGGCGTGCGACCCAGCATTTCTTTGGCCTCGGTGCCGACCGCGATCACCTTTTTCTCGCCTCGCGGTCCGCGCTGTACCGCGACCACCGACGGCTCGCAGGAGACGATGCCCTTGCCTTTGACGTAGATCAGCGTGGTCGCCGTGCCGAGATCGACGGCGATATCGTGTGAGAACAGGCCCTGAAGCCAGTCGAAGATCATCGAGTCGAACGCCCCCGTTCTAGCCCTCGCCTTCGGCCGCCTGCTCGAGATCGAGCGGGCGTGTGACAAAAGCCGCGGTCAGTACGCCTGCTTCGGCTACGGACGAAGGCGAAGGGACACGACGTTTCTAACAAATTGGGGGCGGGCAATCAATAACGCGACATGGGGGTGGACCTGGCTTCGGTCCTCTATTCAAGTAGATATTGGGCTCCCGAAAGGCGAGGTCGCGATGGCCAACAACACCCAGAACGAGCACGTCCGAATCTTCGACACCACCCTGCGCGACGGCGAGCAATCGCCGGGCGCCACCATGACGCTGGAGGAGAAGCTGCGCATCGCGCGCGCCCTCGAGCAGCTGGGGGTCGACGTGATCGAGGCGGGGTTTCCGGCCGCCTCGCCGGGCGAGATCGAGAGCGTGCGACGCATCGGCGAAGAGGTGCGTGGCTGCGAGATCGCGGGGCTTTGCCGCACCCGCGAGGGCGATATCAAGGCTGCCTGGCAGGCGCTCTCGCATGCAGCCAATCCGAGGCTCCACACCTTCATCGCCACCAGTAAGCTGCACATGGAGCACAAGCTGCGCATGAGCGAGCGCGACGTGCTCGAAGAGATCCGCCGCGGCGTCTCCGCGTGCCGCTCTTTGACCCCCAATGTGGAGTTCAGCGCGGAGGACAGCACGCGCAGCGACCTGGGCTTTTTGAAGGAGGCTTGCGCCGTCGCAATCGAGGCTGGCGCGAGCGTGCTCAATTTGCCCGATACTGTCGGCTACACCACACCCGACGAGTACAAGACCATCGTCGCCGCCATCCTCGAGGTCATCGGCGAGCGGCCGGTCATCATCTCCACGCACTGTCACAACGACCTCGGGCTTGCGGTTGCAAACTCGCTTGCGGCCATCAGTGCGGGCGCCCGTCAGGTCGAGTGCTGCGTCAACGGCATTGGCGAGCGTGCAGGCAACGCTGCACTCGAGGAAGTGGTGATGGCACTCAAGGTGCGGCCCACCATGTTCCCGGTCACCACGCGCGTGGCCACCGAGTACCTGTTCCCAACCAGTCGCCTCGTCAGTGAGATCACCGGGCTCAACGTGCAGCCCAACAAAGCCATCGTCGGGCGCAACGCATTCGCGCACGAGGCAGGCATCCATCAGCACGGTGTGCTGTCCGATCGGCGCACGTACGAGATCATGGAGCCCAAACAGATCGGCCTGCCCACCAACAACATCGTGCTGGGCAAACACTCGGGCCGGGCGGCGCTGCGCGACCGCTTCAAGTCGCTCGGCTACGAGCTCGACGACACCCAGCTGTCGCGTGCCTTCGAGAGCTTCAAGCGTCTGTGCGACAAAAAGAAGACCATCTACGACGAGGATCTGTACCCGCTCGTGGCCGAGGACTTCAGCCTCAAAGAGGTGTACCGCCTGGTGGACATCGAGTTCCGCGGCGGGAGCGAGGTCGAGGCGTGGGCCCGCGTGTTCGTCGAGGTCGACGGTGTCGAGCGCAGCGCAGAGAGCACCGGCGATGGCCCGGTCGAGGCGGTCGTCGAGGCCATCAAGAGCATCACCGACAAGCCCAACCTGCGGCTCAAGGACTACGACCTCGAGGCTGTCTCCGGCGGCGCCGACGCGCAGGGTAAGGTCTCGCTCAGCATCGAAGAAGCGGGCCTCAAGTCGCGTGGTCAGGGCCGCCACACGGACATCGTGGTGGCCAGCGGCCTGGCGTTCATCAACGCCCTCAATCAACAAGCCTACCAGCGGCAGCTACACCAGCGCCAGAGCTCCGAGCCGCCACCTTTCGTGTGAGCTCGGGCGCAACGTTTCGACCACGGTCGTGGACACAGAACAGGATCGACACAGATGACCAGCAAGCTTGAAGTATTGGTGATCGCCGGCGACGGCATCGGCACGGAAGTCACGCGCGAAGCCGTGCGCGTACTCGAGATCGCTGCGCACGACGCAAAGCTCTCGCTCGTTCTCGAGCACGAGCCCTTTGGAGGGGCCTCTATCGATGTGCACGGCGTGCCGGCCACCGACGCGGTGCTCAAGCGCGCGAGTGAGGTCGACGCAGTGCTGCTGGGTGCCGTGGGTGGACCCAAGTGGGACAGCGTGCCGAGCGACAAGAAGCCCGAGAAGGGCCTGCTCGCGCTGCGCACGGCGATGGGCGTCTACGCCAACCTGCGACCCGCCAAGATCTTTGCCAGCCTGGCCGACGCCTCGCCGCTGCGCGAAGACCTCGCGCGTCAGGTCGACTACGTGGTGGTGCGCGAGCTCATCGGCGGACTCTACTTCGGCAAGCCGCGCAGCCTGTCTGGAGAGCCCGGCAAGCAGGTCGGCATCAACACGCTCACCTACGACGAAAACGAGATCCGCCGCATCGGCCGGCGCGCGTTCGAGCTCGCGCAAAAGCGCCACAAAAAGGTGTGCAGCGTCGACAAGGCCAACGTGCTCGAGACCATGGTGCTGTGGCGACGCGTGATGACCGACCTCGGCAAAGACTATCCCGACGTCGCGCTCAGTCACATGTACGTCGACAACTGCGCCATGCAGCTGGTGCTCGCGCCTGGACAGTTCGACGTCATCGTGACCGAGAACTTGTTTGGCGACATCTTGTCCGACGAGGCGGGCGCGACCACGGGCTCCATCGGTCTTTTGCCGTCGGCATCGCTCGGCGAGGGGAGCGCTCTCTACGAGCCCATCCACGGCTCTGCGCCCGACATCGCAGGCCAAGACAAGGCCAACCCTCTCGCCGCCATCCTCTCGGTCGCGCAGCTGTTCGAGTACACGGTCAAACGTAAGGACATCGCGCAGCGCATCGAGAGCGCAGTGACCGAGGTCCTCGAAAGCGGGAAGAGGACTGCGGACCTGTGGAGGGGAGACAAGACTGGGAAGATGCTGATTGGCACGAGGGCGATGGGAGATGCAGTGGTCGAGGCTCTCTCTCGCTGATCTCGGTCTCGGTGTCGCTCGCGTGACGTTGCTGGGACGAGCACGTCTCAGGCCTGACGAACACGCTCGCTAGCTCGAGAGGGATCGCCCGATGTCCAATGTCGTGACGGCCGCAAATAGGAAGGTGTAAGGGAGATTATCGCGACCTATCGAGGTCAAAAACGGTGGCGCGATCGCTCCCTTCTCCTCCATCTCGTCCTCATTTCGTCAGTTTTCACCGCGCGGGCAGCTCGATCGACGCCTCGTCGCGACGCTGACTCAGTCTGGTCTGCAGATTTGACGCGTCGTGGCATTGTAGTACGCGGAGCTCATGACGATCCATGTTGAGCGTTCAGCGCTCGGATTCGCATTGCTCGCCTCGCTCTTCGCGGCTGTGAGTTGCGCGCGATCTCCTGCTGGTCTCGAAGAGTCTGTAGACTTTGTTGCAGACGTGAGAGGAGTGTCCGACGCCAGTGCGTCGGCGACAGAGAAACGCGACCTGCACGATGCTGGCAGCGCGAGCGACCGAGGCGACGAGTTCGTTCTCCCCTCAGAACGGGCTGGTGCCGAAACGAGTGCGCCCGCTGCTTCACGCGGCGCTGCGACCGCTGCCGACCCGAGCGACGGCGCGGTTTCTGTGATCGTTGCGGTGGCGTCCGGAGACAGCGGGGTGCTCGATACTCCGCCGGTCGAGCCCGCCACGACAGGTTCGGGTTCTTCTCCGTCCTCGCCTGCGGCGGCCAGCAAAGACAGCGGGGCTCCCTCCAAGTCGACATCGCTCGACGCGGGCGTGAGCGCTGCACCTCCTGTGCAGACGACGGCTCCTGTGCAGACGGCGGCTCCTGTGCAGACGGCTCCTGTGCAGACGACAGCTCCTGTGCAGACCGCTCCTGTGCAGACGACAGCTCCTGTGCAGACCGCTCCTGTGCAGATGGCGGCTCCTGTGCAGACGGCTCCTGTGCAGACGGCGGCTCCTGTGCAGACGACACCTCCCGCACTGGCCACGCCTCCGGCTGCCCCGACAGCTCCGGTGGTCGCCGACGCGGGGTCGAGTGCGCCCTCCACAGGCGTGGATGCGGGCACGCCACAGGCGGCGGCACGCTGTGTCGCGGGGCGTTACACCGGCGCCTTCAAGGGTCAGATCTCGCAGGCTCAGGTCGGCAGTCTGGTTCTGACGGGCACGGTCACGCTCGAGCTGACGCTGTCTACGGACGGCCGCACGCTCGAGGTGCAGACCGGTGTCATCGATGCGCGCGACTCCTTGGGCACGCCCATCCATGCCGAGATCGACGGCACCATCGACTGCACGAGCAACCAGGTCAAGGCCGGCACCATGCACGGAAACTACGGTGCACAAGCCTCCGCCGACAACGCGTTCAGTGGCGTCGTCGACGGCACCTACGACGCGGCGTCTCCGCCGACGCTCCGCGGCACATGGAAGGTCCCGCTTGCCAACATCGACTCGAGCGGAACCTACGAAGCTTCGAAACAGTGACGCTTGGCTCCAGCGTCACCGTTTGCGTGCGTGTCAGGCCTTGAGGGCGAGCTCGCCGGACGCGTCGAGCTCGACGGCGTAGGCGGCCACCGCGTGCGTGTCGCCTGCCTCGTCTAGCTTGAGCTCGACCAGCAGAGATACCGCGCGCAGTGTCAGGTCGGCACCGATGCTGCGATCGAACGCAGCCAGCGCGTCTTTGGCGGAGCGCGCGGTAAAGCTCGCGAGGTACCCTTCGGAGTGGTGCGCGAGCGTCTCGAGCAGCGGGTTGAGCTCGCTCTCGCGCAGGCCGTGGAAGGCGAGTCGATCGGGGCGGAACGCGCTCACGCGCTCGAGCAGCTCGGTGACTGGTACGGCGCCGTGCTTGAGGCAGATGGCGGCACGCTCGCCGAACGCAAGCTCGGGTGCGCGCTCGAACAACGCGACGCGCTCGTGTTCTGGGCAAGCCGCGAGTGTGGCGCTCATGAAGCCCGCCAGATCGACGCCTGGCTGCCCCACGATCCAGACGTGTCCCTTTTGCACTGCCTCTTCGATGCGTGCGCGCAGCGCCGGGAAGATGCGACCTCGCGACGAGAGCTCGGAGAGCGAGAGCACCTGGGTAGGCCGACGCCGCACGGACAGCACGGCGCCGTTGCTGGCGGCCGCAGGAAGCACCGCGATGACCTGCAGCCCGTTGGCGAGTGACACGTCGTAGCTGGCAGCGGTGCTCGGCACGTTGGCGTGGGCGCGCACTTCGTACGCAAGTCTGACCAACGCTTCGGGCGAGGGGAAGCGGTTCTGCGTGAGCTCGAGCCCAGCGCCGCGATCGGCGCGGATGCGGTCGAAGCGCTCGACCACCACGTGGAACACCGACGGGTCGGCAAGCAGGGCGTCGATTGGACCGAGCGTGAGCGACGACCCTTCGCGCGAGGCGGTCTGCGGCGCGAGTGCGTCGGGAATGCGCGGCGCGGGAGCGCGACCCTCGAGAGGAGGTGGGAAGACCTGGACCGAAGCCAGCTCTTCGCTCGGCGGATGCTCTACTTCGCGCGAGGAGCGGTCTTCGAACACTTCGAGCTCGCTCTCGGCGGCGAGGATGGCGTCTGCGTCGTCCGCCGGGTCGTCGTTGTCGTCTGACGACTCGTGGTCTTGGGACTCCGGCTCGACGGCGAGGCGCCCCACTGCGATTGCGGTAGGCGGGATGGAGGCGCCGCGCAGCACCGCGGGGATGTCGTCGGCCAGCGCGCTGGGCAGACCGTGGCTGGTCTCTTTGTGAGCGTCGCGTGCGGGGTCGGCGTGCGTCTCGCGCATGATGTCACGCTGCGCGCGCAGGGCGGCGAGCCCACTCGACCCGTGCGAGTCGTCGCCGCGCACGCGCGGGTCGGGCGTGCCGTCGTGAGCGATGTGACCCGAGATGACCGAGGGTGGCTTGAGCGCGTCGAGTGCCGGCGCGCCCTCGAGGGTCAGCACGTAGTCACCGACGTAGATCTTGTCCCCCTCTTTGACGACCAGGGGAGACGTGATCTTTCGACCGTTCACGTAGGTGCCGTTCGTACTCTTGAGGTCGACCACGATGAAGCGGTTGTCTTTGAGCACGATCCGCGAGTGGCGTTTGGAGACGTTGCCCTTGGGGAGGACGACGTCATTGCCAGGCACCCGCCCGACGGTCACTTCGGACTCGGCGAACGTCACACGGCGCTCGGCGCCTTCTTTTTCGGCGATGACGACGGTGAACATGAGTGGGAGGGATTGTACATGGGTGCCCTCGCGCTGTCAGAGGCGATGGAGTCCCCAAACCAAAACACTGGCTCGATGTTGCGGTAGACGTACATGTACACGCTGCGCCCGGAGCGAGGCGCGTGAACGAGGACGGCTACGGCTACATCCACGAGGACGGTGACGCAACGGTGACGCGCACGCGCACGGGACGATGGCCTAGCGGCGGTCGTGGCCGCACGGGTACCTGCATCGTTCTGTCTTTGACGCCGAGAGCGGAGCGGTCCCGAGTCCGGGCATGACGGCACTCAGCGCGGTGACCCACTCGTCCTCCTGCGCGATCCCGTTGTCTGCTGGCCGACAAGGCGTACGACTCAGACGACCTGCGCAAGGCCCTCACGGCGCAGGGATGCTCGCCGGTCATCCCCTCCAAGGCAAGCCGCGCCGAGAGACTTCCCTACGACCAGGAGCTGTACAAAGCTCGCTCCGAGAGCTAGTGCACGTTCAGCCTGCTCAAGCAGGCTCGGCGTTTTGCGACGCGATACGACAAGACACTGCGCAACTACGCGGCGGTCGTGGCTGTCGGATGCGCGCTGCTTTGGCAGAGAATCTGAGGCTCATTCTTTGAGACTTTGAGCCAGCTTGATCAGCATGGACACTACGCGGACGAGGGGCTCTTTGCCCGTTGTGTGCCCAGTCTCGTCAAGCAATCCCAAGCGCAAAAGCACGTCTAGAAGCGCCGCTGACTCGGTGGCAGAGCCACGCGCCGACAGGTAGTAGCGTCGCTTGTCTGCCTTGGAGTGCTTGCCGGCGCCCTCGGCCAGGTTCAACACGATGGAGATCGAGGCGCGCGTCAGCTGGTCGCACAAACACGCTTTGGCTACCAGTTGATCACCACGGAACGGCCCTAACCCATTGTGAGCGCACGGATTCCAGGCTAGACGCCCAGCGCTGCACGCATGGATGGCTGCCAAAGCGGGCCCAGGTAGGGGGGGACGAGGTTGTCGGTAGTTTTCCGATTCGGCGAGTTCGAGCTCGATGAGCCGCGCTTTGAGTTGCGGCGCCATGGGGAGCGAGTCGTGGTTCCGCCAAAGGTGCTGCGACTGCTCTTCCTGCTGGTGGGCCAGCGGCATCGAGCCGTGGCGGACGAAGAGTTGATGATGGCGTTGTGGCCCAACGAGACGGTCGGGCGGGCGTCGATCAAACGCGCGGTGATGGGGGCACGCACGGTGCTCGACAACCGCGGTCAGAGCTGCATCCGCACGGTCCGCGGCCACGGCTACCAGTTCGTGATGCCCGCGCACGACACCGCCGGGTTGCCAGCTGCCGTCGTCACTCATGCTGCAGCGCCCAACTCCGTCGTGCTCAACGACGCCGTGTTTGTGGGGCGCGAGGGCGTGTTGGCCGAGCTCGACGCGAGCCTCGCAGATGCGCTCGCAGGTCGTGGGCGCTGTGTGCTCTTCGTCGGTGAGCCGGGCATCGGCAAGTCGCACACGCTGCACGAGCTCGAACGACGTGCCACCGCGTTCGGAGCACAAGTCTGGCTCGGGCGCTGCATGGAGTTCGATGGCGCGCCTGCGTTCTGGCCGCTGTTGCAGATTCTGCGCGCGGCGCTCTCGGGGCGCGACCGGAGCACGCAGCGCAGTCTGCTCGGACCCGGTGCGCCGGACATCGCCGAGGTGTTTCCAGAGCTGCGGCACTGGCTGCCCGATTTGCCCACCGCTCCGGTGATTGGCTCGGTGCCCGCACGCTTTCGCTTCTTCGACAGCATGGCGCTGTTTCTCGCGCGTGCCGCGGAGGAACAGCCGCTCGTATTGCTATTGGATGACTTGCAGCGCGCAGACCAACCCACGTTGCGCTTGCTCGTGTTTCTGGTGCGAAAGCTCGATACTTCCCGTCTGCTCGTGGTGGGCAGCGCCCGCCCGACCGATCATCGCGACGGCGAGGTGCCGACCCTGCTGGCGGAGCTTGCGCGCGAGACCACTACGCGCAGCATCCAGCTGCATGGCTTGAACCGCAGCGAGCTTTCGCGCTACCTGGAGCTGCGCACGGGGGCCCTGCCATCCGCCTCGGTCGTGGAGCGGTTGCATGCGCTCACAGCAGGAAATCCGCTCTTTCTGGACGAGCTGCTCCGCAGCGCCCGGACCACCGACGAGCTTTCTGTGCGCCTGGCCGGTGAGTCCGGTGAGTCCGGTGAGTCCAATTGGGAGGCCACGCTTGCGCGCGGGCACCACCGCGGCCTGAATAGCGCGATTGAGCGACACCTCGCGATGCTGTCGGAGCCGTGCCGTGCATTGCTGATCTCGGCCGCCGTGTTAGGGCGCGACTTTTCGGTGGGTCTGTTGACCCAGCTGGTCGACATGAGCGCCGACGCCGTGCTCGCGAACTTGTCGGAGGCCGTCACCGTAGGCGTGGTGCATGCGCTTGCCAACGCAGCCGGCCAGCATCGTTTTACGCATGCGCTTATCCGCGACGTGCTCTACCAGCGCATGCCTGCCTGGACGCGCGCCCAACAACACGCGCGTGCCGGCATCGCGCTCGAAGCTCGCGGCGCGGCCTGGAATGATATTCAGCTCGCCGAAGTCGCCGAGCACTTCATGCATGCGGCGCCCACGCACGATGCGGGAAAAGCGCTGTTCTACGCGCGGCGCGCCGCCGAGCGCGCAACGCAGCGTCTGGCCTACGAAGAAGCTGCGGCGCATCTCGGTCGCGCGCTGCAGGTGCTGGAGCTGGGCGAGCCAGACGCACAGCAGCGCATGGCGCTGCTGCTCGCACGTGGTGAGGCCCTTGCACTCGGGGCTGAGTCCGCCTGCGCGAGGGCTACGTTGATGCAAGCTGTGACGCTGGCGCGTGAGCTTGGTGAGACCGATGTGATCGTGAAGGCGGCGACTCTGCTCGCACGGCCACGCGAGTCAGGAACGGTCGACATCGCTCAGGTCAGTCTGCTTCGGGAAGCGCTCGCGACGCTACCCGAGCGGGACCCTCGCACACCGAGCATGCAAGCGCTGTTGGCCAAGTCTTTGAGCTACTCGAACGAGCACGCGCAACGTGAAGGGCTCGCGCGTTCTGCGCTCGCCCTCACACGCGAGCTGGCCGACCCAGGGCTGCGCGCAGGGGCCCTCCAAGCGTGCCACGAAGCGCTCACCGCCCCTGAGTCACTCGACCAGCGCGTGTTCATCGCGGACGAGCTCACCCGGCTATCGCATCTGCACGCGGACTCGCGGTTCATGTTTTACGCGGCGACGGCGCGCATTCAAAACTGCGTGGAGCACGGTGACATGGCCGGCGTAGATGCCGCGATCCTGACGCTAGAAGCCCTGGCGCAGCTGCTCCGTGATCCGTTCCTACGCTGGTATGCGCTCTCCTCTCGTTCGATGCGTGCGATGGTCGCAGGAAAGCTCCGGGTCTCCGAGGAGCATGCGCGAGAAGCGTGGCAGCTCGGCAAACTGGTGGGCGAAGACCTCGCCTACCACTACTACTGTGTGCAGGTGAACGCGATCATGCGTCTGCAAGGTCGCATCGAGGAGGCCGAAGTGATGGCCCGCGACATCTCGCTCCGACACCCGGCGCTCGCAGGTTGGCGCGCTGTGGTGGCCACCATCGACGCACAGCGTGGCCGCACGGCGCTCGCAGCCGAGACCTTGGCGCAGCTGATGGACCAGGACCTCACGACCTTGCGCCGCGACCCTTACTTGCTGAGCGCGCTGTGCCCTGTTGCAGAGCTATGCGTGCGCGTGGGCGATGGCAGAGCGGCCAAGGTTCTATACGATGCTTTGCTGCCCTACGAAGACCATCACGGCAACGTGTCCTTTGGCAGCGCAACCTACGGTCCGATCTCCCTCCCGCTCGCGTGGCTTGCCACGCGTATGCGTGAGCTTGAGGCCGCACAACGCCACGCTCAGCATGCGATCGCGGCAGCGGAACGTATGCCGTCGCCGACGTTCGCAGCGATGGGCTGCCTCAGCTACGCCTTCGCACTGATCAAGGCAGACACGGGAGGCGCGCGCGAGCAGGCCAGCGCGCTCCTCGCCCGTGCTCAGAGTCTCGCCGACGCGTCCGGGCTGTGGACCATCGCAGAGCAGTGTCGCGCGCTTCTGCCCTCGCTGGCGCGCTAGGCGCCGCGAGTCGGTGCATTGCTAGCCTTCCTTCCGTAAGATCCTGATCGCGCGGCTCTGGGGGTTGAGGAAGATGTGGAGGCGCGTACGCGCACGAGGCGTATAACAGCGCGCGCGTTCGGGCGGCTCGCCACTGGAAGGCCTGCGAGAGCGTACTTCTGCACTCGTGGCCGTACCTTCGCGCAGTGGCACGCACGGTGCTTGGTCGCACTTGCCAGCGCGGCTCGTAGCGCCGCGGCTGCGCCAAAGGAGAACGACATGCAGAACCGGCACCACGGTTTGGTCGATCGCTGGAATGAGTGCGCTGCTCTTGACGATGGGCGTGTGCCACAACAGTCCGGGAGCACGTCACGGCCACAAGGGAGATCATGGACGGCGACCACGACGAGCATGGCGAGGAGCGCCACGATGTCCACTCCGAGCTAGGTTTCGGCATCAGTACGTATTTCGCCGTGCACTCGATCGCCAAGGCTCGTTGTGAGCGCGAAGAACGCTGCGGCCGTTCCACGTAGTCTCGTGGGCCACCGAGGCGTTGGACGAGGTACGACGTGCGATGTGGAACCAGCTTCGCGAACGCGACGAGACCGAGCGCGCGCAGTCACTGAAGGGCTCCCGTTGGGCACTCGTGAAGAACCCCGAAGACTTGACGCGTAAGCAGAAGCGGAAGCTGCGAGCGATCGAGGCGGACAACCAAGTCCTATACACGTCGTACCTGCTGAAGGAGCAGCTACGCCACACCCTCGGGATGAAGGGCAAGCTGTCCACGTACATGCTCGGCGCGTGGCTCCATTGGGCTGAGGATTCGAAGATCGGACCGCTCGTAGAGGTCGCGCGGTCGATCCGCAACCACCGCGACGGCATCGAGTGCGCGCTCGTCTATGGACTCTCAAACTGCGTTTCACCCACGACTAGATCAGGAGAGCCTGTTTTTCGCGCTCGTCCGGAAGGAAAAGCAACGCCGGTCCGCTCCATTGCGCGGCCTGAGCGGCACTTCTACGATATCCCTGATATCGCTGCGCGTTGTCCTCGTTCGCGAGCTCCTCGTCCGATGGTTGCCACGCTGTCCATGTTGTCTGCGAAGCTTTCAACGGCCGCGTCACTCATCTAACGCTTCGGCTCGCGGAAGTTGGGCTCAGTAGTGTCAATGGGGTGGGGCAGAAGCCTACTTGCCGATGAACCGACGGATACGTGCGTTAGCTGCGGTCCCAGCCATGACAGGCACAGTCGCCTGCATGGTTGGGACCGGCGTGTCACCTAGAGACTGTCGTAGATCATGCGGTAGTCGTGCGTCGTTACGCCGCTCGGCTGCACGATCACTTGGTCGAAGACTTGTACGTTCGCCAGACCGGCGGGAAGGATGGCCGCGCGGCAGTGGTGGGCGCCGTCGAAGGTGCTGGTGGTCGGACCCGGCGCCGATGTGGTGTTCAGCCAGACCGGGCAAGTCGGATAGTAGTAGAAGAGCGCGCCCTCCAGCACGAACGCAGCCGTGTCGGGTGGATCGAAAACCATGCAGTTCGCGCCGTCGTCGCGGGTGCCGGAGGTCGGACAGTGAACAGGTCCGGGCGCGTAGGTGTAGTACGGCTGTTGGTACGTGACTCCGGGAACGTTGCTGCGTACGAAGGGGGTCGAGCCGCTCGGAACCGCCGCCAGCCGGCAATGCCTCCCATCGAACGAGCTGCCCGCGGTCGGGCAATTGTTAGGCGCGATCGCGTCGTAGCTGAACTGGCCGTTTGTGACGGTGTAGTTCACCAAGACACCGTCTGGCCACCGCGGCAAGCTGCCGAGATAGCAGTGTCCTCCGTCCCACACGCCCACTGGGCATCGCACGCCCGGCCCGTACGTGACCGCGGTCATCGTGTTGGTGCAGGGAGCACCCGCGACGAAGTCAGTCTTCACGATGGGCGTCGTGCCGTTGTAACCAGCGAAGGTGAGCAGCGGTTGGAACGTCATCCCCGACATGTGCCAGTCGGTTAGCGAGATTCGCAGCCAGAGGGGAGCGTTCGGCGTGGTGCCCGTTTTGCGCGTGATCGCAAGCCAAGCCGTACCGGCACTCAGGGAATCACAAGCGACTGCGGAGAGGACCGCGCTGGGTGCGGCTGATCCCGAGCTGGCCGTCCAGCTGTTGATCGCCCAACAGCTCGATCCAAGCTGCAACCCTTGTGTGCTGACCTGGACGCGCGAGTCGTTCCCAACCTGTCCGTCGGGCCCGTCGGCCGCTTGTTCGTTCTTCGCTGCCTCTTCCGGGCTCATGCACGCCATCAGCGTCGTGCACGCGAGCGCAAGCGCCGCGATCCAGAGTTTGTAGTCCGTAGTGTTCATGACCGATGTCCTCGTGAGGGTATGAGCTACGTCGACGTGGCCGCGCAACGTGCCAGGCAACCGCACTTGCGCAAAGGCACCGTTTGGTCACCTGATGGTCACCACCGAGACGACGGCTCCACGTGACAGTCGCCCGGGGTTCGTCCCCTTGACGTTGGGCGACGCCACGGGCGCGCGGCATATCGAGATTGAGCGGGGCGGTGCTGCGCGTGCGCGAAGGTCTGGATGTGGAGCATGTCGCCCGGCTTGTGGCCGCGCCCGGTCCCGGCAGGCAGAGATGCTGACGTTGGTGTCCTTTCGACACGCGTGCGTGAGTGCGCGAGTTCGATGCGGCGGGCCGTAGGCGCGTGCCGTCCTTCTGCGGCCGTGCTGGGATAGCCGGGAGCCTGAGTGCGATCTCGGCGGCGCGGCGACGTGCTGCGAGGGGCTACTCCGAAGCAGCGGTCCGCGAAGTCGCGGAGGCCGCTCGTCAGCGCTGCCGAACGCGGGCCAGTGGATCTCACAAGCCGCCGCGAATGGATCAGATCAAAGGCGCCGCTGAAGGCAGGGCGCACTTCGCGCAGAAGGGGAATTGCGTAGACTTGCGATGGGGCGGAGGGCGTCTGTCCGGCGCATACGCCGGATAGCTCTGACTGCGCGCCCATTGCCACGCTATCGTTGGTCAGCGTCGGCATCGGGCTGTCTTCTGGCCCTCCCCCGACGGTTCGAGGTCCGCAGTGCAGTTAGGTAGGGCGTTTGTAGTTCCTATCCGCTCAAACATGGATTTCAGTCTCGCCGAAGAAGACCGATTGCTGCATCAATCCGTCAAGGACTACGTCGAAAACGGCGCCAACCCAGCGTCGCACGAGATCGAAAAGACGGGCAGCCTGCCCGACACGTTGGTCACAGAGGCCAAGGAGCTGGGCCTCCTGGGCCTGAGCATCCCCGAAGAGTACGGCGGCGTCGGCTTCTCGGTCGTGCAGAAGGCGCTCGTGCACGAGATGCTCGGCCGTGGTCCCTGGGGCCTGGCCACGTTCATCAGTGTCCACACCGGCATCGGCTGCGTCGGTCTGGTCAAGTTCGGCAACGACGAGCAGAAAAAGAAGTACCTGCCCAAGATGGCGTCGGGCGAGTGGATCGGCTCCTTTGCGCTGACCGAGCCGAATGCAGGCTCCGACGCGGGGGCCATGACCAGCAGCGCGGTCCTCAAGGGCGACGAGTGGATCT
>JBEGTL010000008.1:0-41125 GCA_041179425.1 Pseudomonadota bacterium | reverse complement strand
GCAGTGGACTTATTCATCGGGGGCCGTGCGAAGAGCCGTCTCGCGCGCAGCGTAAGCGTAGAGATCTAGGAACAGACGGGTCCCCCCTGCGACCGCGAGCGGCATGAAGCAGAGATTGAGTAGGGGAACGAACAAGCAGCCCGCCACCGCGAAGCCGAACCCTAGCGTCAACAGCGGGCGCACGCGCAAGAGCGAGATGCGCTGACGAAAACCAAAGCCGCGTCGCGAGGCGGGCCAGTCGATGTAGTCGACCGCAAAGTAGAGCGCTGTGAAGAGGGCCGCGAACACGAGGTACAGGGCCTGGCCGAGGCCCGGCAGCAGCCACGACACCATCAGCAGCGGGCCCATGACCGCGAGGTAGAGGAGCAGCTTGGTCAGCTCGAGCCGCAGCGTGCGCCACAGGTCGGAGAGCAAACGCACCAACGAGAACGCGGGCGCCGGCCGCCCGGTCTCGAGCTCTTCGACCGCCTCGCTGAGCGCATCGTTGAAGGGCGCGGCGAACAAGTTGGCCAGCACCACCGAGACCAACATGGCCAGCCCCACGCCCACCACCAGCGCGAGCGCGCTCAAGAGACCGTGCAGCACCGAGAGCACGCTGCCGCTGAAGCCCACGCCAGCTGGCGTGCGCCACACCTTCTCGACGGCCTCGTCGTAGTAGCGCACCGCGAACACCAAGCTCGCCACCAGCGCCGCCGTGGTGAGCACGATCGGCGGCAGCCAAAACCGCGCGAGCCCCGGATGACGGCGCAGGATGGCGAGTCCCCGCAGCGGGTACAACAGGCCCTTCACGAAGTCGCCCGGGTGCAGCGCCGCGAAGAAGCCCGGCACGGCGTCAGCCGGGTGTCGCAGGGACGAACGGCAGGATGCTCTTGAGGTCCTCGTCGTTGAACCGCAGCTGCGCGCCGAGGAAAAAGTCGCGGCTCTCGTTCAGCATGTCGTCGATACCGCCCACGATGAAGAGGCGCTGAAGCACCTCGTAGGCCAGCGCGACACGCAGCCGCGCGTACTGCTGCTCGCCGATGGCGAAGGCGTCGGCGTTGATCTCGAGGTGGTCGTTGAGTAGGTGCAGGTCGAGCCCCAAGCCGCCCGTCGACTCGAGGATGCCGAAACGAAACGTCGCGAAGTGGATACGCTTGGCAAACTGCAGCGTGAAGCGGAACGCGTCGCGCGTCTCGGTGATGTTTTCTTGCTGAAACTCGGGCTGCCCGTCCCTGGGTGGACTCGCCCGGATCTGCCGCTGCGTGAACGAGGTGCGACCGCGCGGGTCGTTGATGAGCTCGAACGAGTAGTAACGATCTTCGCGCGGCTGCAGGCGCAGTCCGACGTAGTTCTTGAAGGTGTTGGCGAGGAAGTTGTACTCGCTGCGCAGCCTGACGATGGTCTGCAGTCGCGCGATGGGACCAATCACGTTGCTGACGCCCTCGACCACGCCCTCGACCTCGTTGATCAGCTTCTCGTCCTGCGTGAGCCGCCCGATGGTGCCCTCGCCGCGCGCCGTGCGCTCGGTGATCTGTTTGATGTCCTGCATGGACGCCTGCAGATCGTGGGCGGCTTGTTGGACCGATGCGACCGTGTCGTCGACGCGACCGAGCCCGCGATCGAGCCCCTGCGCGTTCTTGCCGATGACCACGTCGAGCTGCTTCGAGATGTCCTGAATATGCGTCAGGATGTCCTCGATCTTGGGGCGTGCGTCGGTGGTGATGCCCTCGACGTTTTGCAGCGTGCGAGCGACCACCTCTTCGTTGGCCTGCACCGTTCGGTTCACGCCCGCGATCGCCTCGCTGAGATCTTGCAGCGCACCCGACATCTGACGACCCGCGGTGTCGGTGCCGAACGCCCGCTCGAGCTGGGCCGTGACCTTTTTGACCGACTCGGCCACCTCGCCGACGGTCTTGAGGATCTCGTCGGTGCCCGAGGCCTTGGCTTCGGCGGCGATCTGGTCGCCGGCCTTGAGCTCGGGCTGCTTGGGGCTGCCAGGCTTGATGACCAGCAGCGTCTCGCCGAGCAGCGAGGCACTGCGCTGCGCGACGGTGGCGTCGCGGTACAGCTTGACCCCTGCCGAGACGCGGATATCCACGCGGGCTCGGTCGCCCTGCAGGCGGATCTTTTCGATCATGCCCACAGGGATGCCTGCCACGACGACACGCGACTTCTCGACCAGGCCCTGCACGTCGTCGAAGACGGCGTAGGCCACGTACCCCTCATCGCCACGCGAGCCTTCGTCGACGAATCGGTAGATGGCAATGCTGGCGACGAGAGTCACGAGAACGAGCAGGCCGACCTTGGCCGCGTTGTAGGTCTCCTTCATCGCCTCCCGCGGGGATGGTATGGCCGCGTCCTTGAGGGGGCAAGGTAAGAGCAGGAAGCACAACGGCTAGGGTGTGATGTCCGTGCGCTCGGTCGCGTCGTTGACCGGTGTGCCTCGCGTTTGGCAAGCTGCTCGCGGTGGGGGAGCACGAGTTCTGCGATGTCGGTTCGCAACGGCGGCCGGGCGTCGGTCAGTCGACCGTCGTCCTGCCTGCCGTCGGGCAGCCGTCTGTTCGTCGACCGCTTGGCAGACAGTCACGTCGCGCGCCGGCGCTCGCTGCGCTGTGCGTCCTCGGGTGGAGCCTAGGGGCGTGCACGCCGACGGCCCTCGACACGGTCGACCTCGGCGACAACCCCGAGCCGCCCGACCTGGCGCTCGATGAGAGCTTCTTTCACTGCGAGATCCAGCCCAATGTCATCACTGCCCAGGGCTGCGCGACGGGCGGTACGGGCGAAGCGAACTCCTGCCACATGGCCCGCAGCGCGCTGCGTCTGATCCAGGTGCCTACCCCCTCCCTCTGTCAGGGTGGCCGGCTCGTCGGCTCTGCCAGCCCAGAGTCGATCGTCAATTTCGAGCGCGTGCGCACCAGCGTCGGCATCGACGCCGACGCAAGCCCTCTGTACCGGCGTCCGCTCGGGCTCGACTCGCATCCGCGGACAATCTTTGCGTCCGACTCGCCAGCGGCCGTGCTGCTGCGAGCTTGGCTCGACGGGCAGGCGGCGCCATGAAGCGCTCCCCGAGCCTGCCGCTCGCTCGGACGTGGCTCGTTTCGCCCTGCTCGCGCGCCCGAGTGCGCGCTTCGACCCTGTGCCGACTGTGCCGCCTGGCCCTGTTCGTCGCCGGCTTGGTCGGCGCCTTCGTCAGCGCTGCTCGCGCGAGGCCAGACAGCGACGAGACCTACGCCCGCATCGTGGTGGAGAGCGCCGCGCTCCGCAGCGGCCCGGGCGCAGACTTTCGTGTCCTACAGATCGCGCGCCGCGACGAGAGCTTCCGGGTCGAGCGCCGGGCCACGGCCGGACATTGGCTCGAGCTCGAGCTCGCGGACGGCGGCCACGCCTACGTACAGGGCGACGCGGTCTGGCTGTTCGACGCGTCCGAAGAGGCGCCGCCGGTGACCTCGCGGTGGAAGATCTTCGCGCCGCCGCCCTTGCTGCACGCCAAGGGCGAGCTGGTCGTGAGCTTTGGTGTGCTCAGCCGCTCGGGCTTTCTGGCAGTGCGGCCGAGCCTCCTGCTCAGCCCGACATTCGCTCTCGAAGCCAACCTCGGCGCGAGCGTAGGCGGGCTCGGACGCCTGTTCTTGATCGGCGGCGGAGCCCTGGTGAACCTGTTTCCCAGCTGGCCCGTCACGCCGTTCTTCACCGTCGGTGGCGGCGGCGTACACGCCACACCCAACAGTGACTCCTTCATCTTCGAGTCCGGCGGACGCTCGATGCTCTACGGTGGCGGAGGGCTGCGCTTTGGCTTTCGGCACCGCCTGATTCTGCGCGTCGAGGGTCGCGGCTACGCGTTGTTCGGCGCCGATCGACTCATCTCACAACAGGAGATCAGCGGTGGACTTTCGGCCTTTTTTTAGCGGCCGAACGCGGCTCGTCCGTGCCCTCGCCGCGGTCTCTTGGCTCGCTCTGTCGAGTGTGTCCGGCTGCGTCACCGTCAAGCCGCAGGACAAGGAGCTGCTCGCTGACCCCGCGATGATCTACGGCAGCGGCGGCGCGACCCCGCAGCGCCAAGAAGAACACGTGCTGGAGAACCGCGAGGGCGCCACCACCGGGAACGCAGCGGGAGGCGGTTGCGGATGCAACTAGCTCGAGGACCGCTGTCACGCGTTGACGTGGTCGTTGACGTTGACGTTGACGGCGACGTGAACGCCGCGGCTGGGTGCCCTGACCGGGGAAGGTCGTCGCCGTCGCCGTCAACGACCACGACCACGACCACGACCACGACCACGTCAACGTCAACGACCACGTCAACGTGGACGCGGACGTCGCGCTGCGCGTTGCAAAGCTGGCTTGGGGCACTCCTAGTCCTACTCGTTTGCGGTCACGCCTCGGCGCAGAGCAGCGTGGATGCGACGAGCACGGTGTTTTACGAGGCCGGGGGGCCACTCCACATGCTGGTGGTGAACCCCGCGGCACACGCCAATGTGCAGGCGACCGAGGCGTTGGCCATTCAGGCGGGCTGGGAGGCGGACGTGGTGAGCGGCGCGAGCGTGGCCGTGGTCGACGCTCCGGGCGCGAGCAGCGACGTCGACGCGATCACGAGTGCCACCAAGCTGAACGACTTTCGTAACGTGTTTCAGGGCGGTGCCTCGCTGCGCGGGGACAACACGCGCATTCAGGCCGGCTACGCGTACGGGTTCGAGTCGGACTATCGGTCCAACGGTCTCTCCGTGACGGCCGCGGCCGAGCTGTTCGATCGCAACACCACGCTCGAGATCGGGTACGGGCGAGGCTGGGACTCGGTCTGCGATCTCGAGCAACCCCAGGCCGAGAAGGCCGTCGAGCGCCAGCGAATGTCCACCTCGGAGGGCTGCTTCCAAAAGGACAAGGGCCGCACCGAGCACACCATCGATCTGCACTCGCTGTCGGGCAGCTGGACCCAGGCCTGGACGCCCATCTTCAACACCCAGTGGAGCGTGTCGTCGCAGCTGGTCTCGGGGTTCCAGTCCAACCCCTATCGCGCGGTGTGGCTCGGCCGGGCAGCGGCGCAGGAGCACCACCCCAACGAGCGCGCGCGCTACGGCACCAGCCTGTCGGCACGCATCTGGCTGCGCCCGATCGGCGGTGCCCTGCAGCTGTCGGCGCGCGCGTATCGGGACACCTGGGACGTGCGCTCGGCCAGCGGTGAGATCGCTTACGAGCGCGGCTTCGGCAGTCTGGTGCGGCTGCGCGTGCGCGGTCGTTACTACCAACAGAGCGGCGCTGCCTTCTACTCGGACGACTACGCGCTGATGCCGCGCGGCCAGTACTTCACGGGCGATCGCGAGCTGTCCCCGCTGAACGACTGGCAAGCAGGCGCACGGCTCGAGCTGACCCCGGACGTGGTCGGTCCCGAGCGCCCGCTGTCCTTGCTGGATACCCTGCATTTCGTTCTCAAGGCCGACATCGCACGCTACAAGTTCGAGTCTTTTCACTATGGAAACGCCGAAGTGCCCAATCGTCGATCGATCTTTGCGACGGTGAGCGTAGACGCGACCTTCTGAGCACTCCGCTGCTATGCTGCGCCGTCCTCCGGAGGGGCGCGTAGATGGCAAGCACGTTCGGCGTGATCATGGCAGGCGGCACTGGAACTCGATTCTGGCCCCTGTCTCGCGCCTCTCGACCCAAGCAACTTCTTCCTTTGAGCGGCGGCACAGGTTCGTTGCTGCGCGAGACCCAGCGTCGCATCTCCAGCCTCATCCCCCCCGAGCAGACGCTGGTGGTCACGTCCGAGGCACTGGCCGCGCAGACGCGCGCCGAGCTGCCCGAGCTGCCGCCAGAGAACGTGCTGGCCGAGCCCGTCGGTCGCAACACCGCGCCCTGTGTCGGCTGGGCTGCGTCGGTTATCGCGCGCACTGCGCCCGACGCCGTGATGACCGTGCTTCCGGCCGACCATCACATCGCCGACGAGCGTGCCTTCACCAGCGTCCTCTTGCGCGCCATCGAGGCCGCCAGTGAGGGCGACATGGTCACGGTCGGCATCAAGCCCACGCGCCCCGAGACGGGCTACGGCTACGTCGAGCTGGGTGAAGAGCTCGCGCCTTCCGTCTTTCGTGCACGTCGCTTCGTCGAAAAACCAGACGAGCTGCGCGCACGGCAGTTCCTCACCGCGGGCCGCTTCCTCTGGAACAGCGGCATGTTCTTTTTCCGAGCCGACGCGCTGCTCAGCGCCGTGCGCCAGCACTTGCCGGGTCTCGGCGACGCACTCGGCAAGTACGACGAGGCCGCCAAACAAGGCAACGAGCTCGAGCTGGTGCGCGCCACCTACGACTCGCTGCCCAATGTGTCCATCGACCATGGCGTCATGGAGAAGGCCGCGCGTGTGTCTGTGGTGCCCGGCGACTTCGGCTGGTCCGACGTGGGCAGCTGGACGAGCGCGTGGGAGCTCGCCGAAAAAGACGGACAAGACAACGCACTGTTTGGCGATGTGGTCACCGTCGACACGCGCGGCTCCTACGTGCGCGGTCGCGACGGCAAAGTCATCGCGGTGGTGGGTCTCGAAGACATCGTGGTAGTCGACACCGAAGATGCGCTACTCGTCATGCCGCGCAGTCGCTCGCAAGACGTGCGCGCCGTAGTCAACGCACTCAAGGCGCAGAAGCGCAACGAGCAGCTGTGAGGGCTGACATGATTCCGCAGCATATTTTCCGCGAGTACGATATCCGTGGCGTCGCCGACCGCGACATGGCCGATGGGCTGGTCTCCGATCTGGGTCGCGCCCTAGGCACCTACCTACAGCGCAAGCGCGCACGTCGCATCGCGCTCGGTCGCGACTGTCGCCTCAGCTCCCCGCGCCTGCACAACGCGCTGCGCACGGGCCTGCTCGAG
Organism: Pseudomonadota bacterium; assembly: GCA_041179425.1. Classification (GTDB taxonomy): domain Bacteria; phylum Myxococcota_A; class Polyangia; order Polyangiales; family DASUME01; genus DASUME01. The sequence continues at coordinate 34,294 of JBEGTL010000008.1, read as the reverse complement.
GCAGGCATGCGCATCGTCGAGATCGGCGTCGTGCCCACGCCCATGATGTACTTCACCGTCTTCGATCTCGATCTCGACGGCGGCGTGCAGATCACCGGCAGCCACAATCCTCCCGAGGACAACGGCTTCAAGATGATGCAGGGCAAGAGCTCCCTGTTCGGCGCCGACATCCAGATCCTGCTGCGCATGATCCAGGAGCGCGACTTCGACTTGCCCGGCGGCGGCAGCATCGAAGAGCACGACCCGCTCGTCGCGTACACCGGCTTCGTGCGCGGCAACATCCGGCTCGCGCGCACCGACCTACGCATCGCCATCGACGCCGGCAACGGCGCAGGCGGCCCCACCGCAGTTGCCGCGCTGCGCGCCGTCGGCATCAAGCCCATCGAGCTGCTCTGTACGATGGACGGCGCGTTCCCGGTGCACCACCCAGACCCCTCGCAGCCCGAAAACCTCGAACTGTTGCGGCGTACCGTGCTCGACAACCAGCTCGACCTCGGCATCGCATTCGATGGTGACGCCGACCGCATCGGCGTGATCGACGCCCGCGGCGACACCATCTGGGGCGACAAGCTGATGATCTTGTTTGCGCGCGCGATCTTGGCGCGTCACCCGGGCGCCGCGATCATCAGCGAGGTCAAGTGCTCGCAGAGCATGTACGACGACATCGCGGCGCGCGGCGGTCGGCCCATCATGTGGCGCACCGGACACTCGTTGATCAAAAAGAAGATGAAAGAGGAGCACGCGCTGCTCGCCGGCGAGATGAGCGGCCACATGTTTTTTGCCGACCGCTTCTTCGGCTACGACGACGCCGTCTACGCGGCCCTGCGTCTGTTGGAGATCGTGGCCAGCGCCGAGGGTCCGCTGCACACGCTGCTCACGGACGTGCCCGTCACGTACTCCACACCCGAGCTGCGCGTCGACTGTCCGGACGACGTCAAGTTCGGCCTGGTGCAGCGCGTGCTCGACCACTACCGCGAGACGCACCGTGTGATCGACGTCGACGGTGCGCGCATCCAGTTCGATAAAGGCTGGGGTCTGGTACGCGCCTCCAACACGCAGCCGGTGCTGGTGCTGCGCTTCGAGGCCAGCAGCGACGAAGACCTCGCCGCCATCCGCAGCGAAGTCGAGGGCACAGTTGCCCGCCTACATGGCTGAGCTCTGCGCGCTTTCTCACGAAATAGCCTACGCGACAAGTGTGTGGGCGCATGGTCTATTGGGAGTCTGGAGGATTGGATGAGCACGACTGAGATCACGAAGGACAACTTCGAGAACGTCATTGAGAACAACGACATCGTCGTGCTCGACTGCTGGGCCACCTGGTGTGGACCCTGCCGGTCTTTTGCACCCATCTACGAAGCGGCCTCCGAGCGCCATAAAAAGGTGACTTGGGGCAAGCTCGACACCGAGGCGCAGGGCGAGCTGGCCACCGCGTTTGGCATCCGCTCCATCCCCACGGTGATGGTGTTTCGCCAGGGCATCCTGCTCTTTCAGCAGGCGGGCGTCATCCCGGCCGGCGCCATCGACGAGCTCATCGGCAAGATCGAAGGTCTCGACATGGACGACATCCGCGCCAAGATCGAGGAGCACGAGAAGGCGCACGCCGACGGCACGTGCAACCACGATCACGGTCATGGTCACGACCATGATCACGATCATGGCCACGATCATGGCCACGACCACGACCACTGACGCCATGCAGACCCTTCGCCGGGCCTCAGTGCTTGGTTAGCTCGACGGTGAGTTCGGCGACCCGACGGTTGCCCTTGGGCTCGAAGTCGGATTCCGCGAGCGAGCGCACCAGCGGAACGTAGCCCTCTCGATAGATGAGCAGCTCCTGGGGCTGGTCGAGCGGCAGGTCTTGCACCGTCACCTCTGGCGAGAAACCGATCAACTGGTACACGCGTGCCCCGCGCGGCGTCGCCACCACCCGCACCGAGCCGCGCCGGGTGCTGGGTTGTCCGCTCTGGGACGAGAGGCGACTCGGTCCGAGCTCGAGTGCGGCGTCTGCGGCCGCGCCTTGGGTCTCGGTCGCCGCGCGCGCGGACGGGGCGCGCGCACTCGGGTCGATGGGGTCGAGCTGGAGCGCGAGCTCGTAGCGCGCGCCCTCGGCAGTGGCTTCCCAGTCGGCATCGCTGGGCACCAGCACACGCGAGGGACGGTGCCCCTCGGCGGTGGCGACGAACTCGTGCGCCACACCGATGGGAAGGTCGTCCACGGTGGTCGGCGCACGACCCACGAAGCGCAGCACCTGCGCGTTGGGCTGCGCGACGTGCACCACCAAGTCGCCGCCCGCCGGCTGCGCGACCTGCGTGTCGAGACTCGCGACCGGAGCGGGCGCCGCTGGCTCCGGCGAGCGGAAGATCAGCGCCACCACCACGCTCGCAATGGCCACCGTGATCAACGCAAAGCCGATGAAGAGCTTGTACGCGCTCGCCGCGCCCGGCGCCTGACTCTCGCCCGCGAGCGCCCGCAGGCCGCGCAAGCTGTCACGGTCGGGGCCCGCCGCCGGCGCGAACGAGGGTCGTGTGCTCGCCCGCACGCTGGTACCCGAGCTGCGCAGTGGGTCGATCAGGTCGCGTCGCGCGTTCGCGCCCTCCCGATAGAGCGAGTCTTCGTCGCCCAGGTTGAGGCCATCGAACGGGTCGAGACTCGGATCGGAGCTGTCGAAGTGGCTGCGCTCGCTGGCGGGCGGTACGTCGATGCGCGCATTGGCTCCGCGAGCGAGTGGAGAGGCGCCCGGGCGCGCACGGGGCGGCGCATCGTTGGCCGGTCGCTCGCCCACGCCGAGCAGTGAGTTGAGCGCGGCATCGACGTCTTCGGGCGCCACCAGCGGATGCGCGGCCTCGCGCGCGAAGCGAGACAGCACGCGGCGCGAGGCGTTGCGGTTGAGCGGGACCAGCGCGGCCTCGAGCTCGTCACGCAGTGCACTCAGCACAAACACACCGCCGCGTGGACCGTGGTCGCAGAGCGAGCGCAGCGCCGTCGGCAGCTCGGGCCCTGCGGCGAGCAGCAAGGTGGTCAACAAACGATGCAGGCCGCGTGTGCTGGTCTCGTCATCACAGGCAGGTCCGCTGAGCGCCACGGTGCCGTGCTCGGAGATGCGAACGCTGGCCAGACCGTCGAGCTCGCGCGGGCCCTCTGCAATCATGGACTCACAGCCCTCGAGCACCAGAAAGGTGCTGATCTCGGCGGGCAAGGTGGCGCTTCGCCGATCGAGCGCACGCAGCAGCTCTTCTGCGCTCACGCTCACCGTGCCACTCATGCCCGCTTGACCTCGTGCGCGACCAAACGGTGCGCGGCGCTCGGCGGGCGGACCCGCACGTTGGCTGCGAGGAGGTAGTCTTTGACCTCGGCCACGGTGAACGTGCCGTCGTGAAAGATGGAGGCTGCGAGCGCGGCATCGGCTCCCGCGAGCACCAGACCGTCGCGCACGTGCTCCAGCGTGCCCACGCCGCCGGAGGCCACCACCGGGATGCTCACGGCATCGACCACGGCGCGCGTCAGCGCCACGTCGTAGCCTGTCTTGGTACCGTCGCCGTCCATGCTGGTGAGCAGGATCTCGCCCGCGCCGAGCAGCTCGATGCGGTGCGCCCACTCGATGACGTCGAGCCCCTCGTCGGTGCGTCCACCGTGCGTGAACACGCGCCAGCGTGGCGCCTCGCCGGGCGCACTCACGCGCTTGGCATCGACCGCGACCACGATCGCTTGGGAGCCGTACGCTGCCGCGGCGTCGGCGACGAAGTCGGGGTTCTGCACAGCCGCCGTGTTGATGGAGACCTTGTCGGCGCCCGCCATGAGCAGGTCGCGGACGTCGTCGCGGTTGCGTACGCCGCCGCCCACGGTGAGGGGCACGGCGATGCTCTCCGCCGTGCGCTCGACGGTGTCGATCAGGATGCGCCGCTGGTCGCTCGAGGCGGTGATATCGAGGAACGTGATCTCGTCGGCACCCATGGCGTCGTAGCGCCGCGCGCTCTCGACCGGGTCGCCCGCGTCGCGCAGACCGACGAACTGGATGCCCTTGACCACTCTGCCCGCCTTGACGTCGAGGCAGGGGATGATGCGCTTGGCCAACATGTCACGGCCCTCCCGGCTCGCTGGCCGCGGCGAACTCACGAAAAGCCTCCGCCAGGTCGAACGCGCCGCTGTACAGCGCGCGCCCACACACGGCCGCGCGTACGCCCGCATCGCGCAGCGCGTGCAGGTGCTCGAGCGTGCCGATGCCTCCCGACGCGATCACCGTCGCACGTGTTTTGCGCTGCAAGGCGGCCGTGGTGTCGACCGCGGGCCCCTCGCGCGTGCCGTCGCGATTGATGTCGGTGAACAGGATGGCCGCGGCACCCCAGCCATCGACCTTGTGCGCCACCTGCTCGAGCTGCTGGCCCGTCGCCTCGAGCCAGCCTTCGACGGCGATGATGCCGTCTTTGGCGTCGAGCGCGATCACCATGCCCTCGGGGAACTCTCGACAGAGTGCCTCGGCGAGCGCGGGCTGCTTGATGGCGGTGGTACCGAGCACCACGCGCTTGGCGCCGAGCCCAAACCACGCGAGCGCGGCCTCGCGCGTACGGATGCCACCGGCGACCTGCACGGCCAGCTTGGGCGCCTCGCGCACGATGCGCTCGAGCACGGCGTGGTTGCCCGGCTTGCCGGCGCGCGCGCCATCGAGGTCGACCACGTGCAGGCAACGTGCGCCCAGCTCTTGCAGCTTGACTGCCTGCCCCGCCGGGTCGTCCGAGAACACGGTGACCTTTTGGTAGTCGCCGCGATGCAGGCGCACGACCTTGCCATCGAGCACGTCGATCGACGGGATGAGCTCCATGCCTGCCATCAGAAACCGCCTTGTACGAAGCGCGCGAGCAACTTGTGTCCCTCTTCTTGGCTCTTTTCAGGGTGGAACTGGCACGCGAACACGTTGTCGCGCGCCACGGCGGCGCAGAAGTTCACATCGTACGCCGCGCGCCCGACGATCACGCTTTCGTCTTGAGGCACGCACACGTAAGAGTGCGTGAAATAGAACCAAGCTTGGTCCTCGAACGCGGGGTGGACCCCGTGCACCGCGTTCCAGCCCATGTGCGGGACCTTGAGCGGGATGCCGTCCGGGTCTTTGAGCGTGCGCGGCAAGCGCTCGACCGCACCCTTGAAGTGGCCGAGGCCGCGTGCGCCGGGAGCCTCTGCGCTCTGCTCGAACAGCAGCTGCATGCCGAGACAGATGCCGAGGTACGGCGTGCCGGCTTGGATAATCTCGCGCAGCGCCGGCCCGAACCCGCGCTCGAGCGCGATGGCACAGTCACGAAACGCGCCCTGCCCGGGCACGATGACCTTGGACGCCCTGCGCAGCGCGTCGGGGTCGTTGCTGAGGGTGGCCGTGCCGCCGGCTCGCTCGACCGCGCGCGCCACGCTGCGCAGGTTGCCGAGGCCGAGGTCCGCGATCACGACCGAAGTTGCGTTGTCCGCACTCATGATGCCGTCACTCCAAGAGTCCAAGAGGTCACTCGCTGAGCGTGCCCTTGGTGGAGGGAACGCCGGTCACGCGCGGGTCGAGCTCGGTGGCCTCGCGCAGCGCCCGCGCCAGTGCCTTGAACAAGATCTCGATGATGTGGTGCAGGTTGTCGCCCTCGTGCAGCTTGAGGTGCAGGTTGCACTGGGCGCCGCGCACGAAGCCCTCGAAAAAGATCTCGCACAGCTCGCTGTCGAACGTGCCCAGCTTGGCCTTGGGCAGGGGCACCCGAAACACGAAGAACGCGCGGCCCGACAGGTCGACCGCGCAGGTGACGAGTGCCTCGTCCATGGGCAAGGTCGCCGAGCCGTAGCGGCGGATGCCGCGCTTGTCGCCGAGGGCGTCGGAGAAGGCGCGGCCGATCGCGATGCCCAGGTCTTCGGTGGTGTGGTGACCGTCGATCTCGACGTCGCCCGCTGCTTCGATGGTGAGATCGAACAGCCCATGCCGCGAGATTTGCTCGAGCATGTGGGTGAGAAAGGGCAGCGGCGTGCGGATGCTGTGCTTGCCCGTGCCGTCCAAGTCGAGCTCGACTCGGATCTGCGTTTCACTGGTCTTACGCTCGACGATCGCGGTGCGCTTCATACGACCGGGCGACTGTAGCACGGGGCCAGGTAACGGCTCTGGCCCTTGAGAAGCTCGAATCGACCACGCGCACGACCATTCTGACCTCCCGCTTCGCCCAGGCGCGGTCCCTCTCTGAGACCATCGCCGCCATCGACGGTGCGCTGTCCAGCGTCGAGTCCGCATCCATCCCGGCCCTCACGTGGCGTGCTAGGTTCCGGCGAGAGTGGTCGGCCTACGAGAAGCACTAAGCAATCTCAAGCTCGTCGTGGGCCCCACCGCGCGCAAGCTCGGCTGGCGCAGAGTCGACCTGTCGCCCTCGCACTGGGGTCTCTCCCGCGACGACGATGGTGAGCTTCGACTTTCCGGCGCACGCTTGTCTGATCTGTCGTCGACGTATGGCTCGCCGCTGTTCGTCGTGGATGGCCAAAAGCTCGACGACAACGCTGCGGAGTTCCAGCAGCGACCCGCGGGGGCGCAGGCTGGTGTGGAGTGCTTCTACTCTTACAAGACCAACCCCGTACCCGCCGTGCTGTCGCGACTCCATCAACGCGGCGTCGGTGCCGAAGTGATCTCCGAGTACGAGTTGTGGCTCGCACGCAAGCTCGGCGTACCCGGTGAGCGCATCGTGATGAATGGGCCGGGTCGCACGGTCGCTGCGCTCACCCAGGGTATCGAGCTCGGAGCGCTGATCGTCATCAACCATCGCGAAGAGATTGAGCTGGTGGCCAAGCTCGCGCGCGACCTCGGCATGCGCGCCCGGGTCGGACTGCGCGTGGTCCCCGCGGGCGGTTGGGCCAACCAGTTTGGCGAGTTGTTGGGCCCGGCTGCTCTCGGCGCGTACAGAGACATGCTCGGCAGGCAGGAGCTGGACGTCGTCGCGCTGCACGCGCATCTCGGCGGCGAGCTCGACAGCGTGACGAGGCTCCGCGAGTTCGTGCTCGGCCTGCTCGCGTTCTGCAACACGCTTCGCGACCAACTCAGCTTCTGGCCTGCCATCCTCGACGTCGGAGGTAGCTTGGGTTGCAGAACCACTACCAAGCTTACCGCGCGCGCGCTCCGCCTGAACTCTGCCCTTGGGCTCGACATCGCACTTCGCGATCCCGCGTCGGTGCTTGGGATCACAGAGTACGTACAAACGGTGGTGTCGCTGGTCGAAGGCCATTGTGCTGGCGTCGGCCTCGCGCGCCCGAGGATCTTCGTGGAGCCGGGGCGCGCCATGACCTCCAACGCGCAGATGCTGCTCTGCGAAGTGATGGGTACCAAGGCCGGCGGCACGCCTGGTCTGACCTACGCCGTGCTCGACGCCGGCATCAATATCGCCGAGCCACTGAGGAGCGAATATCACCAGATCTTCGCGCTGCGTGCGCACCAGGCGGGCGAGCAGCTCTATCGCATCGTCGGCCCGATTTGTACGCTGATGGACACGTTGGCTTGGTGCAGACGGCTGCCCGCGCTAACGGCCGGTGCGAAGCTGGCCATCATGGATGCGGGCGCGTACTTCGTGCCCTTCTCCACATCATTTTCGTTTCCCCAACCAGGCGTCGTACTGCTCGACCGCTCTCTGCACGTGCTGAAGCGCAGAGCCGAGAGCTTCGACGATGTCGTCGACCGAGATTTCTTTTGACGCGTGCGCTCTTTCGGACAACGGTTCAGGGCAAATCCACCCCACGAGAAAGCGTGCTTCGGCGCTGATGCTCCCGCCCCCCGCAGAACTCTCGTCGATGTCATCGGCTGCAGACGTTCCCGTGCTTCTAACCATGCCGCACTATGCCGGTACGCTTGCGACCGCGCGTCACTTGGCCGCACGTGGTGTCGAGGTTGCGATCGCTTCTGACCGCGTGCTCGCGGCGGCGGCGTGGTCGCGGTACGTGGTGCGGCGCGCAAAGTCTCCGCCGGTGGTACGCGGCCCCGCCGAGATGGCCGCATGGCTCGGTCGGTACGGCAACAGACATGAAGGCGCGGTGCTCTATCCGACGTCAGATGACATGGCGTGGGTCGTCGCGCGGTACGCAGAAAAGCTCCGTCAGCGGTTCCGTTTGTACGTTCCTCCCCTGGAAGCAATGCGCTCGCTCTTGGACAAGAGCGTGCTCTACGAAGTGTGCACGAAGCTCGGTGTGCCGGCTCCCAAGAGCTGGTTTCCCAGGTCGGAGTCCGAACTCGCAGATCTCTGCGACGGCAAGCGCAGCCTGTTGCTCAAGCCGCGAGCACAGATGTTCTACCCCGGCGGCAAGGGCGAGCGCATCGTCGACCGCGAGCACGGGCTCCGCACATGGCGGCTCTACCGCTCGAATCGCTACGCCCCGGGCGTGCTCGAAGAGCAACCCTCGCTCGATCTCCCGTTCGTCCAGGAGTACGAGCCGACGGCGACGCAGGGAACCTACTCGATCTCGGGTTTTGTCGAACCGTCGGGTCGAATCCTGGGCGCACGCGCTTCGACCAAGCTCTTGCAGACAGCGCGCGTCGGCATCGGCATGTGTTTCCTCGCCTCCGAGGTAGAACCGACGCCGCTGCGCCACGTGGCCGAGGTCGCCAAGAGCGTTGGCTACTACGGGGCCTTCGAGGTCGAGTTCGTCAACCGCAACGGTACCTACCTGATGATCGACTTCAACCCGCGCTACTACGGGCAGATGGGCTTCGACATCGCGCGCGGCGTGCCGTTGCCGTGGTTGATCCACAACGCGGCGCAGGGCCGCACCGGCGGTCTCGACCAGCTGTTTTCCAACGAGCTCCCGGCCGACGCTCCAACGTTCTATTGCGATCGTGTCGCGCTGACTTGGTGGCTGGGCATGGCGGTGGCCAGTGGGGGGGTCGGTCGGCGGGATGCGTTGCGCTGGTATCGAATGCTGGAGGAGCTCTCGGCACACAGCATCGACGCTTCCTGGAAGCGCGAGGACCCGCTGCCATCGTTGATCGGCGCGGCGGCGGTCGCTTGGCACTCGCTCCGCAATCCGTTCTCGTTCGTCCGTTCGTTGCGCAACATTCGCGATGCGTATCAGCAGCCGATCGCGCCTCCAGGCTTGGAGGCCGCGCGCAGGCCGGCACACGATATCGCGGAATTGTCGGAGACCTGAGGGTTGCGTTGTGACAGCCTTCCGACGCCCTATGCAGGTAGCGGAAGCAGCGAAGGACGGTAGCGAGGCGGGCAACGCCGGTCGGCTCGTACTCCGAAACACGATGTACCTCGGCATCGCCGAGGTTGTCAGCATGCCCATGTCGGTGCTCCTCAACGCGATGATGGGTCGCTACCTGGGCCCCTCGGACATCGGGCACATCTACCTGGCCACGACCATCGCCGGGCTCGCTTTCCTGGTCATCGGTTGGGGACACAACGGCTCGCTGCCGGCTGCCGTCGTCGCGGACAAGCTGGGCGCTGGTCAGCTGCTCGGCACGAGTATGGCCTGGCGCGCAATCGCCTCCCTGGTGGGCTACGCCGTGGTAGCGAGCGGCTGCCACCTGCTTGGCTTCACGGGACGGCAGCAGTGGGCGATCGGACTGATCTTCCTCGCGGGCGCATTCTCGACCCTTTTGAGCGCCTGCCAGGACACGATTCGAGGGCTCGAGCGCACCGACATCGCGGCGATCTCACGTGTCGGCGTGCAGCTCGCGTCGACCTTGCTCGTGATCCCCGTGTTGCTCCTCGGCGGACGCATGCGACTCGCGCTGTCCGTACAAGCGCTCGCGGCGCTCGTGGTGCTCGTGCTCGTACTGCGGGTGCTCCGGCCGGTCGGAATCGGCAAACTCGGTTGGGATGCGGGACGCTTCAAGCTCTTGATGACGCAGGGCACGCCGTTCGCGCTGTTCTCGCTCGCGATCGTCTTGCAGCCGAGCGTCGACGCGTTCTATCTGGCGGAGTTGTCGTCGGCCGAGGTGGTGGGTTGGTACGCGGTCTCGCGCAGGTTGCTGGGCGTCCTGTTGGTACCGGCGACCGCACTGATCGGCGCCATGTACCCCACACTCGTTCGGCTGTTCGCCACAGACCCAGAGGCGTTCCGCGCGACGACTCGCAACTCGATCGCCAGCGTGAGCTTGCTCGTGATGCCGATGGTGCTCGGTTGTGCGTTGTACGCGAGCCTCGGTATCGCGATCTTCGGCCGCGACGCATTCGGCCCGGCCGAAGACACCTTGCGCTGGTCTGCCCCTTACCTCTTCCTGGTCTACTTCAGCATGCCCGTCGGCTGCGCCCTGGTCGCGGCTGGCCGGCAAAAGGCATGGACCACGATTCAGCTGTTGTCCGTGGTCAACAACGCGATCCTCGACCCCTTCCTGATCCGGCACTTCGAGCACAGCATGGGCAACGGAGGCGTGGGCTTGAGCCTCGCCGCAGCGATCAGCGAGACGTTCCTGGTGGGTATCGGAATCTTTATGTTGCCGCGGGGCATCTTCGATCGCGGGCTGGCCAGGACGCTCGCGCTCTCGGTCGTGTCGGGCGCAGCGATGGCTGCTACGGCGTTCGCGCTGCGCAGCATCCCCGAGCTCGTCTCGGCACCCATCGCGGTCTCGGCGTACGCGCTCGCGCTGTACCTGACGGGCGCGATTCGCCCCGCGCAGGTGCAGGCCTTGACGGGCTTCGTGCGGCGCAAGCTCAAGCGCAACAAGTCCGCTCCGGGCTGAGCGCGATCAAAGACGGTCGCGCCGCAAGTCTCTCAATTGCGGAGTATCCAAGTGCAGCGTGATCGAGGTGCGGAGCGAAGTGTTGTCGACCACGAGGTCCTTCCCCCGACGGGTCGCGGGGACGATTTCGCGAGCCAGAAAGTTTGGCTGTCGGGGCTGGTCGCACTCTTCCTGGTCCTCTACGCGGTTGCTCTGTGGGTCTGGTTTCGCCCAGACTTCATCCAGAACTGGCGCGAATCCGACACGCAGACGATCGCGGTGCACCTCGCGGAGCCGGGATCGAGCATCTTCTATCCGCGCATCGATTGGGCCGGCGATAGCCCTGGCTACGTAGAGACCGAGTTCCAGCTCTACACCTGGTTGGCCTCGCGCATCATGAAGCTCACCGGGCCCGCCGAGTGGCCTGGCCAGCTGGTGTCTTTGTTGTGCGTCGTCTCGACGGCATGGCTCGTCTTCACCCAGCTCGCGGCTCGCTACGGCGGCAGGGCCGCAGCGATTGGGGTCGGCGCCCTGGTGGCATCGCGCATCGTGGTCCAGTCCGCTACCACCGTGCAGCCCGAGGCCCTGTGCCTCCTGCTGTTCGCGGCCGCGTGGTTCGCCTTCCAGCAGTACCTGGACACCAAACAAAGACGTTGGCTCGCAGTGTACGCAGTCTCCGGGGCTGTCGCGATGCTCGTCAAACCGACGGCAGCGCAGCTGGGCGTAGCCAGCTTTCTGCTGGTCGTGTTCGACTCTCGCGACACGCTGCGCAAGAGAGAGCTGTGGCTCGCGTGGGCCTTCATGGTGGGCCTGTTCGTGATCCATCTGTTCCACGCACGCAGCATCTATCTCGAGTACGGCAACACCTTCGGGGTGCTCTCCGGCGGCGACACCAAGCTCCCCAAGCTCGAGCAGCTCCTCATGCCTTCCCTCTACGTGAAGGCGGGCATCAACTCGCTGATGTGGGGACTTGGACCGCTGGGCGCGGCGGCCGTCCTCGCGGTGCTCGTCCAGCGCCGAAACGTCGGTGCCGTGGCCGCCTTTCTGGTGGCCACCGCTGTTTGGACCATCCTCGCGCTTCGCTATACGACCAAGGCCGGCGGCAACCACTACCATGTGCTCGGCCCCGTGCTCGCAGCCCAAGCGATCGCCCAGGCGATCGCTCAGCTTCCCAAGCTGCGGTGGCGGCCATGGGCCGAGCTGGGCGTCGCGCTCGCGGTCGCCTTCGTGCTCCAGCGGAGCCTGAGCTTACGGGCCTGGAACCGTCACAACGTCTACGACGCGCCCGCGGTCGAAGCCGCCAAGGCCCTCGAGCGCCACGCCAAGCCGGGCGAGTTGGTGGTCGTGCGCTCCGTGCAGCCCCGCTACGACACGGTGTGGAAGACCATCTCGAACTTCGAAGACCCGCGCGTGTTCTACATGAGCCACACGCGGGGCTGGCCTGTCGGCTCTGAGATCGCGGACCCTCTGGGCATCGACGCTGCCGCGCGCGCTGGAGCCCGCTACTACGTGGAGCCCCTGGAGCGCGAGAGCATGCCCGCGTTCGACGCATGGCTGGACTCCCACGCGACCCTGGTCGAGACCACCGGCCACGGCGGCAAGGTCTACGCGCTGATCGCGCCATGAAGAACGGAGCACCAGCGCGCGGTCCGCTGGACGCTATGCTCGACGGAGCGGCGTCGACGGAGCGGCCTCGACTGAGCGGCCTCGACTGAGCGACGCCACCTACCGGCAGGTCGCATCGCTCGATTCGGTGGCCCCTGTCACTCCGCTCGCTGGTGTCTGATATAGTCCGGCATGCCGTTCACGGAGCGCGGCTTCGGAACCCACGCGAAGGCGCATGGCCCCCGTCATCTGGCACAAATCTGAGCCCTGGGATGTCGTCGTGATCGGCTCCGGCGCCACGGGCGGCTGGGCTGCGTACGAGCTCGGCAGACACGGGCTCAAGGTCCTGGTCCTCGAAGCCGGCGCAGACGAGATGGACGCGCCGTCGCCTGGGTCTGCTTCCGAGCTGGACTTGAAGCGAACCTTCGATCGCCTCACGCGGCGACGCCGTGTCCAATCCCGACACGCGGCCTACTGGGAGCTGGACCCCGACCTGTTCGTGGTCGACCGCGAGCACCCGTACGAGACCACCGAAGGAAAAGACTTTCAGTGGATTCGCACGCGCTCGCTCAACGGGAGACTGCTGACGTGGGGTGGGATCGGAGTGCGCACCTCCGACTACGAGTTCCGCGCTCCCGAGCAGGATGGCTTCGGGACGCCCTGGCCCTTTGGCTACGCCGAGCTCGCCCCGCACTACGATCGCATCGATGCGTTCCTGCCGGTGTACGGCGAGCACGACGGCCTCCCGCAATTGCCAGACGGCAAGTACACGGCAGCTCCCCGTCTCACCGACGCGGAGCTGCACTTCCGCAAGGGTCTCAACAAGGCGCTCAAACGTCGCGCGGTGATCGCCGCGCGAGGGGTCTTGGTACGACCCAGGTCGCGGCCGCTCGGAGAAGCGCCGCCGCCGTCGCCTGTTCGCGCGGCCGTAGCGCGCTTCGGCGTCAGCGTGCGGACCGACTCCGTGGTCAGCCACCTGCTCGTCGATGCGGACGGGAAGGCCAACGGCGTCGCGTTCATCGATCGCATCACCAAGCAGGTCCACGAGGTACGCGCGCGGTCGATCGCGGTGTGCGCCTCGGCGCTCGAGTCAGCGCGCATCCTCCTTCACTCGCGGTCGCGTCATCATCCCACCGGCCTCGGCAATTCCTCGGGTGTCCTCGGTCGCTACCTCATGGACCACCCCGCAATCCACCTCGCGGGGTTTGCACCGGGCGTGCGAGACAACCTCTGGAGCGACGGGCTGGGCGGGCCCAAGAACCTGATGATCCCGCGCTTTCACAACCTCGAAAACCGCTCGGGAGGTGCCTTTCTGCGCGGCTTCGGGATGTTCGGCACGATCGGCCGCACCCAGGGCAGCAAGGCGGAGTGCGACGCCGACGAAGTTCCCCTGAGCATCGTGGCGTACGGCGAGATGCTGCCGCGCCACGACAACTACGTGACACTCCATCCGGAGCGCTGCGACGCTTGGGGCATCCCCATCTTGCGCATCGACTGCGCCTTCTCGGACAACGAGCGCGCGATGCAGAAGCACATGGTCGACACGCTCACCGAGCTGGTCGAGGTGGCCGGCGGCCGTGTCGAGGAGCCCGCCGACTACTTCGCTCCCGGGGGCTTCGTCCACGAGATGGGCACGGCGCGCATGGGTGACGACCCCAAGACTTCGGTGCTCAACGGATACGCGCAGTCGTGGGACGTGCCCAATGTGTTCGTCATGGATGGCGCCGCGTGGCCCAGCGGGGCTTGGCAAAACCCAACGTTCACCATGATGGCGATTGCCGGCCGAGCCTGTGCACACTTGGTCGAGGAGCTCAAGCAAGGGCGCCTCTGACTCGAGTGTCGCCAGTGGCCCGTCAACGTTCGGAAGGTTGCGCGGGTCGATAGAACAAGGTGACGGGGTCGAGGGGCGTGCGCAGACCGTCGTACAGCCCTCGCAACACCATGTAGGGTCGCCGAAAACCGCGAGGAAAACGGCGATGGCGCACGTCCTTGATCGGTTCGGCGATGCCGGAGCGATAGATCAGAGGGATCAACATGGCGCCTACCCGCCAGTGGCCGGTCTTCACGAACTTGGCCACCGTTCCGCCGATCCCGTAGTAGTCGCGCTGCACATGCGTGCGCAGCTGCTCTAGCGAGCGAAAGCCGTCATGGAGCACTGCGACATCGGCGTTCTCGTACAGCCACCAGCCGCGTACGAGTGCCCGCCACGCGATGTCGTTGTCTTCACAAGCCTCAAAAGCAGGCGCTCCGGGGCCCAGCTGCTCATCGAACCCCCCAACGTCCGCGAGTACGCGGCGCCGCACGGCCATGCCGGCGCCCATCCAGAAAGGTTGCCCCGCGTGGATCATGTTCATCGCGGAGATGACGCGGCTCGCGTGGAAGCGGATGTTCGGGGTATGGCCGGGTTGATCGACCGGCACGGCCTCCACGTTGCAGTAGACGACGCCCACCTCGGGATGCTCGTGAAACGGCTTGGTGAGCCGCGTGAGCCAGTCCGGCGGCACGATGCAGTCGTCGTCGGTGATCGCGATGATTGGCGCTCGGGTCAGCGCGAAGCCATGGTTGCGCGCGCGGCTCGTCCCGGCGATCTCGGAGTGCACGTAGCAGACCCGCGAATCTGACAGGTAAGGACCTACCGCGCGTCGGGTCTCATCGTTGGTGCTCTGATCGACGACCACCAGCTCGAAGCTTGGCTCCTCGCTCGCCATCAACGAATCGAGCAACGACGTGATCCTCGCGCCACGGTTTCGCGTGGCCACGACGACGGCATATCGAGGCGGTAGGGACGTCGACATGGCGCTGGACGCGCTCAGCGCGAGGTCTTCCCGACGATCGCCTTGTACGCCGACATGGGGATTTCGGGGAAAAAGCCGATGCTACATGTGCGGGCGAGGATCTCGAGCGTCTTGGGGCAGCTGTCCTTGCGGATGCGGACGTCGCGTGTTGCCCAGGCGTACGGATCCATCTTGGGATGCATGGTGACCCCGCCGAGGATGGAGGCCCAGTTGGTGTACACGTGCTTGTCCGTGTCGATCAGGCGCGCGATGCCGCGTTGCGCTCCGAAGGCTTTGGCTTCTTCTGGATCGTCGAAGTGGACTGTCAGACCGACCGCCGACGGCTCATCGTTGTGTGGACTGACCTTGAAGTTGAACTTGCCGGACGTGGAGGCCAGCTTCTCGAGCCAATACTTGCGTCGCCGCCGGCGCTCGGCGAGCTTGGCGTCGAGCTGCCTGAGCTGCGGCCGCAAGATCGCTGCGGACAGATTGGGCATGCGGTAGTTCTGCCCCAAAAAAGGCGGCTCGCTGGTGTCCGCCCGCCCCTCACGAATCCATGCGCCAACGTCGTGGTACATGAGCGCCCGGGTGTAGACACGCTCGGAGTTTGCGAGCACCGCGCCGCCCTCGCCGCACTGGATGTTTTTGTTCAATTGAAAGCTGAACGCACCCACGTCGCCGATGGAACCCACGCGCCGCCCTTTGTAGGTCACCCCGATGGCCTGACAGGCGTCTTCGATCACGAGGAGGTTGTGCTCCTTGGCGATCGCCATGATGGCGTCCATGTCGCACACGACGTTGAGCATGTGCACGACGAGGATCGCCTTGGTGTGGGGCGAGATCTTTTTCTTGATGTCGTTGGGATCGATGGTGAGCGACCAGTCGATCTCGGTGAGCACCGGGACGGCGCCGACCGCCAACGGAGCCGCCGCCGTGGCCACCCAGGTATACGCAGGGACCAGCACCTCGTCGCCGGGGCCGATGCCGAGCCCGACCAGCGCGCAGATCAGCGCGCTGGTGCCACTGTTGACCCCGAGCGTCTTTCGAACTCCGATCGCCTTGGCGAGCTCTTGCTCGAAGGCCTCGACCTCGGAGACTCCCGGCGAGTAGTAACGAGCAAGGTCTCCGCGGGCGAGAACCCTCAGGGCGGAGGTGATGACCCAGCGATCGAAAAGAGGCATGTTTTTCTCAAACTTCCGTCTCTCGGGCGACCCCGTCGAGGCCGAGAAAAGTATCCGATGGTGAAGGACAGTGGGTCAAGCGAGCCACCATCCTGCGTTCGCCTGTCGAAGCGCTCCCTCGGACGCGGGAGCGAAGACTAGATACGCTGGACGAGCAAGAAATCTAGCGCTCCACAGCACCCGATCGTGCGGGCGGCTGGGCCTCGGTGCTCTTCATGAAGCGCATGGTCTTGGGATCCATCGGCGTGCGCATGCCGTCGGCAAACCCAGTGAGGAATGCCGTGATGCGTCCGAGCCCGGTGGGCCGGCGTCTCTTGAGCAGATCGAAGATCGGCGGCAGCAGCGCCTTGGCAGGGAAGAAGAAGAGCGGGACGAAGGCTGCTCGGAAGTGCCCAGCCCGCAGTGGTTTGGCGCAGACGGCGCCGAGCGCGAGCCAATCGCGCCGCGCGTGATCGCGGCCTTCGGCAAAAGAGCGGAAGCCATCGTGCAAGATCGATAGCTCGGGCGTCTCCAGCACGTACCAGCCAGAGAGCAGCACGCGGATCGAGAGGTCCCACTCGTCGGCCGAGGGAAAGCGCGCGCCAGGGCCGAACGACTCATCGAAGCCTCCGAGCGCCACGGCAACGTCTCGGCGAATCGCCATACCGGCTCCGAGGCCCAGCCCGTCACGTAGGCCGTTGACGGACTTCAAGAGGCGGCTCCCGCTGCGCTCGTGGGTTGGCACGTAACCGGCCTTGGGGTCGTGGGGTACCGCCACCACGTTGCAGAACAGGATGGCAACGTTTGGCTGCGAGTTGAGAATGTGCGCCATGTCGTTGACCCACCCCCGCGGCGCCTCGCAGTCGTCGTCCGTGAGCACCACCACCGATCCCTTGGCCTGCGCGAGCCCCACGTTGAGCCCCGCCCCCTTGCCTACGGTCGTCGTTCGCTGATAGCGGAAGCGTGGGTCACTGGCCCAGCCTGAGAGGATGTCTTCGCTCTCGCGGCCTGGACTCTGGTCGACCACGATGAGTTCCATATCCCCACCGCCGTCGAGCAGACAACGAACGGCTTTCTCAATCTGTCGCGGCCGGTTCCGCGTGCAGACAAGGGCGGTGACGTGAGTCATGCGTCAGTTTACGACGACGCAGCGCATTTGGTTGCACGTTGACGGGAGGGTAGCGTCTGGAATCAGACCTTTCGCGCTTTCGCCGCCTTCGGGACTCGGACGGGCAAACGAAAGACGGCCGAGCCGAGAAAGTGAGGAGCCCCGACCTGCGCCAGCGTCTCTCGTGCGTCCGGGTTCGAGATCTCGCCCAGCAGCAAACAGAGCAAGGCACCGTCGGCTCCCTTTGCGAGCGGCAACGAACTGGCGTTGGCGCTGAGCGCCGACACAGCAACGATCATCTTCGTAGAGGATCCCATGTATTGGTTGAGCTCCTCCCAAAACTGTGTGACCTGCGTGGGCTCGAGGTCCATTGCGTTGGCTACGTGGACCGGCGTCCGTAGGTAGCGCGTGCCGGTCTCGGCCAAGGCAGCGGCGATCTGCAAGTACGTCTCGGCCGCGACGCCGGGTCCACCCGGAACGAGCGCCAAGGTTCGCCACGTTCGCTCGGTGCTCGCAATCGAACGCCATAGTCGCTGCCAGTCCGTCGCCAGCCGCATCTCTGGGCTGACAGAAGGTCTGATGCCAATACTGCTGGCAAGGGAGATCGGATATTTGCTCATGCTACGCGCCTACCGCTCTACTTGAGCTCAACTTCGCCGAGAAGCTCGAGCCCCAGTTGGCGCACTTGCCACAGTTCAGCCAGCCGACCTTGCCGGATTTCGCGGACCGTCCCAGCCAGCGCTCCGAGGAGGAGCGACGCCAGCAGCACGCCCGCGAAGAACATGGGCCTCTTCTTTGCCTTGAGCGGGGCGTTGGGAATCTCCGGCTCTTCGATGACCACGTAGCGGTGTTTGAAATCAGCTTTGGCTGTTGCGAGCTGAATACGCGCGCTTTCCAGCCTCGCCGTCATGTCGTCCGACTTTCGCAGCGCGCTGCCTAGACGAGCTTGTGCCGCGGCAAGGTCGGCGTCCTCGGCGATGCTCTGCTTCGCCGCAGCCTCCTTCACACGGCCCGGGTCCTTGGCGCCGCGGCTCGAGAGCGCGCTGACGATGCGGGTCTCCTCCTCGCGAAGCGCGGCCAGCTCGGGAGGCACCTCGCTCAGCGTCGCGATGCGTGCTTCCTGCTGGCGGATGAGCGGGTGATCCGCGCTGTAGGACGCAGTCATGTCGATCAGCTGCATCTTGAGCTCAGAGACCTTGGCTCGGCGCGGCTCGGTCAGCGCGCGCTGCTGCCTCCGCACCTCGGACAGGCGCTTCGAGAGGCCTTGCAGCTCCGCCGAGGGCGCATTGTTGACAGTGCCGATGGGTGCTCCTGGGGCGTCCACGACGGCGACTCCGCTACTCCCACTGAGCCTCGCAGCCTGCACGCGACTCACGGCCTTTTCGATCTCCTGATCGGCGTCTTGCAGCTCCTGCTCCAAGAATGGCAACGCGCGCTGGATAGGACCGTGGTCGTGGTTGGCACGTGCCGCAAGGAAGTTCCGCTCCGCGAGTCGAGTGATGTCGTACGCGCTCTCAGGATCACGCCACTGCCCGTGGATGCGCACCGACTCGCCATCCTTGGCCGCCGTGATGCTGACCGCGAGCATCTCGACGAAAGCGCGCTCCATCCAGCGCGAATCGGCAGGTCCGAACAAGTACTCCATGACGCGGTCTTTCAGCGCCATCGGCCAAGGTCGGGTGCGGGGCCATCTCTCGACGAGCTTGGCTTCACGCACGATCGAAAGGAGGTTGTCGTGCGCCAAGATGAGCTCTTCGAG
This sequence comes from Pseudomonadota bacterium, assembly GCA_041179425.1. Taxonomy (GTDB): domain Bacteria; phylum Myxococcota_A; class Polyangia; order Polyangiales; family DASUME01; genus DASUME01. The sequence goes on along the minus strand of JBEGTL010000008.1, from coordinate 15,237 downwards.
CCCGCGTGCTCCCTCGGTGAGCGGACGGTCTCGACCACTGGTGAGCGAACCCGTGAGCGCGCCTCCATCCTCGATGAAGATCTTGGACGTAGCGTCGTAGGTGGCCGGGAGCGCGGCCACGAGCGAGACGCCGAAAGCACCCACGACCGCCGCGACGAAGAGGCTCAAGACCAGATTCTGCCGAACGGCCCGCACGACGAAGAGTGCGAGTTCTTTTGGCGAGGCCGCGCTCTCTTCGGAGTCGTCTGCCGATGCAGTGTGCTGAAGCACTGGATCCACGGGAGCTGCCTCCTAGTTGAGACGCGACCATCGTCGCAAGTCGGCTGTCGACCGCGACTCTTTTAGCAGAACCGCCGAGGCCCGGCCAAGTGCGCACCACCGCGCTGAACCGCCGATGTGGCCAGAAATTCACTTCGCCGCCGCCGTACGACGACGACGAGTAGGACTTTGCTGGAGATCCGCTTTCTTGTGAACTCTTTTACTCGACAGAACAGCCAGTTAGGTCTACGGGGTTTCCGTGGATGAAGGACGTGGCTGGCTCCGAGACGCTCTTGTCTGGTAAACCGGTAGTCGTGACGAACGGCGAAGGCTCCAGCGACCCACGCCACAAACGACTTCGTCGTTCGAGCCCTGAGGAAGTCGACCGGCTGCGCCCTGTGACGCGCCTCGCGCTCCGCCTGGGCAACCTGATGCCGCAGTTCTGTTTCAATCGCGTTCGCACCGCGTTCTGGCGTGCTGCCAACATCCCCATCGGCGAAGGGTCGCTGCTGATGGGCGACGTGATCTTGTCTGGCGCCGGAGATTGGGCGTCTCTGCTCTCGATTGGCGATCGCACGTACATCACCGGTCCTCTTCGCATCAACTTGGGCGGCGAGGTGCGCATCGGAAGCGGCGTCAACATCGGACACGATTGCCTCTTCTTGACAGTGGACCACGAGGTGGGTCCTCCCTACCGCCGTGCGGGGTTGTCCAGGCATGGTCCCATCGTGATCGGCGATGGGGCATGGATCGCGTCACGAGTCACGGTGCTTCCCGGCGTCACGATCGGCGCGGGCGCGGTGGTCGCGGCCGGCGCGCTGGTCGCGACCGACGTGCCACCGAATACGATGGTCGGCGGCGTGCCCGCCAAGGTACTCCGAGCGTTGGGTAGCGACGATCCGTACGAAACCCCGGTCGACGCAAACGGTGTGAGTCCGGACGTACGCGAGACCAACCAACCTGCATCGATCAAGTAAGTGGCCTCGCGCCATTGCGTGACTGGGATACGGCCGTCTGGCCGCAAACCTTCCTTCGGTGGCGCAGGGATTCTACCTCTCCGATACGACCACAAAGACTCGACCTGAATTGCCCGTGGCGCTACGTTACGCGCGCTTCCTCTGCCATCGCCTTGCTCGGAGGCCCGCGTGAAGAGTCCATCGCCGCAAATCGCAGTGCTCATACCTTGCTACAACGAAGAGGTAGCCATCGGCGATACGGTGGCGGGCTTTCGCGAGGCGCTGCCCGATGCTGTCGTATACGTCTACGACAACAACTCGAAGGATCGGACCAGAGAGAACGCTGCCGAAGCTGGCGCGGTCGTACGGACCGAATCGCTCCAGGGAAAAGGCAATGTCGTGCGTCGGATGTTCTCTGACATCGAGGCCGACGTCTACGTGATGGCCGACGGCGACGCGACCTACGACCCGAGCTCGGCCGCATCGATGATCGAGCTACTCAGCTCCCAAAACCTCGACATGGTCGTGGGCCGTCGAATTCACACGGCGACGGAGGCCTACCGTGCAGGCCACGTGCTCGGGAACCGAATGCTGACCGGCTTCCTTGCGAACCTGTTCGGACGGCGCTTTACCGACATTCTCTCGGGCTACCGTGTGTTGTCGCGACGGTACGTCAAGTCCTTCCCCGCGCTGGCCACGGGGTTCGAGACGGAGACCGAGCTGACCGTGCACGCACTGACGCTCGGCCTACCGATCGCCGAAGTGGAGACTCGTTACTTCGCACGACCTCCGGGCTCGGTCAGCAAGTTGAGCACCTACCGAGATGGCCTGCGTATCCTCGGCGTGATCTTGCTCCTCTTCAAGAACGAGCGTCCGTTCTTTTTCTTCGGCATCATCGCGCTCGCGCTCTCCCTGCTCGCGCTCGGGCTCGCTACGCCGGTGTTCCTCACCTACCTCGAGACCGGCCTGGTTCCCAGGTTCCCGACCGCGATCCTCGCTGCGTCGATCATGCTGTTGGCATTCCTCAGCGGCGTCTGCGGTCTGATTCTCGACACCGTGACTCGAGGCCGGCGCGAGATGAAGCGGCTCGCGTACCTGCAGGTCCCGGCCCCCTTCGAGGCGCTTGCCCTGCGGCAAGAGCAATCGATCGGCGAGCGGCGCGTCGAACTTGCCCAAGCCGTTCGTGCTTGACCCACTCGTAGACGAGACCGTGGACTCTTCGCTCGCCCGCGGAGGCACCGCGCGCTTCGACGTGGCGCAGGGGCCAAGCGCCCAAGCTGGAGCACCGACTGCCTCGAGCGCCGCGACCGCCGCTGGCGTCGCGCGCGAGTCGAAACGAGTGCTGAAGTTTTTGGTCGTGGGCGCAGCGGCTTTTGTCGTCGAGACCGCAGCGTTGAGCGCCTTGGTGCTCGGGTTCTCGTTCGCGCGGCTCACGGCCAAGGGCATCGCCTTTGGATTGGCCGTCCTGACTAGTTACCTCGGCAACTCGCTGTGGGTCTTTCGTGAGTCGCGCTCGAAGAGTCGTTTACGGCAGTTCGCCGAGTTCTTCTCGATCAGTGTGGTCGGGCTCGCCGTCAACTTGTCCGTATTCGGAGTGTTTGATCGTCTGTCCTCGCCCTTGTTGGGCCCCACGTTGGCCCTGTTCGCGGCGCACGCGGCCGCGGTGGGCGTTGCGATGTCTTGGAACTTCCTGGCCAACCGTATGATCACCTACGGCGATATTCGCTACGGCGTCTAGGTTCTATTTCGAGCCACAGCGTGTTGTGAGGAAGAGCGTGCGTGATAACGTTGCGCATGCCCGAGCTCGCCACAGATGGCTCCTCAGCGTCTGCGCTGCTGTTCCTGCTTGGATTTCTTGTCCTGAGCCTCGCGTTCGGTCGCCGCTTGTTGCGCGTATTGGGCTGCCGCGACGATCTGGGCTCGGCGAGCGAGCGAGCGGTGACCGGGGCGGGCCTCGGCGCTGGCGTGCTGCAGTTCGTCCCGTTCGCGCTGGCTGTCGCGGGTCGTTTCGATGTCACGGCACTCCGTATCGCGGGCGCGGGCGTCGCCCTCTTACTCAGCGTGGATGGCTATCGTGTCGTGAAGACGCTCGCCGCCGCCGTGCGCGCGAGCGAGCGGCCGAACAAATGGACTCTCGTGTGGCTGCTGGCGCTGTCTCCGTGCGTCGTGGTGCTGTTCCTGATTGCGCTCACGCCTTCGCTCGACCCGGACGGACTCGCGTATCACCTGACGGTCCCGAAACGTTGGATGCACGCAGGCAGTCTGGACTATCTGCCCACGTATCCTTACTCCAATACGCCGATGGGTATGGAGATGCTGTTCGCGTGGGCGATGTCGTTCGCCGGCGATGCGGCCGCAAAGTGTGTCCACTTGGCGCTCGGCCTGCTGGCGACGGCTGCGATCGTGTTGGCAGGCAAGCGCTTGGCGAGCCCCATGAGCGGAGTCGTTCCGGCCACGTTGTTCTTGGTCGGACCTGCTGGCGTAGCCGTGGTGTTGGGCTTCACCTACGTAGAGGGAGGCGCCTCGCTCGCCACCGCGGGGGCGCTGCTCGCGTGGTTGATCTGGTTTCAGCAGCAAGACCGGGGTTTCCTCCGCGCAGCGGCGCTCCTGGCTGGGCTCGCGGTGTCGTTCAAGATCAGCGCCGCGCTGTTTCCGGCTGCTCTGCTCGCACTGACGGTGATCGCCGAGTCCGATCCCGCGCGCCCGCGCGAGCGCACAGCTGGCGGCGTGGCGGCGTCGGTCCTCTCGTGCGCGCCGCTCGTGCTCCTCGTTGCGTTGCCCATCGTGCCCTGGTTGGCGCGCGCCTTCCTGCTCACGGGAAATCCGCTCTTCCCATTGTTTGCGAACATCATCCCCTCGCGTGATCTGTCGCCCGAGCTGGCGACGAAGGTCGACCACTACAATCGCTACATGACCTGGGGCAACTCCTTCGGGCGCGACTGGCCACAGCACGTGCGGGCGAAGGTCTTGCTCGCGGTGGCCGCGCTCTGGGCGCTCCTCGGTGCGTTTGCGTTCTTCAAGCTTCGGACTCGTGTGGCGCGCGGCGCGGTGGTGGTCACGGTCATCACCGGCTTGGCTCAGCTCTCGGCGGCCGGACTCTACATCCGCTATTCGATACCACTCACCGCAGCGGTCATGGTGCCCATGGCGGCGACGCTCGATCGCCAGCTCGCGCGCCGTTGGGTCGCCACCACGTGGATCGCGGTGACGCTGCTGTTCTCGCTGATGCAGACGCGGCGAATCTTGGTCGACGCAGGGGCGAACATCGGCGGCTTGGTGCGAACCGCGATCGGCCTCGAGACTCGGCGCGACTTCCTGTTGAGTCGGCTCGTGCTCTACCCGCTCTACGAGCGTGCAAACAGCCTCCCCGCGGATGCCGGGGTCCTGCTCTCCAGCTCTTGCGGGGGGTTTTACATCGACCGCGACACCTTCTGCGCAGAGATGGTGTCTGATAGTCTCCGCTTCACGAGCTGGGAAGTCTTCACCGCCGACCTGAAGAAGCTCGGCATCACGCATCTGGTCGCCCCGAGCGCGCTGGCCACGGGCGGGCCCACGCCGGACCTCGGAGGGTCGAGCGTGTCCGTCGTCACGCGTGCCGGTCAGTTCCAGATGGTGCGTCGACTGCTCGAGCAGCATTCACGCACGCTGAAGACCGCCGCCGACTTCGGTTTGTACGAGATCACTGCGATGCCCGTCGCGGGTCGCTAAACGATGTCATCTGCCAATGCAAGCGTGCGCTTGGTTCAGCTGGACCTGCTGCGCGGCGTAGCGATCCTGCTCGTGCTCCTGCGACACCCGCTGGTCGATCCTCACGAGACCGGGCTGCTGCTGCCGTTGGCCGGGGTCATCCACCACCTCAGCTGGACCGGCGTCGACTTGTTCTTCGTGCTCAGCGGCTTTCTGGTCGGGGGCCTGCTCTTCGACGAGCTTCGGAGGCACTCCCGGCTCGACGTGACCCGCTTCATCATTCGCCGCGGCTTCAAGATTTGGCCGCCTTACTTCGTCTACCTGTTCCTCGTCTACTTCATCCTCGTGTTCGAGGACCCGGAGCATCACTGGGGTCGAGCGCTCAGCTCCCTGACCCCGAACCTGCTCCACCTCCAGAACTACCTCGGGTCACCGCGCGCGCACACCTGGAGTCTGGCGGTAGAAGAGCACTTCTACCTGCTGCTGCCCTTCCTGCTGAAGTGGTGCTTCCCTACCCGTCTTGCTCCCTCTGCGAGTCGCAAACGGCTATTGCTCACGGCCGCGCTGGTGCTGTCGAGTTGCCTGTTGTTCCGCCTGACGGTGAACCTGGCGCGGCCCTTTCAGGAGACGACGCACTACTTCCCGACCCACATTCGGGTCGACAGCATGTTCTTCGGAGTGTTGCTCGCCTACTTCTACCAGCACGGCGTGATCACGCTCGAGTGGGCCGCCCAACGGCGCGCGCGGTTGCTGGCGATCGGATTGGTGCTGATCAGTCCGATGGCCGTGTTCGGTCTCAGGCACCCGTTCGCTTGGACCGTCGGCTATACACTCTTGTATCTCGGCTATGGAGCCATCCTGCTAGGCGTGCTCGGCACGCCCGTCGGACAGGGCCCGCTAGGCCGCTTCTTCACGAGCGCTCCGGCACGTGCGCTCGCCTGGCTCGGTTACTTCAGCTACTCCATCTATCTGTGGCACATGGACGTCGTGCCCGAAATCGGACGCTGGCTGCTCCTGCAGGTGTTCGGCACAGCGCAACCAGAGTTGCGATACGTGGTGGGCGTCATGCTGTACGTGCCGGCCGCTGCCCTGATGGGCGCGGGGGCGGCCAAGCTCGTGGAGGGACCTTCGCTGAAGCTGCGCGACCGCTGGTTCCCGTCTCGTGCGCGAGGTATCCAAGGCGTCGGTGCGAAGGACAGTCCCGGCACCTCGTAGCTGCGAGGTCTGGAGTCATGGGGCCCCACGCTGTCGGGAGACGGCGGCCGGGCAAAGCTGGTGAAGATTGGCAAGGACACGTACATCAGTGATGACGCGCGACGAGCAACCTTCCCCTCAGGCGGAGAGCCCACCGCCTCGTTGGGCGCTGCTGGCTCTGTTGGTGATCGCAGCCGCAGCGTTGTGGCCGTACCGCCACTTCGCCGGGGATGACGCCTCCATCACGTTTCGTTTCGTGCGCAGCCTGGTGGACGGCATGGGCTACTCATTCAACCCGGGTCATCCGACGTACGGCTCGACGGCGCCGCTCTGGGTCTTCCTGATCGCCATCGTCACGAAGCTGGGTCTTGGGGTCGCAGACTCGGCGCACTTGCTCAATGCGCTGTTCGCCGCCCTGTCCGTGATCTCGTTCTGGCAGCTCGCGGCGATGTTCATCCGCCGACCCCTGGTGCTGTGTCTGGCCGGGCTGCTCTACGTGCTGAACCCCTGGTTCGTGCGCTGGTCCATGAGCGGCATGGAGAACGGCCTTTCGCTGTGGCTGTGGACGCTGGCCGTCCTGCATCAGCTGCGCAGTCGCGACGCGGAGGGCTTCAACTGGGTGTCGCCGGCCTGTGCGGCCCTGGCCACGCTGACCCGACCCGAGATGACGGTGTTCTCGCTCCTGCTGTTCGCCGACACGCTGCTGTTTCGGCGCGAGCGCAAGCTCCGCGAGCTGCTGCTCGGCGGCGTGCTCTATGGGCTGCTGCTCGTGCCCTGGGTCATCTACGCCTACGTCCACTTCGGCAGCCTCATCCCCAACACCATCTCCGCGAAGCTGAGCCGAGACCACGTTCAAGTCTTCGTTCGCACGCTCTACTTCATGGGCAGCTTCTGGCCCTTCCACGCGCTGTGTCTCGTGGTCGCTGCCCTGCTCGGCAAAAAGCAGCTGGGCCCGTGGCTGCGGTCGCGCGCGGAGCAGGCACGATGGTTCTTGATCGTGGGCTGGGGCTTGGCGCTTCCTGCGTTTTACGTGGTCGGTGGCGCGCCTATCTCCGGGCGATACTTGATGTTCGCTCTGCCGTCCTACGTGCTCGTGGGCGCGGCCGTGTTCGACTACTTACTCGAGGTCAGAAGCGAGCTACCGCCCGCGGCCGCCCGGGCGATTCGCGCACTGGTGGTCGCGTCGACGCTGGGCACGCTCGCGCTCCTTGGCTACGTGCAGTACCGATACTGCTGGTACGTGACGCGCTGGCCCGAGGGCATGGATCCGCCCATGATCGAGGTCGCGCGTTATCTGCGCGATCACTCGGCGCCAGGGGCATCTGTCGCTGCCGACCAGATCGGCGTGCTCGGCTACTTCTCCGAAAGGACCGTGATCGACATCGGCGCCCTCGCTTCGCCAGAGATGCTGCCGTACCGGAAGATGAAGGACAAAAACGCGATTTGGCGGCACATTCGCGAACGCGCACCCGAGTTTTTGTTCGTGATCGACGACGTGCCTTTGTTGGTCTCGCGAGATCCCGGGTATGCGAGCGTGGAGCTCATGCGTGAGGTAGACGTGCAACGCGAGGGTGCGAGCAGTGCCGGAGGCCTCCAGCGCTTCCGCCTGTATCGCACACACTGGACACCCACAAAGCCGGCGCACTGATCCGCGCGCACGCAGCCGATTGCACGAACGGCACATCGACCGTGGTGCCGACCGCAAAGCGACGTGCAGAGCTACCAGCGACCCCAGAGGTAGACCATCGACAGGGCGTATACGGCCTGGAAGATCAGCATCTCGATCACCACACGCCGCAGGCCCTTGCGCGGATTTGGCTCGCGCGCGGCGCGCGTGGGAACCACGACCATGGCGATCAGGATGGACATCAAGATCAGCTTCGACACGAGTCAGCGCCTCACGTCTTCTTGAGCCAAGGACCGTCCTGCCACTGACCGGTCGCTACCGCGAGCTTGCCGCCCAGGGAGATGGCGGACGCCATCATGAACATGCCCGTCCAAGTACTGAGACCAAGATCGCCGAAGCACTGGAGCAAGTAGATGGGGATCGCTCCGAAGCAGACGATGGCGGCAGCGCGATGCTGCGGTTGTGTGGCCCCGTAGTAAGAACGCATGGCGTAGTAGACGCCAGCAGTCCACAGCAGCGTGAGCCCGGTAAAGCCGACGTAACCCGCGTATGCCCAGAGCCCGAGGAAGCTGTTGTGCGGGATGTACCTCTCGAGCGCGTAGTCCACCGCGGGCAGCGGAATCACTTCGTAGTAGGGATGGCCGTAGCCCGTTCCGAACAGCAGGTTGTCGCGCAGCGTGGCGATGATGTTGACGTTCTCGAACTCACGCCATTGGCTGGAGGCATCGGACTCGGCATCAACCACCGAGCGCAAGATACGCACGGGCCGAAAGAAGCGGCCGTAGGCCACGTTCCAGCCCGCGATCACGTAGACGGTCGCGATGGGAATCGAAGCGTAGACCGCCTTACGGACGAAGCGCTTGACCTTGTTGTCCTCGCTGACGATGTAGATCACCAGGAGCACGATTCCGATTTGGACCCATGCGAGTCGTCGGTTGTTGGATTGCGTTCCGAGCGCCAGAAGCGGAAGCATGAAGTACGCGAGCTTCCGCCAGCGCTTGTTCACCTGTTCCAGCAGCCCCGCGACAATGATGACGAAGGCGAGCGCGAAGAGCATCGAGTCGGCGTGCGCAGTACCGTACGGCGCGGGAAGCTGCGTTCCGGTACTCGTGTCGATGAGTCCTCCCTCCACCTCAACAACGTAGATGGCTAGCGCCGCTTTGTAGCCGGCGGCGATCAGGTAAAGCTTCGCGATCGGCCAGTGGTCCTCCGGGCCGCGCAAGCTGCTCTGCATCAGCAGAAAGATGACGGGGAGGTAGATCACCGCATTGACCTGCCACAGCGACATCGCGAAGTCGCCGCCCGTGGCCAATCCCTTCAGCCAGGTGAATCCCGTGGCCGCGAGTGACAGATACGCCAGCTGGATCAGGGGCCGTGGCGTGGGCACGTTCGCGGCGGTGTCAATGTTGGAGCGCGTAGACTTCCGCACCTGCATGATGATGAAGAGGATGAGGAACAGCAGCTCCATCGTCGACACGGGCAAGAGGCCCAATAGGCCTCCACGGTCCACCGTGTTGAGGTGATCGAGTAGGACCTTGCCGAGCATCGAGAACGGAGGCTCCAGCTTGGTCGGCTGGCCCTCGCCCGGGTTCGGCAGGATCGTGGCCAGGAACGCCAGGCTCATCATGGAGACACGTACCGGAACGCGCACCATCGCGAAGACCACCAGCATGAAGGCGATCAACCCCAGCAACAGCCCGAGCGTTTCGTCCCCGATGATCGAGGCGATGCAGACCAACGCCCCCGCGGCGCCCACTGCACCCTTGGCGCCTGCGTCTATCGTCGGCTTCTTCGGCACTTCGCGTTCGGTGCGACCCTAGCCTGCTGTAAGGCCGTTTGCACGTTCCGGGGGCGGGTAAAGCCGGTCGGCCGGCCAGCTGTCACTGCGGGACTGGCCAGCTGCTCCAGGGCAGGGGAGGATAGTCGCCATTGAGGCTCGACATGAACGCGATCAATGCGCCGTGCTCGTCGCTGCTCAGTCCGGGTGCATGAACGGCCAGCACGTCGCGCAGCGTCGCCAGCGCGCCGTTGTGCCCATACGGCGCGGTACGCGCCACGTTGCGCAGAGACGGGGTGCGGAAGGCCTTGAGCGGTGTCTCCGGACGGTGCAGCCAGGCCGGCTGGCTCGGCGGCGCATCGGCATAGAGACCGAGCAGGTTGAACGGGTTGCGCTCGAGCACCGCGCGCGCGTCGACCCTTTCGAGCACGGCCCCCGCGAGGTCCGGGAAGCCCACGTCGTGAAAGTCCTCGTCGGTCAGCATGGGACCGCCGTGGCACGAGTCGCAGTGCTGCGTCAGGAACAGCTCGAGACCGTCCTGCGAGACGCTCGACAGCTGGGAAGTGTCGCCCAGCAAAAATCGGTCGATTGGCCCGCGCGTGGTGGCGTTCTTGCGCTCATAGGCTTCGAGCGCCTTGCCCACGTTGGCGGCCACGCGATTCACCTCGGTCTGGGTCGCCGCGTCGAGCGTGTCGAACGCGGGCTCCCCGGGCTTACCGGCACGCGGCCACAGGCTCATGTCCGGGAGATCGCCGAAGATCGCCTCGTACTTCGGACGCAAGGTGAGGTCTTCGCGGAGGTGGTGAGCCAGCGCCAAGCGAGACGAGTCCATCTCGAGGGCGCTCTCGATGGCAAACACAGGTTGGGACCACAAGGAGTCGGCGTGGCCATCCCAGAAGAAGACGGACAGCCTCGCCGCATTGAAGGTGGTGGGCGCGTTGCGTGTGCCAACGCCTTTGCCCATGGAGATCGGCTTGCGATCGGTAAAGGCCAGCTCGGGCAGATGGCATCTCGGGCAGCCGCCGTTGCCCAGCCCCGTATCGAAGAACAGACCGAGGCCCAGCATGGCGACATCGTCGCGGTCCGCATACTTGTTCCCCGGCGCGACTGGCAGCGCCTCGGGCAACAAGAACTGCAGCGCACGGTCCCCCGCGTCCCCGTCGAGCTGCGCGCCGTCTGCGGTCTGCGCGTCGGCTTGGACCTGGCCCCCGTCCACGGACGCATCGACCACGGCCACGGCGGACGCATCGACCACGGCCACGGCGGACGCATCGGCGTCAGCCGCGTCCACCGAAGGTTCGCCGCACGCCACCATCAGCGTCGCCCCGAGCACGCACGCTACCAGCGCTTGGAACTGAACTGCCATGACCTTCAGTCTGGGTAACACACAGACTTGTCGAAGTCCGGCGGGAGGCTCACGTTCTCCCGGAACCCGACGTTGTCGTACGTGCGCATGTCCGCGAACGGAGTGTTGTGCATGATGTGATGCTGGGCCGTGCGTGGGTTGCCTGTGACGATTGGCGAACGACTCTCCATGAACTCGGCTGAAGAGTGGTAGAGCACGTGCCAGAAACCCAGTGCGCCCTCCGCCATGGTGATGGGCGAGCCGGGCATCTCCTGACAGATCCGCTGCTGGCCTTCTACGTAGATCACCAGGCGGTCGCGGCGGATGAACACGTCGAAGCGTGTGCGCTGCCAGATGTGGGTCTGATCGTCTAGCCACACGCCCACGGGGTTGTGGTCCTTGTCGATCTGACGCTCCCACAGCTTGGGAAAGGGTGTGTCCTGGGTGGGCCCGAATGCCGTCGCGTACTTCTGAATGCTGCCCGGGTCCGAGTCGTAGCCGCCCGGCGTAGCTGGAGGGTTCGTGCCGATGACGCTGATCCGCACGCTGGTGTCAGAGTGCGCCTTGATGTCTCCGCCGGGCACGTCGTAGTAGCCGTTTCCCCGTCCGACGATCAGCAGACAGTTCCAGCCCAAAGAACTCGATCGGCTGCCACCGTTCATGAAGTTGGGGCGCGGTAGTGGCGCGGCCTTGGGCTGGTCGCCTGTGTACGTGTCGTTTGGTTTGTCGGAGCCGCAGAGCGAGAAGTTTTCGTACCGACGGTCGGTCTCGTTGCGCTGGACCTCGTAGGTGACATGGAGGTAGCGGTCCGCTTGGCTCGGCAGCTGCACCGGACGCTTCGGATAGAACGCCTGCAGCGACATGGAATTCTGATCGGGATCACCCATGACCATGTGCAACTGCCCGCGGTCGACGAAGAAGTCGCTGAACTCGTTGGCGATATCGTAGAGGATCCACTTCTTGGTCTCGTACACCTTCATGGGCAGCCCGACGACCGTGCGCGTGTAGTCGGTGTCGCGGACGAACTTGGGCTGATCGGTGGAGTCGCTGAAGTCGTCGAAGTAGTCGACTTCGCGGAAGCCTGCAGGCAGCTTCTGCGTGCCGAGAGGGCTCACCTTGATCACCGAGCGCGCCAACACGAGCGGGTCCTCCGCCGGAGCCGGCTGCGCCAATCGGACGTAGGGACTCTCGGGGAAGTTGGCCGAGGCGGGATCGAGCGTAGGCTTGTTCCAGGCCTGACCGTTGAAGATCATGCTGCCGTATTCGGCCACGATCTCGGCCTCGGTGCGCACCGGGAAGGTCTTCGGCCAGCGCTTCAGCGAGTAGGACTTGCCATTGACGACCGCGTCGACCATGGGACCGCCCACGTCGCCTGCGCCGACCTCGACGTCTAGGTGATGCGTCCCGTAGAGCCCTGGGAACGGACACAAACGATCGATCGCCTCGACCACGAGCAGCGTGTCCGGACCCAGGTCGTTCACCTCGACAGTCTGCATCAACTGCGCGGGCACGTGGGGACGGCGGTCGACGCCCGGGACCTCGCACTTGGGCAAGTCGAGCTCGTCCGTGTTGTACTTGACCGGCAGGATCTCGCCGTCGTCGCACTGGTTGCGCTGGCGCAGACCGGCGCATGTGATGTCGGCGCCGGCTACGTGTTCGCGCTCGCCGCTGTAGCTCACCTTGACGCCGTCGCGGACCGCGAACACGCGATAGTCGCGCGCGCCATTCACACCCGGCAGGTAGAGGCGAACGCTGCTGCGGTTCGCCAGGTACTTTATATCGCCGAGCGAAGGAGCCGCCTTCAGAGTCAGACCCGTGTTGCCCATCGGCGCGGGGACCGCGGCGTCGGGGCTGATAATCGTGGGCGTGGAGCCGGGCACAGGACCCACCGGTGCGCTGGAATCGGTGGCGGCGGGAGGACCTGCTTCGCTGGCCCCGCCGCCGGCGGCGTCGCGGGGAATCGAGCCACCATCGCGCGTCGTCGAGCCATCGACTGCGGTCATCGCCGCGCTGGCGTCGATCTTCGTCTTGCTCCCGGAGCTGTTGGAGCCGCATGCCGCGGTCAGCAGCCCGAGGGCGAACAGCAAGCTGCTAGCCCCGCGCGACCACGTTCCGCTCTCGTCTCCGCCGAGCCGCGGCGTTGTCTGCGAATACAGCATTGTTTTCACAACAGGAAACTCCTCGAACGAGCGTTGTCCGAGGAAGACTAGCTCGAAGCCCGCACGAGTTGGACTGCTAAACTCCCTGCCTGAACATTCTTTCCCGTTCCAACTGCGTCGAGCACGTGCTTGTGTTTTCGAGCGCCGGCGCGGAGCAGATGTAGTCCTGTGCCGAGAATGCGCTCCTTTCGGCAACGTGACATCCTCGGGCCAGTCGCAGCAGTGTGAAAGGCGCTCTCCCGCGGGCGAGACCGCGCTCGCCGAGATGTTATCGTCAGTCGGCGGCGCCCTGGGTCGCTCACGGATTGGTCGCGAGCACTGCACAGGCGCGCCGTGACAGGTGGCAGCCCAGCAAAAAACTCGTGAGCGACCACTCGGCTTGGGTGCCCAAGCGGAGTCGACTTCCTGTTCGAGGAGTTGTTCTTCCGTGCGTTCGTGGACAGTTGCCACGCTGTGATCTTCTTCATGAAGATGACTACCGAGTCGTGTTCGAACGCGCGGCCCTACTCAGGAAGACAAGACACTCAGGTTTCAGTGACAGAGTAGAGACTAGGGAGCTTGGGTCTGAGCGCGTGCTGTCGGGCACCAGATGCCGGCCGAATGAGCTGACCACTCTTCCAGAAGGTACGAGCGTGCACGGGTAGCGTAGGACGTCGTCACGGCCGCGTTCGCTGGCCCTGAGCGACTTCTTCGCTCTGACCTCAGTGCGGCCGTTTTCGGCGTGCGGCGGCGCCGTGTGCGCCCAGGAAGCTGCTCGTACGGGTTGGTGTCCCGCACTCCGGCTTTTGCTACCTCATAAGCCTCGAGCAAAGGGCTTGACCGTCAGGCGGACAGGCGCTTGCTAACATCAGGCGGGGGCCGGCCCCGGAAATCTCACTACCGGAAGCCAGATGAGCCATTAAATTTGATATACCAATCGGCAATCGTGCGCCGCAGCCGCCTGGTCTGCACGCCTGATCCCGAGTATCGACGAGGCACGAACCTGGGCTCGTGCGTTTAGGAGCGGCGCTTGAAGATCTCCATCAATGTCCTGGTCGCGGTTCTCCTCGCATCGGCAGCTGGTTGCGCAGATCACGTTTACGTCACCTGCGTCGCGGTCGAGGCCGACGCAGGCAACGGCAACGCGAAGGACGCCGGGGTGAGCGGCCCGGGCAGCGGAACCGACGGTGGCGGCCCTCGCGGCAACGAGCAAGACGGCGGCTCCGGAGGAAGCGGCGGCTCCGCTGATGGTGGTACGGGCAACAACACTCCCATCGCCGCCGGCCCCTGGGTGAACGTCACCAACAACCTCATGACGGTAGCCGAGGGTGGAGGCGATGTGATGGTGACCGCGCATCCCACCACGGATCGCGTCATCGCGGGTGTGGGTAAGGGGAAGGGGCTGTTCGGCTCGGACGACGGCGGCAAGACGTGGTCCGCGCTCGGGACTGGCGCGAACTCCGACAAAATCAACAACGGTCCGACGGCCATCGTTTTTGATCCGGACCACGCGGAGACCTGGTGGGAGGTCGGTATCTACGGCTTCGGCGTGTTCAAGACGACCGACGACGGCATCACCTTCAAGCACCTGGGCGACACCAACCATAGCGATTTGCTCGGCGTCGACTTCACCGATCCCGCCCGCAAGACCCTACTACTGGGCCCGCACGAGACCCAGCACGTCCTGTATCTCTCCCGGGATGGCGGCGACACGTGGACGAATATCGGCAGCAAGCTGCCGCCCGACTCGCGCTACTCAACTTTGCCGATCGTGATCGATACAAGGACGTTTTTGGTCGGCTCCTGCGGCAACAGCAGCGGCATGTGCGGAGTATTCCGAAGCACCGACGGTGGCGATAGCTGGACGCGCGTCACCAGCGCAGGCCCTGGCTCGAATCCTCTGCGCACTAAAGTCGGCGACATCTACTGGCCCCTCTACGGCGGTGGCACGGTCGTCAGCACCGACGACGGCCAGAATTGGACCAAGACCGCGGACGGGCCGGTGCAGCTCTATTCGGGCTCACCCGTCGAGCTCCCGGACGGCAGGGTCGTCACGCTCGGGCAGAAGACCCTTCTGCTCACGTCCGACGCTGGTAAGACGTGGCGCCCTCTGGGCCCGACCATGCCCTTCGACGGCGGCAACTGTGGCATCTACGGACTAACCTACTCGCACGGGCAGAAGGCGTTCTTCATTAGCCACAACGACTGCTCAGGCAGCATCGTCGACAACAGCATTTACAAGTCGGAGTTCGACG
>JBEGTL010000007.1:0-41989 GCA_041179425.1 Pseudomonadota bacterium | reverse complement strand
CTCACACGCCTCGACCAATACAGACCAGTCCGCAGCGCTGCGGCGTACCGCACGTCTTGTGTTTGACATGGCCTGACGGTGACAGACGTACCCAACTACGCATTCATGCCGGTCGTGGGAGGTTTACGGCACTGCTGCACTTTGAGCTTCTCGTCATCCATACCAGCGACAGTTAGCGCGGCGTTGCGCGTCAGTGCAAGTTGGTGCGCAGAAGAGGCGCAGCCTTCTCCCACTTGCGGTGCTCTTCACTTCGATCTCGCCGTGGCCCTCGCCCTTCCGGGCCGCTTAGCGGAGAGCTGTTGGACGCGTTGGTACGATACGCCGAGCATTTCGGCCGCGTCGCGACGGCTTATCCCTGCGTTCGTGAGCAGCTGCGCGGCGACGGTCGACACTTCGATCGACTTCGACTGAGCGGCCTCCGCGGCTTCTCGCAGGCGCGTCGACTTGAGCACGGCGGCTTTGACCCGCGCGGGTAGCTTCACGTCATCGATCAGTTCGGCTCGTTCGGCGGCGCGGTCATCGTCGAGGTACACGCTGAGAGCTTCGCGGATTCTCTTGCGTGCTTCGCCGATGGATCGGCCCTGGCTCACGCACGCTGCGCCTTGCGACGGGTCGATGCTTGCCGTCCACACGCTTGAGGCGCGGTCCTTCTCGTACGCGACGGTGTATCTCGCCCTCATGAACAGGAGATAGCGCCTGCCTTTGCCGTCTGTCAACGTCGTTAGACATACGGCGGCGGTCTCTGTTGCGGTGCGCGAGCGCGAGCCAAATCGCATACCACGGCCCCCCGCCCCCGCTGGCAAGGCCGCCCTCTTTCGCAGCCCGGCCGTGCGCTAGGCGATCCGGCGCTTGCAGTCGGCGGCGACCTCTTCCCACGAGTGCGGCGAGTCCGGCCCGCGAGTGCTTCGTCGACGACCTGCTGGTCGTCGGTGAGCGAATCGGGGTCGTGACACGACGACGTCGCGCTCTTCTCGCCATCAGCAGGGAGCACACTGCCATTGGGGTGGTTACGCGCGGGGTCGAAGCTTGACGTTTAGTGCAGGTGCAGAAGTTCGCCGAGCGAGTCGACCGCCAACGATTCGTCAGAAACGTCGATCACACGCGACTTGGCACGAAGTACGTTGATCTGCTTCGTCAGCTCGTCGTCTCGTTCCCGTGGTCGGATCAGGGCGATCGGCTGGACACCACGCGCACTGCCTGCCCATCGCCGAGACTGATCGAAGGACCACGCCGCAGCGTGCACGGCTGTCCACGAGCGATCGTCCGACGTGGAAAGCGATACCGCTTGGAATAGGTTGATCCTGCCGTTGTCGTATCGATAGTCGAAGACAATGGTGTCGAACGTCTCGTCTCGCTCTTCGGTCGGCACTTCAAGACGAATCTTGCGCTGCACGCGGTCGCCGATCGAAAGACGATCGAACACGCTCTCCGTCAACTGCGCGAAGGTAGGCGCGGCGGGCTCCGACACGGGTTCTACGAGCATCGCGAACAGCGTGTCTAGGAACGCGCCGGGCGAGACGTCGCCGAGCAGCCGTGTTCCGCCCGGCTCTAGAAAGAAGCTGTCGTCAGCACGCATCGCGCCCGTCAATGCTTGAAGCTCTTCGATGGGTGCTTCGTTCGCCTTCGCCTGCCAGTACGCCACCCATGCCTTGTATGTCGGCAGCGCCCCGTAGGCGCTCCGCACACGTCGACCGTCGATGGTTCCATCCGGTCGCTGACCGACGAACCGGCATAGGCGTTGATCGCCCGCGACGAGCAAGACGCCGATGTTGATTGTCTCGCGTCGACGTAAGTCGGGAATGTGCTTGGCAACCATCCAGAAGGTTTTCATGGCTGTCATGTCCAATCCGTGATCTCGGGGAGATCTTGTTTCGCAGATCTAAGAAGGTCCAGTATCCGGCTTTTCCGCTTGATCAGGAACTCTGCCGCTTCGTTCGCCTCGTCTCCGGTCAACCCGCACGCGGCGCCGCTTGCAACTAGGTCGCGGATAATGTCGTCGTGTACCGAGCCGATTCGCTCGGCCCACGGTAAGAAGGGTTGGCTCATCGTGACGTGCGGCGCCAGGCAACTACTCACCACGGGACGGTGATCGGCATACCGCAGAAGACGTTCAGTGCCTAGCCCTGGCTCGGCGCCAAGCAGCGCGTGACCGTGATCAAAGAGCTGAATACCCACGTAATCCCGGCTGTACGCCAAGTTGCCGTCGTGCCGGTCGGTGTTAGCGATCCAGCAGTCGAAGGCGATGATGCCTGCGGCCATATGCGGATTGTCTGACACGAGGTGCTTGGGGATAGTCGGCGGGGGCCGAGCTCCCTTCTTTCCAAACCGCAGGCTTACGTAGGCGTATTCCCCGGCGTCGACTTGCGCGACCACACCGGGAGGAACGGGCAGGGCGAGAAGCTGCGCGAGGCGTGCGGAGATCAGCTCGTTGGCTACGAGGTAGGGTTGCGTGATGTCGCCGACCTTCACGACGCCGCCCATCGTGCAACCCCGCGCGCCGCTGACGCCGGTCCCAACGTAGTTGCCCCACACGTCTACTTCGAAGAAGCCGAAGTCGGGCTGCATCACCCCTCCAGTGAGCCGCCTTCAAGCCTATTCATGGATCTGTAGGCAAACGCCTGGCTGACCCACGTGCTCGCCGCGTGTCTCGCCGAGGTCGGGCAGGGGGCTCGCGGCCGGACCAAAGGTCGCGGGCGCGAAGGCCGCCGCTCGGCGGGCCCGGATAGCGAGCCATATAGCGAGCCATCGCCCTGTTTGCGAATCGCGACTGCTCGTCTAACCCCGCGCAATCACTAGCGCCCCCGGGGCGATTCGAACACCCGACCGTCGACTTAGAAGGGCTGTGGTCCGCTGGTAGCTGCGTCATGGTGCGTCCTGCTGTGTCCAAGGATCCTCGTGTTTATCGTGCTCTCTGCGTACTCCGGTCGGCCGCTCCGTGCCACACTCTGCCGGGAGTTAGTGGTAGCAAAAGTGGTAGCGGACACCGGAGCGAGCCTGCCGGTGTTGAAATGGGTGGGCGGGACATGGCAGCAAGGAAGCGGCGCGGGCCCAAGTACCCGGGCGTGGTGCTCATCAAGCCGAACAAGGCACGGCGAAGCGGGTGGCAGGCTCGGTACAAGAGCCCCGACACCGGGAAGACCAAGCACGAGACCCTGCCGGCGGAGCTCACCACCCTCGAGCAGCGTGAGCAGTGGGCGGTGGGCAAGTCGCGCGAGCTGGTCGAGCGGCGCATGGAGCTCGAGAAGGGGGCGCCTCGTGCGACCGGGGGCAAGCTCGCCGAGGCGATCAAGCGCTACTTCAGCGCGCACCCGCAGCTCCGGCCGCGCACCGTCGAGGCCTACGAGGCCGCGACCGCCAAACTGAGTGTGTGGGCGGACGGCGTCGGGCTGCGATCGGCCGACGACCTCACCCGGGCGAAGCTGATGGCGTTTCGCGAGACCCTCATCCGGCAGCCGAAGAACAGCGCGGTGAAGGGCGGCAAGCGCGGGGAGCAGACGCCGCTGCGCGAGCTGCGGTCGCCCGAGCGCGTGAACAGCGAGCTGCGCAAGGTGCGCACCGTGCTCGGCTACCTGGTCGACGCCGACCTCTTTCCGCGGCTCACCCGTGACGACCTGCGGCGCGCGCTCAAGCGCCTGCCGGTGACCCACGAGCGGATCGAGTACATGCGGGCGCCCGAGCTGCAGAAGCTGCTCGAGGCCGCGCTCGTGCACGATGCCGAGATGTTCGCTGAGACTCGCGACGAGCACGTGGGCGCGCGGCCGGTGGGGAGCACGGCGCGCTACGAGCCGATCGCTCCGTTCGTGTCGTTCGTGCTGCTCACCGGCTGCCGGCTGGGCGAGGCGCTCGCGCTCGAGTGGACTCAGACGGACCTCGACGCGCTCGATCATGAGGGCCGCAAGGTGGGCGAGATCCACCTTACTGGCGCCGCGACCAAGACTCACAAGGCCCGCACGGTCGGCCTCGAGGTCTCGCCTGCGTTGCGCGACATGCTGACGATCATGCAGAAGGCGGCGCGTGGCAAGGGCTCAGTGTTCGGGCTCTCTCGGGGCACTGCGGAGGCGGCCGCGAAACGGTTGCGCGCGGACTACGGCGCGCCCAAGAGCTTCACGTGGCAGGCGCTCCGGCGGACCTGCGGAACGTACCTGACCAATGCGGGAGGCATCTTCGGCGCGGCGTCGGCGTACCGTTCGGCGAAGCAGCTCGGGCACAGTGTGCAGGTGGCCGAGCGGCACTACACCGGGTTGGTCCGCGGCATCCCCGCGTCCGCGCGAACGCTCGAAGCCGCAATGCAGATCGAGGAGGTGATGGGGCGCGTACTCAGCCCTGCTGAGCAGCAAGAGCCTGTGGGGCGCCAACTCGAGAAGGTGAGTGCCCGCCTGTGACGAAGAAGAGCGGGAAGCAGCACACTGCAGACAAGCCCACGCGGAAGAGGGGTCGTCCGCCTCGGCAGCGCACGACTCGCGTCGTAGGGACAGACCGCGATCGATTGGATCGCTATCTGCTCGCTCTGGAGTGGACACTTGTTGCTCGCCGTGCACACGCTCGCGAGTCCGAAGAAGCGGTCGCGAAAGTAGTCGAGTTCATGAACGCGACCCGGTCAGAGCTGCTCGCAGAGGCGAGTCAGAGGAGCCTGACCATGCAGACGCTGCTTGATGAGGACTCAATATCCCGCTTCGGATTGTTGGATGATCAGGATCAGGCCTACGAGCGCTTTCGATCCGAGGGCGCGTCCGAGGCCGAGGCTCTCTATCTGCGCAATCTGCGAGCGCTGTTCGTAACTGCTGCCAAAGTTCACTACAGAATTCTCGACACTTCGCGAGAGCGACTGGACGAGGAGCTTCTCCAGTGCGCGCGCAACAACAGGTCTCCCGAAGACGTCCTCGCAAAGCGGCTCGGTTTGAAGACCGACCTGTCGGCAGTCCCACTCGAGTCACTTCGGAAGATTGTGTTGACCGACAAGAAGAGGGCGCCGCCCGCGACGCTTGCTGTACATCGCGACGCCGCCTTGAGGATCGCCGTGGAGAACGTCGCCGCGTGGATACGCGCGGACAAGCCGGGAGATCCTTTGCGGGCCCGCGCACTCCGCTCAGCTTGGTTGGCTGCGCACTTGGCCGAGAAGGACCAGGAAGGAAGCCCGGTCCTGGAGCTGATGAGCCTCGCAGATTCTGAGTCGCAGCCATGGGAAGTCGCGGAGTGGTCCCATGACTTTGACCTGGCAGCGGGTTCGCCTGACACCGCAGACGCTCAGACCCGTGATGGGGCGGTCAGCGCCGCAGCCGTGATCGTCGCGTGGCTGGCGGACCTCAGCCCGACCACGGTCAGAGAGGTCTACCGGGGGGCGGAGAGAAGCAACGAGCCCTGGATTGGCCACATATCGATGAGGAGCGGCCGCCAGCCTTCCCGCCCAAAGTAATGCCTTTTCGTGGGTGTGACCTGCCGAGTCCGGGCCGGTCACACCCAGCACATGTCCCATATCTCACCGACGCGCGTCACTGACGCGGACATCCGTCGCCATGCCACGGAGCTCATCCGGCAGCACGGCGCCAACGCTGCATCTCGCCACCTCGGGATCTCGAGAGTCACGGTGCTCTCACTCGCCGCAGGGGCACCCGTGTCGCAGGGGACTCTGGCGCTCGCCCGCCAACGCCTTGCCCAGCTCGCCCGCATCGACAGCGAGGTCGGACGATGAGTCGTCGACTCGACCTCCCTGTGGCCCCGGAGGCACCGTCGCCGCGGCTCCTGGTTCACCTGACCGAGCCTGACCTAGCCAAGCTCATCTCCGATGAGATCGCGAATGCTCTGCGAGGCCAGCTGGCCGCGCTCCAGCCTCGCGCCAACCAGAAGCTCACCATCGCGCAGATCGAGGCCGAGTACCCGGTCAGCGGCCGCACCATCCGACGCGCGATTGCAGCCGGCCGTCTGCGCTCGTCGCGCATCGCGAGTGCCGGTTCTTCGCGCGTGGTCGTCTCCCGCTCGGACGTGGAGCAGCTACTCGGGGGTGCCCCGTGAGTCATTGCAGTTTCTGCCGCACGGACGAGCACGGCAGCGAGGCGCACAGCGATCTGAAGACCGCGCTGCGAGTCGCGGACCGACACGGGTGTCGTGGTGACCTTGTCCGCTCGAGACTTTGGAGGCGCGTCGCAATCCGTCTCGCTCTGACGCAGATCGGCGGTAAGTCGTGATGGCGCCGGAAAGCAAAGAGTTGGTCGTCCTCGACGACGCTCAGCCGTGGATGATGCTGAGCGAGCTCTCGTCGGAACTCCGAGCGCGAGCAGCGTCGGCCGGTGGCTTGGATCGACTGCAGCTCGCGCGTGACTTCTCGCGCCTCGCGAGGTTCGAGCTTGAGGCAGTCGGCAGCCGAGAGTCGATCGCCATTCGCGCGTTTCTGACTGCTCTGGAGGCTGCGCTATGAACGGCGGCACTCAGAAGTCAGGGGCAGCTGTGTGGGTCGACCGCATGCGCGACGCGCGCGCGCTCGACGTCGCGGCCGCCCTGAATATCCCGTGCGTCCAGACGCGCGGGGCATCCGGCGGAAGCCTCTACCAATGCCCCGCGTGCGGAGCTGAGCGTCGCCACGCGGCGCGTCGAGATCGCCGTGGGGCGGTCGGCATCAGCGCCAACGGGCGCGGGTGGCGCTGCTTTGAGTGCGACGCGTCCGGCGATGCCATCACCTTGGTCGCGTACTCGCGGAGCGGGCAGAAGTTCTCCGAGCTCGGCGACACAGCCAAGGCATCGGTTCGCGAGTGGTGCCAGCGCTTCCTGGGTCTCGATACGCCGAGCACAGGCGGTCTGCCTCAGCCTGGCCCACGCCAAGCGCCGCGCGCGATCCCCGAAGCGCCCGAGAGCGCGCAGCCGACCTATCCGCCGGCCGGCGAGGTATCCGCGTTGTGGGAGGCGTGTTCTTCGGTTTGCGAGCGAAACGAAACGCGAACGTGGCTGGAGGCCCAGTGCATCGACCCAATCGCGGTGGCGAGCGCGGACCTCGCTCGAGCTCTTCCCCTCGACAGCCTCTTGCCAGCGTGGGCAGCTCTCGGGAGTCGGTCCTGGGGCTCGACCGGCTATTTGCTGGTCGTGCCACTCGTCGACGCGAGAGGGCGCGTCGCCAGCCTGCTCGCCCGCCGCGTGATCGACGGCGACTCACCGAAGTCCGTTGCTGCCCGCGGCTACCAGCGCGCGGGGCTCGTCCTCGCGTGCGGGCTTGCGCGCCAGCTGCTGTCGAGTGGCCGAACACCGGACTGGTGGGGCGCTGCACCGCTACGGGTCGAGATCTGCGAGGGCGAGAAGAAGTTCCTGTTGCGAGCGGCACGACACGGCGACGCGGCTGAGCATAGCCCGGTGACGATCGGCATCGAGTCAGGCTCCTGGAAGGCCGAGCATGCCGCGCGGCTGCCGGCGGGCTGCGAGGTATTTTGCTCGACCGATCCTGACGACGCCGGTGCGAAGTACGCATCCGTGGTGGTGCGCAGCCTGGAGCAGCGCATCTGCGCCGGCGAGCTCGCCCTCGAGCTGAGGGCAGAGCACGAGCTTGTTCAGGCCGCAGACGGCCAACTCACGGTGAAGCTGAGGCCGATCAATGCCTGAGGTCTACACACCGGACGACGAGCTTTGGAAGAACGGTCGCGCAATCCCCGGCAAAGGAGACCGCGTAGCACTGCCGAGCAAGCCACCGATCAGCAGCAGCGCGCCGCGGCCCGAGGTGTCGCCGCCCGGCATTGTTTGGCGCGCGACGTCGGAGATCTTCGAGCCGTTACCTCAGACAAAGTGGCTTGCGCGCGGTCTGCATGTTGGGCCTGGCAGGCCGATCCTGTTCGCGGGCTACGGCGCCAGCGCCAAGACGCTCTCCTCGCAGTCGATGGGCCTTGCCGTCGCGTCTGCAACGCCGGTCTGGGGCCACTTCCAGACCGCGTGCGGAGAGGTGAGGCACCTTGACTACGAGCAGGGGTGGCACGCGACCGCGAGGCGCTACCAACGACTCGCCCTGGGGCATGGGATCGATCCGCGGTCGCTCAGCGGCCGCCTGAAGCTCGCGGTGTTCCCCTCGGTGTTCCTGGATTCGCCAAACGCAGTCGAGGCGTACACAGCGGCGTGCGACGGCGCGCAGCTGGTGATCCTGGATGCCCTGCGTGGGGCGACGCCTACGCAGGACGAAAACGACTCGAGCATCCGCGCATGCCTCGATAACCTGACTCGGGTCTCCGAGAAGACCGGGACCGCGTTCGTGGTCTTGCACCACGCGGGCAAACCCAAGGACGGCCACAGCGACGCGCGCACGGTCGCTCGAGGGAGCTCGGCGATCTTCGATGCTTGCGGGTGCGTGTTTGTGGTGACGCCCGGGCGGACCAAGGACAAGCCGCGCAACGTTTCGCAGGTGAAGCAGCCGGCGGAGGCGATCGGTGGTGCCGTGGATGACTTCACGCTCATGGTCGAGGACGTCGGCGTGGGCGGTGACGAAGCAGCAGGCGTTCGGGTCACCTATCGCCCCTTCGAGACGGAGAACCCGCTTGCCCAAGCCAACGCCAAGTACGAGGCGGACATCGCCCGGCTGATCGAGGTGGTGCGCGAGAACCAGGGCGCCACGCAGAACACGATTTTGAACAAGTCGGGGTTGAACCGCACCCGCGCAGGTCAGGTACTGAGCGCCCTCGTAGACGAGGGACGAGTCGCGGTTCTGGAGGGTGAGCGCAACTCGAAAACCTACCGACTGACCGCGCCATGACGCGACCTATCTCCACCTATATCGACCTGTACCGGACTTCTCTCGATACAGGTGACTCTGACTTGTACCGTGTACCCGCCCCCCTTAGGGGCGGTACTGGTACAGGTCGGAGGAGGGGAATACAGGTCCTCGATCAAGCGAGGCCGGTACAGGTCGAAGCGATACAGGTCGGCCGGGAGCGGGAGTCGTGAGCCGGGCCGATCGGGTACCCGTCAGACTCGCCCTCGGCTCCGGCGTCGAGCTCGACGTAGGGGCGGTGCCGGAAGGACTGCTCCGTGACTGGATCGCCTCGGTCACGATGCCGAATCCGCGGTACGCCGAGGCGGTCAGGGCCGGCAGACACACGAAGGAGCCGCGCGAGCTGACCGGCATGGTCATGAACGGCGATCGCGTCCGACTGGCGCGGGGCGGGCTGGCGCGGTACCGGCAGGTCGCTGCCGAGCATGGGACCCCTCTCGCGTTCGTTGACGCGCGCGCAGGCGGCTCGCCGCTCGAGCTCACCCATACGCGCGAGCTGAGGGACTACCAGGCGAACGCAGTATCCGAGGCCGTGTCCAGACAGCAGGTCGTGGTGGTGGCGCCAGCGGGTGCGGGGAAGACGACGGTAGCGATGGGCATCATGGCAAAGGCGCAGCGCTCGACACTCATCTTGGTCGGCACGATCGACCTTGCGACCCAGTGGCGCGCTGAGGTCCACGGCCAGCTTGGCGTCGCGGCCGGGCTTGTCGCTTCAGGGAGCTTCGATCTGCAGGGCGTCACGGTCGCGCTCGTGCCCTCGCTCGCGCGGCTGACGGACGAGGTCCTGGCCGACCTACTGAGCCGTTTCGGCGTGCTGATCATCGACGAGTGCCATCACTGCGCATCGCCAACCTGGCGGCGTGTCGTCGACGCGTCTCCGGCCAAGTACCGGATCGGCCTCTCGGCCACCCCGGCCCGAGAGGATGGGCTCTCCCCGCTGCTCGAGTGGTTCATCGGCCCAGCGGTGGAAACTGTGGAGCATGCCGAGCTGATCCGCGCCGGCAGTCTGATCAGCACCAGGATCGTCCAGCTCGAGACCGACTACCGGTACGCCTACCGCGGCCCCGACGACTGGGCGCCCATGCTCGAGGACCTTGTCTCCGACGAGCGGCGAAACCGTCTGATCGTTGAGAGCGTATGTGCGGAGTCCCAAGCCGACCGGAGCGTTCTGGTGCTGACCGGCCGAACGGCGCATGCCGACGCGCTTGCCAGTGCCCTAGCTGAGATGGGGGTGACGGCTGCGGCGCTGCACGGCAAGAAGCCCAAGAAGCAGCGGGCAGAGCTTCTGGCGCGTGCCAAATCCGGCGATCTACGGGTGCTCGTGGCCACGCAGCTGGCCGACGAAGGGCTCGACCTGCCGCTCCTCAGTCGCGTTTACCTCACCTGGCCGGCGAAGGCAGCGGGCCGAACCGAGCAGCGCCTCGGGCGCGTGATGAGACCCCACTCGGGAAAAGCAGACGCAGTTCTGGTCGACGTCGTCGACGTGAACGTGGGCGTACTGAAGTGGCAGGCGCTGCAGCGAGCGGCGGTCTTCGCCGCAGTGCTCGGACCGGCGGGCACGGAGCGCGTGGCATGAGGGCACAGGAAGCGTTCTTTAAAGACCGGCGCCCAGAGGCCGAGGCCACCGGCACGCCGCTACTCCTGCATTTCAATCAGAGCCCCCGGCGCGCCAGCTCCCGGCAGAGCTCGTCCGGGCGGATGATGGGCACGCCGACCGTCACGTTCTTGGTGACCCACGCGAGCATCGTGCCTCCGTTGCAGACGATTTTCGGCGGAGCTTTGGCGGTGATGCTGTTCGCGCTGAGGTCGCTTGTGATCGAACCGTAATCGCAGACTCCGCACCAGATGCTGGTGAGCGAGCTACGCCCGTACGTCGAGTTGGGGTTGCACACGCCGTTCGGCGCGCTCGGGTCGCTGGTCGCGTTGCCGAGGAACGTGCCGTCAGCCGCAACGACGCGGGCGCCACCGCACGAGCTCGTCACAGGGGGCTTGGTCACAGGCGGAGTCGCGGGTGCTGTCGGGGCGCAGAACTCGACGGGCCCGCACCCGCGGCGCGTCGTGTTGGTGATCGCCGCGCAGCACCCGCTCACGCAGTCCGCGCCCGTAGTGCACGCTGCGGAGCAGATCGCAAACTGCGTGTCGCTGTCGATGACGCACGTCGAGTCTGCGCAGCACGGAACCGTCTCGCACGAAGCCGCCTTGGGGGCGCACTGCGCGACGGGCGAGGGCGCAGACGTCGATGGCACGCCCGCGTCTCTTGCCGGGACAGGCGTCATCGTGGGCTCCGTCCCGCCGCAGTAGCTCGCCGGCACGCAGGCATGGACGTAGGCCTCCTCGTGCAGCTCGCAGCACTTGCTCGCACAATCGTTGTTGCCCAGGCAGGTCGCGGCACACACTCGAACCCCCTGCACCTTGTCGCTGATGCAGGCGGCCTCACCGCAGCATGGCGTCGTCTCGCATCGCATTCCCGCTGCTACGCACATGCTGGCCGGCCGAGCCGCATCTGAGGGCGGGGCCGCGCCGGCATCTTGCACACCGGGGGCGCCTGGAGCCGGCCGGGCAGGACTGAGGGGCACCATCGGCTGTGATGCCGAAGAAGGGGTGTTCTCTACCGTTGGGTCATCCGACGAGTCGGCCGCGCATCCGATCGCCGCCATTGCCCCTATTGCAGCGCACAGTCGACTCCGCTTCCCGCGCACCTTTGTCATGTGCCCCCTGATACTGGAACGCGCCGAAAGTCACAACGATCTGCTGGCGGCCGCGTTTGGTCAACACAGCACCCCGTAGCAGGGAACGGCACCGCTCCAGCATTCAAAGACTCGCCGGTAGGCCAATCGTCCGGTCGACTCGCCATCCTAACGCAGTGACCCTCCCTGACGACGCTCCCCGACGTCTCCGATCTGAAAAGCAACGCGCGAGCGGCACGGTCGGAGTGATTACGGCCTACGTTCCGCCGGATCTCGCGCGGGCAGCGCGTGTGCGCGTGGCGCAGTCCGGCTCGACGCTGTCGGCGCTCGTGACCCGTCTCCTGCAGGACCACCTGGCAGTCGAGGTCGCAGAGTGAGTTCCGAGCCGAGCAGCGACTCGCAGCCCGTTCCAGGCGAGAAGCTCACGCCCAAGGAGTGCGCCGTTCTGGTCCACATGCTCGCCGGGTTGGGCGTGCAGCAGGCGGCGAAGCTTGCGGGCGTCGGAGAGCGCACCGTGTGGACGTGGTTGCGCGAGAACGAGCCTTTCAAGCGGGAGCTTCGCAGCCGCCAGCGCCAGGCGATGGACGCGGTGACCCGCAAGCTCCAGTCGAGCTCAGACAAAGCAGTCGAGGCGCTCGAGCGCGTGATGGGCGATGCCACCGCTCCGCACGGAGCCGTCGTCAGCGCGGCCAGGGCCGTTCTCGATACTGCGTATCGCGGGGTCGAGGTCGCCGACCTTGCCCAGCGCATCGAGGAACTGGAGGGCGCCGCCGAACAGGCGAAGAAGCGCAGCTCGAGTACGTGAAGGAGGACAGATGAGTCGAACGGCATTCCGTTGGATGCAGCTCGCAGCCGAGGAGAAGTATCGCGGCGCGGGCATTGCTGGCGAAAGGCGCGACGAGCGCACCCCCGTCGTCGACGTCGAGGACGTGATGCTCTGGCACTGGACTCTGGTACTCGAGGCGATGGACGCTCGAATGGCCGACTTCGTCGCGTCGACGAAGCACACGTGCGGCTTCCAGTGGGTCCGCTGCGATGACCTGAGTCGACACCTGTGCGTCTGGCAGGGAGGAAACGAGTACGTCCTCTCGCTCGAGCCGAGGCAGGGCGGCCTCATCGATGTGCTGATCGGCCTGGTCAAGACGACGGAGTTCGGCAGCGTACGCATGGTCATTGACGCCTCGTGCTTTCGCGTAGCCTGTTGCCAGAATCCGCTTGAGGCCTGGAGCCGGTTCGGCAAGACGTTGGAGGATTGGATTGGCAACTTGCCGAGCGAAGTGTGGATCGCGGCCCTTTACGATCGACTGCCCACAGTCGCGAACGCGTACGGGCGGTCGTCTCGCGCCGGACTGGCTGTGTCGCACGTCTTCCGGGCATTCGGCGCCACCGAGAAGAACGCCGAGCACATCGAGTGCACGCACGAAGAGTTCGCGCTGCTCGTAAAGTTCGCTGCTGCATTCGCTTCCCCCCTTCCGCCTGAGTCGCCCCTACGTGCAGCGATCCGGGGCCTGCGTGACGCCATGATTCAAGCGATGACGACCGGTCCGGTCTTCCCAACGCCCTACGAGGGAGGTCTGCTTTGATGCTCGCGCCAGCGCATCCGCGAGATCGCGTCGTCCACCAGCGTCCGTCCGCGCCCGAGGAGAGGCAACCTCTTCGCAAGCTGCACAGTCAGCTGATGCTCGCCGAACTGACCGAGGACGTTGAACGCGCGAAGCGTCTCCTCGCGCGCGCGCCAAGCCAGTACCGAGCCGTCCATGTTCTTGTCTCGTTCCTGCCCCGCGTGCTCCGTGAGTGCGAGGCCGAGCGGTGCGCGGAGCGAGTGCGCGTCGGCGACGCACCATCTGACGAGCTCGACGCGATCGATGCCGAAGAAGAGGACGATACCGACTCCGATGTAGAGGAGGAATGCGCCGAGGGCGAGCCTGCGGCGGCAATCCTGGGCACTGCCGACGAAAAGAATGCGCACGAGCACGCCGAGCAACCGAAAGGAGTCGCCACCGTGACCCAGCCAGCGCAAGAGCCAGCGATGACGCCCGTGACTACCGAGGTCGCCGAGCCGCCGCTTGCGTGGCGGAGCATCCGGAGCGTCCGCAATGCGATGCTATCGGCGGCACGCGCGGAGAAGAGAGCGGCGGCTAAGTCGGCGGCGGCAAGCAAGCGGCTGAAGAAGCTTGATGCGCAGGCGGCGGCTGCACAGGCTGCAGCAAGCGCGGCCGCTGACGCGGCCACCGCTGCGGCTCGGGCAGTCAACGACGCCATGAGCATGGGCGGCCAGGCTGCAAAGGTCGCCGCGCGCGCAGCTGAACGGTACGGCGCTCTCGCCGATGCGCAGGCACTACTCGCGACGTCGCGCCGCAACGCCGCCCTCGCCCAGACCCGCGCCGCGCGTGCGCAAGAAGCCGCGATGGGTAAGGTCCGCAAGACCTACCTGCTCATCGCCCGCGCCGGCGTGGCGTATGACGACTTTGTGTCGAAGGCCATCCTCACCCGGGCTGGTCACGACTCCCCCCGCGGCGTTGCAGCTCGTCCTGCGGCCGACGAGGCAAACGAGGACGAAGAAGGGCATGGTCTCGCTCCCTACCTCGGGGAGCCTGTCTGTTCCGGGTCTCAACAACTGGTGGAGGTCGACCCCGACGACGACGCAGACCGCATGGCGGCTTTCATGGCCGACCCAACAGTGCGTCGCGTATCGCGCCTCGGCGAGGGAGAGTTGCTGGCGATCGCGACAGACTGGTCTCTGCGCGATCGCGTGCAGACGTGGTGCGTGTGCGACCGCCGGTCGCCCATTCCGCCGTGGGTCAGGTCGAGGGAGCTCGTGATGCTCGAGATCCGCTGGAGAATGAGCCAAGCGGAGCTGCCCGCGGACTTCGAGCGGCGAGCTTCCACGTTCGAGAGCAACCAGGGGGTGATGCGTCGCCAGCGGACATGGGGCTTGTCGCGCGCGCGATCAACGGAAGGGGCCGACGGCGACGACGACGAATCGGCGGTCGAACTGATGCCAGTGGAGGCCTGTGGTAGCGAGCCCATGTCAGGTCGAGACCTGGTCGATGAGCTCGGCGGCAATCAGACGTCCGGCCACCAGCGGGCTTCGATGGACCGCGAGGTGCTTGCTGCGGTCGCGCAGTTCTACGAGTTGGCGCACGAATTTGAGGACACGGACGAGCGCGCGGCGATTCTGCTGCTGCACATGGTGGCGCGCGATGCCGACTATGAGCCCGCGGAATGGATGAAGGAACTGTTCGCAGCGCACCGCGAGGCCCTGGATGAGACCTTCCACCGAGCCGACTACGGTCGGCAGACCGAGTACGACGGCGGCTCAGAGCGCGACGGCGAAAGGGGCGAAGCGACTGCCACCCGGAAGAAGCCCCCACGCATGACGGACCTGCCAAAGGACACGCTTGCTGAGATTGCGTCACTGTACGTGGAAGGGAAGGTCTCTCAGGCGGCCAACCTCGCTGGCATGAGGCCCTGGGAGCTGCACCACAGGAGATCTTTGAACGGACCGTTCAAGGTCGCGTACCGCGAAGCCGTCCGCTTCCACACCATGCAAGAGGCCGCTCAGTGAGCGCGCTCGCGTCGCTTCGCGCGCGCCTGAAACGCCTCGAGCAGGACGTAGCTGCAGGACCCGACGACATAGACCGGTTGATTCAGGCGCAACCGATCGCGGTTCTGATCGAGCTGTCGAGCGGAGCGACCAACCCAAGCCCTCGCATGCAAGCGGCGTTCGCAGATCTCTCGGCTAAGTACGAGGGCGATGAGTTCATGCGCAGGCTGATCGAGCGGCTCGCGGCAGAACACGCGGCCACTCCGCAGTCCGACGCTCTCGCCGGCACCCGGCCAGCCGGATCGGTGACGGTCGTGTAGGCCAGCGAGATACTCAGACCGCGATGCTCGCGGCATGGGTAAAGTCGTCGACTGGTTCAAAGACGTCACCGGTACCGGCGACAAGTACAACCTCGACAAGCAGTACTATGGCGGCTCGCAGGGGGCGTACGAGGCTGCGATGGCCGAGGCCGCAGAGCAACGGCGTTCCGCTGCCCTGGAGTTTGAAAGCGCTCAGGCAGGGCTGGCATCTCTCGGCGCGGAGGACCAGGAGCGCGCTGTAGCGGCCGGCCAGGACTACAACTGGCACAGCGCGATTCAAGAGGCTGATCGCGGTTCGGCACGAAGCTCGATCGGCGGCATCAACACGGCCGCCACCCAGGGCATCGGAATGCGCAACGATGCGCTCGCCGCCAACGACGTGCGCGGCTACGCGACTCAGGGCATCGGCATGCGAAACGACGCCCTGGCGACCACGGATCTTCGTCGTGACGCAGCTAGTTCGAACACGATCGCAGACGCGTACCTGAACCGCGTTGACCTGATGGGGGCGGCTGGCCAGGGCATCAACATGCGCAACTCCGCGCTCGCGAGTACTGACCTTCGCCGAGACGCAGCGAACGCTGGTGCCATCGCGGACAGCTACTTGTCGCGCTCCGACCTGAACGCTTCCGCGGCTGGCGCGAACAGCATGGCGGACGAGTACCTGAGCCGCGTTGACCTGCAGGGCGCGGCTGGTACCGCAAACAGCTATCGCACGCAGGCGCTGGCGAACACAGACCTGCGCGCGGACGCATCGAGCGCGAACTCCATCCGCGACCAGGCGTTTTCTCAGGTCGACATGGAGGGAGCTGCTCGACGGGGCATCGACATGCGGTCTGCTGCGCTCGCTCAGACCGACCTCGAGCACTCCGCGCGCAACGCCAACATCGAGCGCACCAACGCGCTCGCGGGCGGCAACCTCAACCAAAGCGCGTCGCTGGCCAACTCCCTGCGCGACCAGGCGCTCGGCCAGACCGACCTGAACGCGCTCGGCGACCAGGCCAACGCGCTCCGCGACGCCGCCCTAGCCGGTGGCAACCTCAACACCGCTGCGAACAACGCGATCGAGCAGAACGCGGACGTTTCCGGCCGCCGCGTCGCAAACAGCATCGGCGTCAACAACCGGGCGGCGCAGGGCCTCGCGACGAGCCTCGGCGAGGGCAGCGCGCTCGGTCTGCAGCAAGCGCTCGCCTCTGCCGGCCAGGGCAACGCTGACCTGATGGCAGACAACGAGCTCAACCAGGCGCAGCTCGCGACCGACATGCGTTACAACGCAGCCGGCCAGCAGATCACGAACGAGCTCAACACTGCCAACCTCAACGCGAACCAAAAGTGGACGTCGGGATACGCGCAGACGCAGAACCAGCTCAACACTGCCAATCTGAACGCAAACAGCCTGTATCAGGGCGCGTACGACCAGTACGGCAACGAGCTCATGGTGGCAGACGCGAACGCAAACACCTCGTATGCAGGCGCTCGCGACCAGGCTGGCAACATCATTCAGGTCGGCGATGCGAACGCCAACCAACTCTTCCAGGGTGCCAACGCTCAGGCCGGCTACCGCATGGCCACGGCGGACGCGAACGCCAACACATCGTTCCAGGGGAGCCTCTACCAGACTCAGAACGAACTGAACGTTGCGGACCAGAATGCCGGCACCTACTACATGGGCGCTGCGGACTCGGCTCGGAACAACATCGCAGTGGGCATGTCCAACGCCGACCGCACCTTGCAGGGCGCCCAGTACCAGGCAGGCAACGAGATCACCGTCGGGATGAACAACTCGCAGCTCGCGATGCGCGGGTCCGAAGGCCAGACGAAAAACCAGCTGGACACCGCCGATCGAAACGCTCAGGCGTGGTACACGGGCGCGGCGAACACGGCGACCAACAACATCACCGTCGGGAACGCAAGCGCTGACCGGTCCCTTCGCGGCGCCGAAGGTCAGACGAAGAACGTCCTCGACACCGCCGATCGCAATGCGACCTCCTGGTACGAGGCAGGGCGAGATCGTACCGACGACGCACTGGGCGTTGCCGACTACAACGCAGGCTCTTTGCAAGACGCGGCGACAAATACGACCACGGCGTGGAACAACCTGTTCGGCCAAGACATCAGCGCGACACAGGCGGCAAGCAACCGGGAACTCGGGTTCGACGAGAACGCCAACACGCTCGCAGCGCACTACGCCGACAACGCGGCAACAGCGCAGGGCCAGGCGCTCAACTTCGACCAGAACATTCAGACCACGCAACTCGGCACGTCCGCAACGCAGGCCGCGCAGGACCAGGCGATCAAGCAGAAGAACACGCCACTCAATGGCTTCGAGCGGTTCACCGCGCCGTGGAACAACAAGAGCGGGTAAGGAGATCACATGAGCAACCGAGTCTACGGAAACAGCAGCAGCTACAACCCCGGGACTGCTAGCAACCCCTACGACGACCGCGGCGGCGGTTCGTCGTGGATGGGCGGCAACGCGGCCGGTATCAATCAGGCACTCGGCAAGACGGGGTCGAACTATCGCATCCCGCAGCAAGCGCCCGCTCAGCAGCAGGCCCCACAGTACGGTGGACTCGTGGATCGCGGCGGGGGCCAGATCACATCGCAGGGTGCGAACGTGCCGGTGCGAGACGTTCAGATTCAGGCTCCCGAAGAGGAGAAGAAACAGAGCGGCTTCAACTGGCAGAGCATCCTCGGGATGCTGCTCTGAACGAGAGGTGACCTGTGAGTCTGTCTCCTGAGGAATGGCGCCGGGCGCTCGCACTGTCGCGGTCGACGCGCTCGAGTGACGACAACGAGCTGCTCAATCAGTACGGTCAGCCGGCGCGCTCGTCTGCCGCGCAGACGCAGCCGGGGCGGTTCGATCAGCACACGAACGAGCAGCAGTCAGATCAGGCGATGATCGACAAGCTGCTCGGCTCCAAGGACGACGACCCGCGCACCATCGCGAACTCGCCCGAGACGATGCGAGCGTTGCAGATCCTCGGAGGCAGGGCGCCGAGCGTTGAGGTGGGTCCCATCGAGACAAAGACCCGCGAGCCGTCGTCGCAGACGGTACGCGAGCCCTCTGCCTCGCGCGTTGACGTAGGTCCCATCTCGGTGCGTGGACAGGGGACGCAGTATGACGGGATGACGCTCCCCGAGACGCAGATCGTCGGCGACCCGCGCAGCGGCGGGCTCCCGCCTAACCCTTACGAGGACGACCCCCTCGCCCAGGCGCTGCGTCGAACAGGCAGCGACCCCGCGCGCGTGCTCGGGCCCAGGGCGCAGGCTGCCTCCGACAACTACCAGACGAACTACCACCCCGAGAAAGCGACCGGCCGAGACAACGGCTACGGCCGCCAGATGCGCGACGTGAACGTCTCGAACGATGAGACCGCGGCGCTGCAGGCGATGGTGCGTAGTAAGGGCGGCGGCGACCTCGGCATGACCGAGCGCGACGAGCGGCAGCCGCTCGTGAATCGCGTCCCTCCGCCCAACGG
This sequence comes from Pseudomonadota bacterium, assembly GCA_041179425.1. Lineage (GTDB taxonomy): Bacteria > Myxococcota_A > Polyangia > Polyangiales > DASUME01 > DASUME01. The sequence continues at coordinate 23,219 of JBEGTL010000007.1, read as the reverse complement.
CGACGCAGCGATTCAGCAGCACATCGAGAACCTGGACCGGCGGAACGCTGCGGAGGCAGCGCCACAGGCCCGCGAGCCGCTTCGTGCGGACGCGACATCGAGAGAGCTCAACCAGCAGCTCGCTGAAGGCCGCAACCGCGAGATCGACGTGGTTGGGCACCGTGGCGACGCCGCGTCCGAGATGGGCGCGCAAGCCGCCGAGCTCGCCGCGCAGCGCCGAGCCGAGCTCAAGGGCGGACTCGACAAGTCACTGCAGCGCGTGGATCAGAACAACACGCAGCGAGACGCGTTCGCCGCGCGAGCGCGGGCGCACCTCGCGAACATCAGCGGGCTCGCCAACAACGCGCCCGAAGAAAAGGGCGGTGCGCTCCGCATGATCGCGTCCATCGTCGGCGGCATGCCCGGCGCTGGCGGTATCGGGCACGCGCTCGGTGCGCTCAGTGGCTCGATGGGTGAGACCGCGGGCCGCTACAAGCAGCAGCTGGGCGCGCAGCAAGCTGCGTACGCCGCGACATCGGGCGCGATGCAGGACCTTGATGCGAACTCGGAGAGCGAGATGCGCATCAACCACGCGATCTCGCAGGCGACGTACCTGCAGTACAACGCCGCGCTCGATCAGTTCAAGGCCGAGGCCGACTCGAAGTCCGCTCGCCAGAGCGCGTCGGAGCTCCAAGAGCACCTGCAAAACGGCTATGTGGACTCGGAGCGCGCTTGGAAGGCTGTGCGTGAGGACATCGCCCGCAAGCTCGGCAAAGACGAGAAGGAGCAGAAGGCCGAGGACTACTTTCACCGGCTCGACCTCGGCGACCTGCAAGAAGGGGTCGACCACGGGCGCTACGCCAATTCCTCGAAGGCCACGGAAGTGCTCCAGGCCCGGAAGATGAACGCGCAGAAGGTGGTCGGCGGAGAGCTCGACATCACCGACAAGCGTCTCGGCATCGACAAGACCAACGCGGAGATCAAGAAGCTCAACGCGGAGGCCGCTGGCGGCGGCAAGATGACCGAGGCCGAGCGCAAGAACGACAACATGGCGCAGGGCATCGCGGGGCCCACCGGGCCCTATGCTCGTCTCGACAAGATGGTGCAGGCCGCAGGCGGCGACCCCACCAAGATGGACATGCCGCGCTGGGGCATCGGTGGGCCGAGCAAGGACCCCTTCGGCAAGGAGGGCATCGCCTCGTCGATCTGGAACGCGGTCGCGGTCCCCGAGGAGCATCAACAGTTCGAGGCCGACTCGAATGCGCTCGCCGAGGCTGTGCTGCGCGCGGAGTCGGGAGCGACCATCACCGACAGCGACATGGCGCAGAAGAAGGCGGCGCTGGGGATCGACAGCTCGGACGAGAAGGTGCGCGCGCGAGCGCTGATGTCCCTCTTGCAGCGTGCTCGAGCGATCGACGATAGGGGCCGGCTCACGGCTGGCAGTCAGGCCGGCGGCGGCGTGCGCTTCACGGCCGACAAGGGGCGGTAAAGGTGGCCGGCAGAAACGTTCGCGTCATCTCACCTGATGGTCGCCCGGGAGAGATCCCCGAGGAGGACCTGAGTGTCGCACTCGAGCAGGGGTATCGCCCCGAGGCGATGGTCCAGCGCGAGCAGCGCGAGTCCGACCTGCAAGCTGAGTACGGCGGGCTCGGCGGCCAGCTTGTTACGGGCGTGCGCGGCCTCCTCGGAGGCGCCTCCATCAACACCACAGACGCGCTCAGCGACAACGTGCAGGGCGCCATCCTCGGTCGCCAGCTGGACGAGACGGGATACCGTCCACCGCAGCTCACGCCCGAGGCACGCGCGCGCTTCGAAGACCCTGCGATCCGCGCACGCATGGCGGAGCTGGGGGTCGCCGAGCTCCCCCGCGACCAGTCCAACTTCGACATCGGGCGCGCGACGGCGCGCGAGGACCGGCGCAACTACGAAGAAGCCAACCCGGTGACCGACATGGCCACGCGCGGGCTCGGCGCAGTGGGGGCCGTGGCGCTCTCTGGCGGCTCCAGCCTGGCTGCTGCAACGCCTGCCGCGATGGCTGGACGGGCCGCGCTCGGGGCAGCCGAGGCGACGGCGAAGAAGCTCGGCGGAGGCGCGCTCGGGCGCATGGGCGCGGCCATCGTCGGAGGCGCCACCGAGGGGGCGATCGTCCAGGGCGTGGACGCGGTCGCGAACAACCTGCCGCAGTTCCTCACCGACCCCATGGAGGCGGGCGAGCATGTGGTCTACGCCATTGCCCAAGGTGCACTGTTGGGCGGCGGCGCGGGCGCGACATTTGGGGGTGCGCACGAGCTCGCTCGCGGCGCCGTCAGCGCTCTGGGGTCTGCTGCGCACTACGGCGCAAGCCAGCTGAGCGACCTGGCTGGCGACACGTTCACGCCCGAAGGACTGCGCAGGATGGCCGGCGAGAGCGCCTACAAGGCAGTCGTCGGTCGAACGAACAAGGCGGCGATCAGTGCGGCCGAGCGTCACGGCGGGGCCGAGGCGGTTGGCAGGACGCTGCTCGATGAGGGCATCCCGCTCGCCGGCACGGTCGAGCAGCGCGCGGCCGCAACGGCGCAGCGCGCGGAGGAGATCGGCGCAGCGCTCGGCGCGAAGGTGCGCGAGATCGACGCGATGGGCGGCGCGCCGATCACGGGCGACGAGATCTTGAAGCGCATCGACGAGAAGGTGATGAAGCCCCTTCAGGGGAACATCTTCGCCGACGACATCGCCAATGCGGTCGAGGGCAAGCTCGAGCGCTTTCGCGGCGTCCTCGGCGACGGCAAGCCCGTGTCCTTCGACGACGTACGCAGTATGCGCATGGACCTCGACGCGACCTTGCTCAAGTGGCAGCAGGCCGGCCCCCCAACGCCCACCACCCAGGCTCTGCGCGACGTGCGCACAGAGCTCGAGGGCGCGTGGCTCGACGCCGCGGACCAATCCGCCGAGTCAGTCGGCGTGAAAGGCTTCGCGGCGGAGGTGAAGGCCCTCAAGACCAAGTACGCGCATATGCGGCTGTCTGCCGATCAGGCCGAGCAGGCGGTGCAGACTAAGCTCGCCAACCGCGCCTTCTCGCCGAGCGACTACGGCATGTCTCTCGGCGGCATGGTCGCGGGCGGCCCCGTGGCGGGCCTCGCGATGGGCGTCGCAAACAACGTGGCGCGCGAGCGCGGTCGCGGCGCGGTAGCCATCGCGCTCAACAGCTTCGCGGACATGGCGGAGCAACGCGGGGCGATGGCTGCGGCGGCAAACGGCGCATCCGCGCAGCTCGCGCGCACAGCCCAGCGCTTCGTCGACGGCGTGGGCGCCTCGAAGTACGCGGTGCGGGACCAGGCGGCCGAGGCCGTCGTCAGCAAGTGGAGCGAGTCCGATTTCGCCCGCGCGGTCGCCGAGACACGCGAGCTGCAGGACCCGAGCTCGCCCGCTCGCCAGGAGCTCGTTCAGACCGCGCAGCAGCTCGACGCGATCAACCCCGGCATGGGTGTCAGCTTTGCGAAGTCTGTGCAGGCCCGCGCGGAGGTCATCGCGAGCCGGTTGCCCAAGAGCTCGGGTGCCGCCATCTACGCATCCAAGCCGGTGCTGGACCCCATCAGCGAGCGCTCGCTCCAGCGCACGGTGCGCGCCGCCTACGAGCCGGACAGAGCTCTCGAGCGCATCGCCGCAGGCAGCAGCGCACATGAGGACCTGGACACGGTGCGGCAGGTCTACCCGCAGCTCTACCGAGCCTTCCAGAAGCAGGTGCAGGCGGGGCTGTCACAACAGAAGGTGCGGCCCACGTACGAGCAGCGGCTACGCATCGGATTCGTGACGGGCCTGACGACCGATCCCTCGATGGAACTCGACAACCTGCGGCTCCAGCAGGCGTACGCCGCCGGACCGGATTTCGGGAAGATCGAGGAGGCGAAGGCCGAGGCCAAGGACCACGCGGACGCTGAGAGCCTCGGTGACCCGTACGGCACGGAAAAGCCGAAGTTCCGGGACGCAGATTCTGTTTTTGCCGGGCCGGTCGATAGTCGGATCGATCGGCGATAGCCGATGTTGCCCCGGTCTCGATCTATGCCCGCGCGGTCTCGACCTCAGCAGCCATCAGCCGCTCATCTGGCATGGACGTCTGGACCTTACTCAAATTGATAGCTTCTTACGGACCTTGCGGATCTGTGAAAGGCACAAGCGATACGCCTTCAGGACGATGTCCTTGAGGACCACAACGCCGATGACTCCTGCGAGCGCCCACAACCAGCTGGAGAGCGGCACCTGGTTCCAAATGGAGAGCGCCATCACAGCCAAGTGGGGAGCGCCGCGAGCGAGGGCAACCGTAGCAATCGAGATCAGGCAAGCGAGCACGATGCGCTCACGAACCACCTGCCTTCTGTACGAGTCTGTGAGATGCAAAAAGCCGCGGAATGGCTTTTCGACGGTCACGGGGACAGCGGGTGCAGTGTGTCGCCAGTAGTACACGATCATTTTACGGGATGACTTCAACCCGGCGAGGTAGTCTGCCCATTTCCGCCCCTCGAGCAGCCGCACGTATTGGAACGCAGGATGGCTGTTCCTAAGCACATTTGTCGCGGGCGCAATCACAAACACGTTGGCTGTGGCGAGCGGCAGGACTTGACCTTCGAGTTCCTTCCATTTGCTGGAAGGGACCGCGCCGCGCATGTCGGCGATCCGCAGATCGAGTAGAGGCCCGCTGCCGTCCGACTGCCACATAGAAACGGCCTTCTTCACCTGAAATCTGACACGCAGGTAGACAGGTCGGTCGTGCCGGACCGGTTTACGAAGAGTCAGCTTCCAGACCGAGGCGTGATCCGTCTGCATTTCGCTGTCCTCGGAGATGCCGCACGACGTCAGGTCCCACACGTCACCGCCGATATCGAGCTGCTCGCCACCACCCATTACATGCACTGGCTGCCCGAAGACCAACGACGCCGTACCAGCGTCGTGGAGCACCTCGTGAATGTCCGAATCGCCGTCTGCCAGGAACGGGAGAACTAGCCGGAGGGTTCCGAACCGCTTCACCTCGTCAGCGGTCAACGTTTCCTGCGCCACGGCTCGGAGCGCGATCCCGACATCGAACACGACGCGCGTCGTCAACCATCCCCTAAGCTGCCACACGTTGATGTGGCAGTGCGGTACTTCAATCCGCTCCCGCGCTTCGTGCAGTACGGCGAAGTAGCTCATGGTCCGTGGCCTCGACAAAGCAATAGGACTGGGGCGCCCGGCGGTTCGCACCGAGCGCATCTAGCGGCAATGGATCTTGAAAGCGCAGGGGGGCGAGGATCTCCAAGGCGGAGCAGTGCCTTGCTCCAGAAAGGTACTGCGCGACCTGATCCGCGATCTTCGCGTCGACCTCGAGCCGAGTCATGTCTGCGGGTGCGCCATACAACACACGTCCAATCGTGAATCGCCCCGTGATGAGTCCAACGGGAAGCGTCTCGTAGATAAGAGTGAGAGCCCCCGACTCGATGCCGACTCGGCAACGTCGATACTCGAAAAGCTTGAGCCCCTCATACGCGGCCTCTGCAAACTCCGACCGAAGGGACAGCAACAGTCCACGCTCCACCGTCAACGGCCGAGACGTCGCAAGATGACTTCCGTTCTCCCCGGCCCATAGCGGTCACTTTGAACATCGATCTGCGAGAACCCATATGGGGCCAGCAGTCTCAGCAGTTCCCGCTCTCGGCCGAGTCGGACGGTGACGACGTTCTCCCGCACGTCGCGCGCGGCCCAACGAGCAGCGCACGCGTCAACCAGTGCCGAGCCGACGCCCCGGGCACGCCAAATGGGCAGGACGTAGATTGTGGAGAGCTTCCAGCGATAGGCTGTCTTGGGTGTATCGATTGTGACACCAACGATCCCACCTGTTGCAAGCCTAGCGACATCGCAGTGAGCCTGACCGCGTGACACCTGAGACAGTCGCCTGAGCAGCCATGTGTCGGCGCCTGGATAGAGTGATGGCAAACCTGCAAGCAAATCCAGGACTTGTTTGCTGTCCGCATCGCGGTAACGGTCAATCACAACGGCAGCAGCACGGCGCTGCATGTCGGGTGGCGGCACAGTGGCGATGTGCATGGGGTCCTCGATGACGTTGCGTGACAATACGTGAATGGCAGAATGGCGCGTCAAGGTCAATATCCGCTCGAACGCACTCGCAGAAGTCGTGCGGCTGACCGTGCGCGCTACTTAGCGAGCCAGGACCTTCCGAATGTCCGGCCTTGGGCTTACCGCATCATCCCGGAACGTGCCGAGCGAGGACGACCTAGGACTCGGTCGGACCTAGCGACGAACTGCCTCGAGTTGGCTTAGAACAGCGATCTCTCCGGCCCGCGGGTGAGGCCGAGGTTTGCTGAGCGGTGGACGTTGACCCCTCGATGGAACCACGACAGCATCGCCGCGATGAACGGCATCGAGTTGGCGGGGCTTCTAACGAACGTCGTCACCGCGGCGGCTGCTGTCTCGGGCGTTGCAGTGGCATTCACCTGGCCGAGACAGAAGCGGAAAGAGAAGCGGGCAGAGGTCGCTGGGGAAACACTTGCCCTTTGTCTGCAGGCACTCGATGCCCTTCGATGGATCTGCTCACCGGCAGCGATCGTGCATAAAGCTGACGATGCGATGGGCCTCGCGTGGGCGCAGGGCGAGTACGGCAGGCGTTGGGAGGAATCGAATGGCGCAATCGAGGGGATCTCGAAAGCGCTGATATTTGCGACGACCTACATGCCCGAGGCCGAAGAGACCGTTCGAGCGCTCGATAGTTGGAAAAATCGCTTGCGGGCAAGCCAAAATCTGTGGCTGTCAGAATCGACGTACGGACCTGATGATCATGACGTTCGGCCGCATGCGATCGGACCCGAGCTTCCGAAGCAGCTGGATCAGAGCGAACTCGCATTGAAGGCAATCCTGGTCCCGATCGCGCAGTACAAGAAATGAGAAGAGGGACGTGCACTTCGCATCACTCGCCGACGCGATAGTAGGTGAGCAGGTAATTGAGGTCTGTTAGCCGCGCTCTCCTGCTTTCGAATGACTCGCAGCATCGTTCGCGCGCCTGGTGGGCGATATCGGAACGGGGGAACGAAGGAACAACTTTTAGGAGGTGGGGGAAGGAAGCGGGCGACTGATTCATGCCTCCTGAATATCACCAGCGAATGCACCGTGGAACAAGATCGACCCGGTGGGTCGGCTGCAATTCATAGAACGTATATACAGAAATTCGCGTGGCTAGACGGCGCTGCTCTCCACCCATGCGCACGGAGCTTGGTCAGGTACAGCGGTGTCCAACAGGTGCCTCGACCGCTCCCCAGATCGATTGGCTACTCGGTCGCGATCGCCGACAGCTCGCGCAGTGCGCGCGCAAGCGATATCGGAAGACCAGGGTAGTCATCCTGTGCCCAAGCCAGAAGTGCAATCGCCTCAATCCTGTCTCGAATGCGATCAGTGTCGCGGATGATGGCCGACAGCTCGCGCTGAATATGAATGCCTCCCTCGCGTTCGGCCAGACGGGCAGCAAGCCCAACGACCTCGGCCGAGTAGGGCTCACCGTCATCGTTTGCGAGCGCTTCGTCCACGCGCCTCGCGATCCCGGCTCGGGCCTCTGAGGGGGTGGGGACCTTGCTGTCTGCTGGCTGCATCGGGCTTCTCTCCTGGCGCGGCACTCAATCACAGCGCGCGAGAGAGGCATAGTCAGAAAATGAATCACAAATGGTTGACAACGAATCCCGTTGGTGGCCTACTGACCTTGAAGCGAGGTTCGGGATGAGCGAAGCTGCCGTGGTGTCCATGGAACAAATCAGCATCCGCCTGGAGCCCGAGCTAGGTGAGCGCGCCGACGCGCTCGCGAACGCGCTGGCTTCTCGTCCAGAGTTCAAGGCCTTCCGAATGACGCGCGCGGCTGCGCTGCGCATGGCGATGCTCGAAGGGCTCGCCGTGCTGGAGCAGCGCTACGCAGCAGAGTTGGCGCCGCCCAAGGGGCGCTCGAAACGGTGAAAACAGGTGAGGTCGGCGCTTGCTGTAACAAGCCCGACCCCGTGACCCACAGGAGGATAGTCCCATGGATACCAATCAGAATAGCAGCATCGAGATGACGATCACTCCCGCCATGTGCATGGCCGTCCTCGCCGAGATCACGGCGGTGCGCTGCGGGATGTCACCTGATGAGGTCGAGGCCTACGACCGACATGAGGCGTGCAGCGGGTACGACCTCGTCGCCGCTCGACTCGTTCGCGCTGCGATCAGAGATGGGCTGTCGCAGCGCAAGCTCGTCGAGTGGGCCGCCGGGTGGGCAGACAAGACCGAAGACGCCTCGAACACCTTCGAGGAGCGCAGGGCCGTGGCGACGATCCGTGGGTTCGTATCCTCGGTCCCTCGGTTCAACTTCGACCAGGACAACGAGGATGAGCGAATCGAGCTTGAGAAGGAGGTCTGCGCGCTCGCAGAGGAGTCCCGATGCACTGCCGTGCTCGCGTGGAAGGCAGTGTTCGAGGGCGCGATCTGGATGGCTTACGAATCGCTTCGAGACGATAGGACGTGGCCCGGGGGCGAGAAGTCCGGCGTGGGCATCTCGGCGGCTGAGATGGTCATGCAGCTCATGTTCCACGCCTGCTCGGACGACGCCGAGCGGAACGAGATGATGAGCGAGCTCCGCGCACTCGTGGACGCCGATCGCGCAGAGCGCAGCGCCGGCCTGTGCTCGACGGCGATGCAGGGCGGTCACGAGGCGTGCGCAGTCTCGAACCACAACGCAATCGGACAAGCGGAGCTCGCACATGACGCGCGGAGCTGATGCCACCATGGTGCGGTACCGAGCCCGGGTCATCGGATATCTCCAGAGCCCTCTTGGGGTCAGCACACCGGACAGTGTGGCCGCCAAGCTGCTCGCGCTCGACCCATGCTCGATCGGCTTGCCAGTCGAGCCAAGCGCCGCACGGCTGCATGCCACTCGCGCGTACCTCGAGGCCTGGGAGATCGAAGACAAAGGTGAGGCTCGACATGCCTCGTGACCACGGCGGACGGGTCGACATCCTCGTCCTCGATGCGACCTCGCAAACTCTGCGGTGGAATGCTGCGGACGCCGCCATGTTCCGCAGCGCGGTCGAGCAGCAAGAAGAGGTGCTTGAGCGCATGCGCGAGCAGCTCCGCGCGTACGAACAGCGCCGTCAGGCGGGCACTCAGTAGGACGGAGCGGCGTCTTGCTCTCGGTGGCGCGCTCGCCAGGTTGCGCTCAGGGCAGAGCGTCAGTAGGGCCGTCGTGGGGCTCTTACTGCTGTGTCGCGGTCACATCGAACACCGATGTGCAGCTGATGGACGGGTCGGCGCTCTCGATCGCCATCTGCACAATGCCCTCCAGACGGTCGTCAGCCACCAGCCGCAGAGTGCCGTCGGTCACGATGAAGTCGCCCGTCTGCGGGTTGCGGCAGCGGAACCGCCTGTACGTGATCTCGCATCGGTCTTCGGACACCGCGACAGACCCTGTGCACTTGGCCGCAGGGGCGGCTGCACCCACGACCGCGATCGTCTCGATGATGCCGACGTCGCAGAGCCCGCTGGGGCGCTCCGTGTAACGATACAGCCAGGTCCCGCTTATCGGTGAGCACGGGCCGTCGGAACCTCCCCCGTCGTCCCCGCAGCCTGCGAGCGCCAGCAACACCAGTGCGCGCCTCACAGGCTCCCCGCCTTCCCGAACACGCGATCCACAGGTGCCCGCACGTGCGCCGGGGCTGCCGCGGGCGCTTCCACGGTCGCCGGTGTTGAGGCAGTCGGCATCACGGAAACGCCGACCACCTCCCATGCGGTGTTCTGCTTCGACCGCATCCCGAGATGCCGTCGCAGGCGCCGGCTGTAGGTCGTGCGCTGTCCGCACGCGTCCACGCCCACCAGCGTGGCCGCGTTTCCGGTGTGTTCGAAGACGGTCACTGTCGCCGTCGAGCAGCCCGTCTCAAAGGCGACCCGTTCTCGAAGCACCTCGACGTCCTGTGAAACGCCATGCTCGAGCGCGTTCGCGCGCACCATGCACGCCTGATAGTTGTCTCGTGTCTCATCTCCGCGGTGATTCACGACGTACTTGCGATAGCAGCTGTCGGGCGCTGCTCGCCCGTAGCATCCGCCAGCCGTCAGCAGCAGCAACCCCGTCAGTGCTTTCTTCACGCGCTCTCCGATCATCGGGACGTAACCGGAAGTCCATCCCGAGCAAAGACCTTTCACGAACCTACCGATGCGCCGGTGATCGAAAGTCATTCGGAGGCGCCTCCTCGGCGAGGGCGCACGCGACCTGACAGTCCGAGTCGCTGAGCCAAAGCCTCGGCCAGCTCGCTTGCGGGGCCCATGACACGAAGCTCATCGTCGCCGACCAGCACGATCTCCAGCTTGGAGACCAGATCGAGGAGCGAGCGACCATCGATACGCGCCGGCACGCGCTCGTCCGCCTGGTCACCGTCGTGGGTGGAGTCGATGAGTTCCTGAGCGGCTCGTCGAGTCGGGAAAAGCTCGACGCCGTACTTGTGGAGGAGATGGTCCTTGAGGAACAGCAGTACCGTGTGTGAGCCCTCCTCCAGCGAGACCCACGCTCGCAACGCGGAGAAGAGCTGCACGACGGGGTGCTGCTCGCCTCTCGCAAGGATCCACAGCCCGGGCGCGTACTGCCGCGACAGGTGAGGTGCGAGCACCAACTGCGAGACGTCTGCTCGGTACAGCAAGCAGACGTCCAGGGATGGGCGCCCGATGTGCACGAAGGCCGCGTTGATATGCACGCACGCGCGCTCGGAGCCCCAGCGTCCGATCGCCGGCGTGTCAAGCTCGGCGTGGATCCACTGGATCACGAACGGCAGCACCTCTCGGCTCCGTCGTCCGAGACGGTCGTGGTAGATGCCGCTGATCCGCTGTAGCTCCTCTTCCCAGTGCTCGGGCTGGGGCACGATCGACTCCATGGGTACCCACGTGCTGACGAGCACCCCCGTTTCGATCGCATCGACGACGCTGTGTGCGTGGTCGAGGCTGTGGAAGTCGAACTGTGCGAGGGGAAGAGGGAGGCGGTCGGTGCGCCGCTCGAAGCGGCCCGCGCTCTTGTCGATGGGAATCTGCGCGACTCGCGCGCGCCACTCGCGATCGGCGAAGGACCAGATCGGCTTCGCCTCGGGGAAGCGCTCGAGCTTCTCAGCCAGCTCGGAGACGCTGGCCACGACGATGTCCGTGGCAGCGGGGCGGGCGACGAAGTGCGCTCTGACGATTCGCTCGAGCGGACGCGGTCCCTCGGCGTGGTTGAACACCATCAGGAGATCGAGGTCACCGCAGAGCGGCGCGCCGCGGGCGAACGATCCGAAGACGTACACGGACTCGATCCAGATCGTCGCGGTGTCCTTACCTCCCCCGAACATCGCTGGCCAAGTCCAACGCACGCGCTGGACGGCTCGAGACTCGATTCGCGCGATGATTCTGGCCAGCGCGGGCAGGAACGACTCGCGAGGCCTGCGCCCCGCACTTCGGTACGGCATGTCAGGTACTCCGGTCTACGGCTGCTGCAGGGGCGCCAAGGGCTGCTCGCGCGATGGGCCGGTGCGGTGCGCGTCGCCCTCTGGCGTGGCGAGCTCGCAGCGCTGCCCGTCGCAGAGGTAGGCAGGACGCAGGCACACGGCGCAGAGCCCTCGCTCGCCTCTCGGTCTGCTCGGGTACCGCCACCCGCAGCTGCGGCATGCGGCATCGATCCCTGGATGCGCGTGCGCCACGTGCTCGCCAGGGCCGCTGCACTCAGGGCAGGGCAACACACCGATCTCGAGCGTTGCGAGGCCCTGTGCGTCGCTCCGGGCCCGGGCGAGGGCGGCCCTCAGCGCAGGCGGCGAGGCACGATCATGCTCGGCTCGCTCGTGCGCTTCTGCCGCGCCAGGGTCGCCATTGACGCCTCGCTGCAGCGCCATCGCCGCGGGCGTCGGCCCGGCAGGGGCTGCCCGTGCACAATCCGGGCAAAACGTGGTAGCAGTTGTGGTAGCAGCGGCCTCTGCGCCGTGCTGTTCTGCTTCGAAACCCCGCGCAATCACTAGCGCCCCCGGGGCGATTCGAACACCCGACCGTCGACTTAGAAGGTCGCTGCTCTATCCAGCTGAGCTACGGGGGCCTTCGGATACTCAATCTAGCGAGACTACAACCGATTCCGTTTCCTATTTGGCTCGCTCAGAGTCACCCGAGACCAGCGATTTAGGCACATCGAAAAGGCACGCGAGAACGAGTCACGACGGCGCATGGCTTAGCATGGCCACCGCAGCCCGGCGATCAACTCCCGCACCGACTCGCTACTTCCTTGAAATTGTTGGGTAGTAAGCCCTCGTGGCGCGACCCTGGCGCGCTCGCAGAGGCCTTCGCCGTCAGCCCCGTGCTGGCTGACGAGCGGCACATTGGGAGCAGCTACATCGTCAGAAGCCGGCCGGTGGCGCGAGGCAGGAGCTCTGGTGGCTCCTCATTCGGTAGCGGACCCGACCGCGAAGACGCTGACCGCGCTCGGTCCTCTGGGCAGCGACCCTCCACCCGCCGACGACTAGCGCTGCGCCGCCCCCCTCGCAGAGCACCGCTCGACGGGGAAAGTTCCCTCGGGCGACGGCTACCTTCGCGCATCAAAGTTTGAGTAGCGACGCGCAGCCTGTCGGAGTGCAGGACGCACCGCGTCGATCTGACTGTCCGATCAGCTGGCCACTACGGCTTCTTGCGGTCTGCCGGTGTCAGGTCGTCAAGACTTGCCCGCGGACGTGGCGCTGCCGCTGAACGCTCTCAAGGCGCCGAGTGGAGATGTCGCGTTCCTCGCCATCGGCCTCGCGGCCCTGTCTGATTGCGGGAGCATCGACTGGAAGGTGGGCGTCGAAGCCGTCAACTATGCGACGGCTGCCGCTCTCGAAGAGACGTTGCTGTGTCAGGACCGAAGCAAACAGTTCGCTTCGCTCAAGACCAACCTGCCGGTGGTCGGTGAGTTCTTGGAAACCACGAAGTAACGACGTTGTGCAACGTTGTCGTGGCGCGTCTACGTCTGCAGCGCGCGGCGCTGTTGATGGGCACCAAGGGTGCGTGCGCGGGCCTTACTCGGCCGCGCGCACCACCGGCTGGGGCACGGCGCCGGCTCGGTTGAGTGCCGAGCCGATGGCGTAGAGCGAGGCGGTGACGATGCTGGCGTGGATGCCGACACCGGCCGTGCGCTGACCGTTGGGAGCGGTGAGGACGACGTACGCGACGGCGCGCGCAGCCTTGCCCTGGCCGAGGGCGTGCTCGCTGTAGGTGTCGAGGCCGTAGTGAACCTGAGCGTCGGCGAGCGCGACCATGAACGCATCGATGGGGCCACTGGCCTGGGCAGCGATGACGCTGCGCTTGCCCCCGACGTCGAGCGTGAACAGATGTCGCTCGCCGCTGTCTTCACTCTTGGACTCGTAGCGGGCGACCTGGAACTGATCCTGACGGTTGACGTACTCGCGCTCGAAGATGGCGTGAATGTCGGCCGGCGAGACCTCCCCCTCGCGCCGCTCGGCCTCGCGCTGGATGTGCTGCGAGAGCTCTTGCGACAGCTCTTTGGGGATGACGAAGCCAAAGTCTTGCTCGAGCACGTAGGCGACACCGCTCTTGCCACTCTGACTGTTGACGCGGATGACGGCTTCGTAGCTGCGGCCGACGTCGACCGGGTCGATGGGCAAGTAAGGTACCTCCCACTGGACGTCTTGGCGCTCGGCGCGCGCTCGCATGCCCTTCTTGATCGCATCTTGGTGCGAGCCGGAGAAGGCGGTGTAGACCAGCTCGCCCACGTACGGGTGGCGCGGGTGGACGGGCAGGCGATTGCAGTGCTCGGCAAGCTCTTTGAGGGCGCCGATGTCGTGGATCTCGAGCTCGGGGTCGACGCCCTGCGAGAACAAGTTGAGCGCGAGGGTGACGACGTCGACGTTGCCCGTGCGCTCGCCGTTGCCGAACAACGTGCCCTCGACGCGGTCGGCGCCAGCCATCACCGCGAGCTCGGCAGCCGCGACCGCGGTGCCCCGATCGTTGTGGGGGTGGACACTCAGCACGTAGTGGTCACGGTTATTGACGTTGCGTCCAATCCACTCGATCTGGTCGGCGTAGATGTTGGGTGTGGACATCTCCACCGTGGCGGGCAGGTTGATGATGACCTTACGGTCCTTGGACGCGCCCCAGGTCTCCATGACCGCTTCGATCACGTCTTTGGCAAAGTCGAGCTCGGTGCCCGTAAAGCTCTCGGGCGAGTACTCGAGTACGACGTCGGTCTCGGGCATCTTGTCGGCGAGCTGACGCACCAGCTTGGTGGCGTCGACCGCGATCTTTTTGATGCCGTCGCGATCCAAGCCGAACACCACTCGGCGCTGCAACGTAGAGGTGGAGTTGTAGAGGTGCATCACGGCGCGCTTGGCACCGCGGATGGACTCGAAGCTGCGCTCGATGAGCTCGGCGCGCGCCTGCGTGAGCACCTGAATGGTGACGTCGTCGGGGATCAGCTTTTGTTCGATGATCTGACGTACGAAGTCGAAGTCGGGCTGCGACGCACTGGGGAACCCGACCTCGATCTCCTTGAAGCCCATGCGCACGAGCTCGCGGAACATGCGGTGCTTGCGCTCTGGACCCATCGGCTCGACCAGTGCCTGGTTGCCGTCCCGTAGATCGACACTGCACCAGAGCGGGGCGCGCTCGATCACCTTGTTGGGCCAGGTGCGATCGGCCAGGGCGATCGGGGCAAAGGGTCGGTACTTGTGGAACGGCATCTTCGTCGACATGGTCAGCTCCTGAGCAAAAACCGATGGGAAGGATGCCGAAACGCAAAACCCCCATCGGGTGTAGACCGGATGGGGGTGCGGAACGTCTGAAAACGAAGTTCAGCGGCGCGGGCGCGACCCCCCCAGCGTTAGGCCTAGGCCTAGCGATAGGAGAAACGAACCTGAGCGCGGGAACGACATCTCTCCGAAGCTAACGGACGGCCTCGCACTTGTCCAGCGCACAGAGCCTCTCAGTTGCGGGCCCAGCGAGAGCCGGCGGCACAAACGAGCACCGCGCCGCCAGCGAAGAGCGTGGCCGGGGGCAGGGGCTCATGGAGCAAGGCTGCGCACCACACCAAGCTCAGCACCGGCTGCAGGAGCTGGACCTGACTGCCGCGCGCCACGCCGCCGAGGCCTAGGCCGTGGTACCAGGCGCAGAAGGCGAGCAGCGAGCTGACCAAAGAGAGGTACAGAAAGCCGGCGAGCGCCTGCGTGCTCGGCATGGGCAGGGCCCGAAAGGTCACTGCGTACGCGATGGCGGCGAGGGTACAGGGCAGGGAGAGCACCAGCGCCCAGCACATCACGTGCACGCCGCCGAGCTGGTTGGCCAGGCGTCCACCCTCTGCGTAGCCCACGGAACAGACCAGTACGGCCAGCAACAAGTACAGGTCGGCGGGCGCGAGCGTGAGGCCGTGCGTGGCCGCGCCGAAAGACAGCACGGCACCCGCGCCGAGCGACGCAAACAACCAGAACAGCGGGGCAGGGCGTTCGCCGTTGCGCAGCACGGCCCACACGCTGGTCGCGAGCGGCATCACACCCACCATCACCACCGCGTGATGGGTGGGGACCCGCTCGAGTGCGATGGAGGTCAGCAACGGGAAGCCGATGATGATGCCGAGCGCGATCAGCACCAGCGAGCGCAGCTGTGTTGCAGAGGGTAGTCGCGCGCGGCTCGTGCGCAGGATGGCGATAGCAAAGATCGCTGCCACCGCGCCGCGTCCTGGGCCCAGGATGAGCGGATCGATCTGACCGCTCGCCAGCCGCGTGGCGGGCAGGCTGAAGCTGAAGCCGAGCACGGCGAGGGCGCACCAAAACAGGGCGCTTGCCTCGCGTGCTCGGGCTCCAGGGGCGGCGGACGTGCTGGCCGGCGCCGAGCTCGCCGCGAAGGATTGCGTTATCGTGCGCGCGGCAGTAACGTTACTCTTGCCATACATGAGGAAGAGTAACGCTACCGAGGGGGGCACGGCAAGTCGGCAGGGCTCCGCGCGTGCCCCGATCAAGCGCGCGCCGCGAGGCAACGACAAGGCGAGCGGGCTCGGTACGGACGCGGCCAGCCGCATTGCAGAGGCGCTGCGCAGCAAGCTCGACAAGCTCCCTCCCGGCACGCGGCTGCCGTCGGTGCGCGAGCTGACCGAGCGGCACGAGGCGAGTCCGGTGACGGTGCAGCGCGCGCTCGCGCAGCTGTCGCGCGAAGGGCGCGTGGTCACGCGACCGGGAGATGGCACGTTCGTCGCTGCCATCAAGAGTCAGACCGAGCCTATCGACGTCAGCTTTCAGGCGCTCGCGCTGGGCGCGAACAGCGTGGGGCTCGACATCGGCATGAGTCCGTTCGCCACCGCCAACAAACAGCTCATTCCACTCGGCACGGGCTACATGGATCTGGCCTCGCAGCCACTCGCGTTGCTGCGCGCCGCTTCGCTGCGAGCGGCGCGACGCGAGGACGTGTGGAGCCGCGTGCCTGCCGAGGGGCTCGACCCGCTGCGCGCCTGGTTCGCGCGCGACATCGGGGGCGACATCACGGCGCGCCAGGTGCTCATCGTGCCTGGCGGGCAGGCTGCGCTGTCGGCGGTGCTGCGCGCCCTGGTCCCTGCCGGTGCGTCGCTCTTGTTCGAGTCGCCCAGCTATTTTGGTGCGCTCGCCATCGCGCGCGCGGCGGGCATTCGCCCGGTGCCCGTGCCTTCGGATCTGGAGGGTGTGCGGCCCGACGCACTCGAGGCAACGATCGCGCGCACGGGGGCACGCGCGCTGTACTTACAGCCTGCGTACAGCAACCCCACGGGCGCGGTGATGTCGAGCGCGCGGCGCAGCGCCGTGATCGACATCGCACGACGCGCCAACATCTTTTTGATCGAGGACGACTACGCGCGCGACCTGACCATCGAGGGCGTGGTGCCACCGCCGCTCGTGCGCGACTGTCCAAGTCACGTGGTGTACATCCGCTCGCTCACCAAGACGGCTGCACCGGGGCTGCGCATCGCGGCCATCGCGGCACTCGGCCCGGTGCTCGAGCGGCTGCGCGCCGCACGCGCGGTCGACGACTGGTTCGTGAGCGGCATGCTGCAAGAGATCGCGCTCGAGCTGGTGGGTTCGCCAGGCTGGCCGCGACACATCGCGCAGCTGCGTGCGACCCTGCGCGAGCGCCGGGATGCAGCGGTCGATGCGATCCGCAGCGAGCTACCGACGTCGTCGCTCGCGCACGTGCCGAGGGGCGGCTTCAACATGTGGATCGCCCTGCCCGAGTCGCTCGACGATCTCGACATCGCACAAAAGGCAGAGCAAGCGGGTGTGCACATCAACGCGGGTCGCTCGTGGTTTCCCGCCGAGCCGCTGGGCCCGTTTTTGCGCCTCAGCTATGCAGCGGCCGAGCCACGCGACATCCGCGAGGGCGTGCGCAAGCTCGCGCGCGTGATCGAGTCTTCGCTCGGGCGCGGTAGGCCCGCGCGCTTCGACCGAGCGGAGCGCTGACGAGCACACGGAGAGCTTCGCCCACCGAAGAGCTTGCGCGTCAGGCGTTGGTCGCGCGCGATGCGCTCGAGCACTCGATCTTGTTTCTGCACGACTTCCCGCCGGAGGTTCGCTTGATTCTGCCTCCGTGCGCCGTTAGCTTGGTAGGAGACCGACCGACTTGGAGTACGCGAGCGAATCATGACCATGCCTTCGTCGGTAGCGCACGGCAGCAGTATCGTCCCGGCACCATGGAAGCTGCGAGGGGACGGCTACATGTTGATGATCAAGCTGCCGCTGCCGCGAGGCCGCGCCGAGCTGTTTGCTCCCACCGAGCTTGCCGAGGCGCGCTTCGGACAGTTCGGTTGGGTCATGTACGTGGAGTACGCGTCGTCGCCCGTGGGCCCGTATCGCGAGCTGCTGTTCATCCCGGGCACGTTTCGTTTTGGCGCGCGGCGGCTGCCGTCCATCACCAAGATCTACGTGTCCACACAGGCCAGCGTCGACAGCGGCCAGCACAACTGGGCCATCCCCAAAGAGCGCGCCGACTTCGACGTGCAAGACGGGCGTGACGGCATCAAGCGCATCACGCTGCGCGTCCAGGGCACCATCGCGGTCGAGCTGTGGCTGCGTCACGGCACGCTCGCGCTTCCGGTTACGGCCAGCATCTTGCCCCACGGCATGCGCACGCTGGGCCAAGTGATGGATGGGCGCACCTACCAGGTCTCACCCAGCGGTCACGGCCTCATGCAGCGCGCCAAGGTCGTGCACGCCTGGTCTGAGCCCGGCATGTTTGCCAACCTGGCCGCAGACCGGGTGCTGACCGCAGCCAGGTTCAGCAAGTTCGAGCTGACCTTCCCCAAGGCCACCGTCACCTGATCGCGCCTATTTTTGCTCGCGGCTCAGGGGCCGGGTGTCTTTACTTGGGGCCGCAGTCGATGAACTTGGCAAACTCGGCGCGCTCTTCGTCGGTGGGGGCCTTTTGGCCCTTGGGCGGCATCGCCTTGGTGGTGACCTCGGCCTTCATCTTGGCCTTGTTGGTGGTGACCTCAGCCAGCGTCTTGAACGTGGGCTTCATCGCGGCGCCGTGACAGGTGATGCAGTAGGTGTCGAGGAACGACTTGCCGAACGCCTCGTAGGTGAGCGTGGTGCAGTCGCCACCCGCGCCGACGCCGCCCGCGTCGGCCTTGGTGGCGCCTGCGTCGGCCTTGGTGCCCGCGTCGACCTTGGTGGTGCCGGCGTCGATGGGGGCTGCGGGCTCGTCGCCCTCGTCCTGCGGCGCCTCATCGGTGGGCTCGTCGGCGGTCTCGTCGCTGTCGCCGTCTGTCGTCTCGTCGCCTTCGTCGTCGGCGCTGCTGCCCGCGTCCTTCTTGCCGGCGTCGGCCTTGGCGCCCGCGTCAGCCTTGCCGGCGTCGGCCTTGCCCGCGTCTTTGTTGGTCTGCGCAGTGGCGCCGCTGGTCTGCTGGTCATCGCCCTGTGGCGCCATGTCGCTGCTGCAGCCGCCGAGCAGGAGTCCTGCGAAGAAGACG
Organism: Pseudomonadota bacterium; assembly: GCA_041179425.1. Classification (GTDB taxonomy): domain Bacteria; phylum Myxococcota_A; class Polyangia; order Polyangiales; family DASUME01; genus DASUME01. The sequence goes on along the minus strand of JBEGTL010000007.1, from coordinate 4,291 downwards.
GTCTTGAAGTTGAAGTTGGAAGCCATCGTAAAAAACCCTCGACAGGAGTGACCCGTACTGCTCAATCGGGCGAACGTCCGGGGGGACGTGCTGCGTGCGGACTGGAAACTGACCGCTCTGCTATAGCGACCCGAATTTCGATCGGATCACCACGGCTCGCCATACGTACCGCGACGTAGCAGAAGCGGCTCGAACGGGGGCAGCTTTTTTGTGGAAGTTCGCCTGACCCAGGCGAGTCTGTGCGACGGATCTCCAAGCTGTATCGGCTCCGTTATCTTTTGTCGTCCGATGCGCCGCTTGTGGACAGCAAATGGTTTCGCCCTTGGTTCTGGTGCGTACGCAACAGGAAGCTCATGCCGACACCATCCGATGTGCTGTGGCAGGAGCCGCAGCTTCGCCATCTCGCTCCCCTCGTCCTCGCCGCTTGGCGGGACGGCCACCTCACACCCGCCGAGCTGCTCGCCATTCGCGAGACACTCGAGCGCGCAAGCTGGCTCTCCGAGTCCGCACGAACCGCCGTGCTCGGCTGGCTCAATCCAGACGCGCCACCGTCTCCACGTGCCCTCTGCACGCTCGAGCGCGAGGTCTCTGGTTGGCTGTCGGTGCTTCCCAACGGTCAGCGTCGCACGCTCTCGGCGCTCGCTGCCGCACTCGTGTCGGGCAACGTTGCGGACAGTCAGGTCCACAACGCCCTTACGTTGTTGGCGAGCGTCGGGGATACCTTTACCGAAGAAGAGCTAGAGACGAGCACATCTCCCGTCGAGCGCACCGCGCGCCCTCCACGCGCACCCTCAGATCGTGTCAGCGAGGCCGAGCACGCACAGCTGCGCGCCTGGCTCGATGGCCCCCAGGCTAGAACGCGGGACGGTGTTCGCGCGTTGCTCGGCGAGCCCGAGTTTCGTGCGGTGCAAGAGCTCGGCACCGCGGCGTACCGCGAGCAGGTGTTGTCGTGGCTGCGTCGCCTCATCGAGCGCGGCACGCTCGCGCACTGCTTCCCCAAGGGGCTGAGCGAGGGCCGCGAGGTCGCGCGGTTCGTGGCCACGTTCGAGACGCTGGCGTTGTTCGACCAGAGCCTGGTCGTCAAGTTTGGCGTGCAAGCGGGCCTGTTTGCAGGCGCCATCGAGGCGCTGGGCACCCGTGCTCACCACGGCTTGCTCACGTCGGCGCTGAAGGGCGAGCTGCTGGGCTGCTTTGCGATGACCGAGCGTGGTCACGGCTCCAACGTACGAGGGTTGCTCACCACTGCGCGCTACGAACCCGAGAGCGAGAGCTTCGTGATCTCCACACCCGGTCTCGCGGCGGGCAAAGAGTGGATTGGCAACGCCGCTGCCCACGCGCGCATGGCGGTGGTGTTCGCGCAGCTCGAGACGCTCGGCGAGGGCTACGGCGTGCACGCCTTTTTGGTGCCCATTCGCCGCCAAGACGGCACTCCGGAACAGGGCGTGCGCATCGAGGACTGCGGCCACAAGATGGGCCTCAACGGCGTCGACAACGGCCGACTGTGGTTCGATGACGTGCGTGTGCCGCGCAGCGCGCTGCTCGATCGTTTTGGGCAAGTCGACCCGGACGGTCAGTACCAAAGTAAGATCCCGAGCTCGAGCAAACGATTTTTCACCATGCTGGGGACACTGGTGGGGGGCCGCATCGCGATCGCGGGTGCCGCCGTCTCAGCGTCCAAGGTGGGCCTCACCATCGCCATCCGGTACGGCCTCGCGCGCACGCAGTTTGCCGACGCCGACGGACGCGAGATCCGTCTGTTCGACTACCTGAGTCATCAGCGCCGCTTGCTTCCGCCGCTCGCTGCCGCGTACGCCTACACGTTTGCGCAGGCCGAGCTGGTCAGGCGCGCCTCCGAGGTCGACGCCGAGGGCGTGACGCGCCCGGATGTCGAGACGCTGGCCGCAGGCCTGAAGGCGCTGTCGACGTGGCAAGCCGTGGCCACGCTGCAGCAGTGTCGCGAGTCGTGTGGAGGGCAGGGTTACCTCACGTCCAACCGCATCGACGGACTGCGCACCGACACCGACGTGTTCACCACCTTCGAGGGCGACAACACCGTGTTGCTGCAGCTGGTGGCCAACAACCTGCTGCGCATCATGCGCGGCATGCTGCACAAGCGCCCCGTCAGCACGGTGCTCAAGTCGCTGGTCGAGGACGTGGTCATCGCCGTGCAAGAGCGCAACCCCATCGCGCTGCGGGCCGACTCGAGCGAGTCGCTGCGCTCGTTCGAACTGCACGCTACCGCACTGCGCTTTCGTGAGAAAACGCTACTCGCGTCGCTCGCTCGGCGTGTGTCGCGGCGCATCGAAGACGGCCTGAGTCCACAACAGGCGTTCGACGCCTGCCAAGATCATGGCATCTCGCTCGCGCGGGCTCATATCGAGACCTACGTGCTCGGCTGTTTTCAATCGGTCGCGCGCGACCAGCCGCTGCTCGAGCCACTGTGCGCGCTGTACGGCCTGTCACGCATCGAGGCCGACCTCGCGTGGTTTTTGGAAAATGACTTCATGGCGCCACCCAAGTCGCGCGCCGTGCGCGATCAGGTCAACGAGCTGGTGCGCGAGATCGCGCCGCGGGCGCTCGACCTGGTGGACGCGTTCGCGATCCCTCCCTCGTGCCTGGGTCCGCTGGCCGACTCGGCCTACCTCGGCGCCTCGGGGCTCGTTCGCGAGAGCGAGTCGTAAGTTCCCGCGCTGGACGTCGTCGCGTTCGCCCGCATGCTGCTAACCATCGGGTTGGTAGATTGTTCGCGGGAGTGGAGCTTTGTCGGTTCGTGTGCTGACCCCTGACTGTTGCGCGGCTGTCGCGCAGCGCGGTTGGCGCACTGGAGAGGGAAGCGCATACTCGCCGCCGCATGCCCGTCGAAGCGATCCACATCTCGGCCTTCCTCGACTCGTTGGTCGCGTCGCGCGCCAGTCACGCGTTGCGGCAGGCGCCGCTCACCGCGCTGGGCCGGCTGGGTTGTCTGGTGATCGACTTCCCTTACTTCGACAAGTTCCCGCTCGGCGTGGCGCGCTACCTGTTCAAGCGCCCCACCGCGCAGTCGACCTGGGGCGACCTGCTGCACAAGGGCAACCCCGCGTTGGGTGCGCTGGCCATGCTCGAGCTATCCCGCGCGCACCACAACCAAGGGCACGCCGAAGAAGCACAGCGGGTGCTCGCGTTCTTGCTCGGCTTCGTGTCGCACCTGGCCGTCGATCGCGCGCTGCATCCGCTGGTCAATCGGATGGCGCGCGAGCGAGCGCGCCGGCTCGGCCGCGACGTGCTGCACCACCACACCGAAGTGGAGAAGTTCCACAGCGTGCTGTTCCACGAAGAGCGGCTCGGCTTCGACTTCATGGGTCGACGCGAGCTGCGCGAGCACATCGAGGTCGACGCCGCCGCCATCCATCGCGACGCAGATCTGCGCGCCGCCTACACGGCGGCGCTCGGCCGCACGTGCGGAAAAGACCCGTCGGGAGAGCTGCTGCGCAGGTGGGCACGTGGCTACTCTCAGTACGTGTGGCTGGTGTCGAGTCCCGTCGGCAAACGGATCGTGCCGGACGCGACCAAGGACGAGGTGCGGGGCGAGCTATATCGCGGCCCCTTCGGGGACTTCGTCGATGCGTACGGCGACGCCGTGATCAAGTCGCGCGAGGCCATCGACGCCACGCTGCTCGCGTTCAGCGCGCCCGACGGCATGGCGATGCTCACGCGGGCGTTGCCCGACGGCCCCATCGATCTCTAGTCAGAACGAGCAGCCGATCCGTTTGGTGTCGACCGCGATCTCGTCGATCCACACCTTCCAGCTGTCGCCGCCGATGTCCTGATAGATCGACATCCCGATGTTGAGTCCATCCATCTTGGGGAAGTCGAGCGCGATGCCGTCGAACTGTGCAGCGGGCAGAACAAGTCTCTCGCGCCCACTGTCCCGCACGTGTGGATTGGAGTAAGTGCGGAGGCGAGAGGCAGCCATGACGCAACAAGACACGGAACAGCAGGCGCTCGCCGCCATCGGTGCGGCCGGCGGAAATACCCGCGATGCTGAGTGGATGCTCGGCATCCTCAAAAATGCGGGGATCTCGCTCGCGAGCGACCAGTACAACGAGCTGGTGGGTCGCTGGATCGACGTGCTGGTGCGACCCGTGCCCCCCGAGGCCGACACCATCATTCGCACCATCACCATCACGACTGACGGTGTTCCGCGCACCACCACGCACTGGCTCGAAGGTCTCAGGTCGCCGCGTACCTGACACTCGTCGCACCCACGGCGCGGCGCAGCAATGTGGTCTGTACAACGGTGTGGCTGGTCTTT